>UQHJ01000020.1 GCA_900540885.1 uncultured Prevotella sp.
ATATATCACATTGTCGCTGAAGCGCAAGGGCGTAGCCAGTTTGTATCAATTTGTGCCTTGGCACAAATTGAGTAGTAGTATGTAATAAGTATGTTAAATTGTATGTTATGTATGTTCTCGCGCTAAGCGACTATAAGTAGATATTCAAAGCATGCTGCTGCCGCGGGTTGAAAACCCGCCCCCCAATTAGGCAGATAAATTGCAGTTTGATGGACGACAACTATTCAGTCAAAAAAGTGTCTAAACGGCTTTCTTGAATAAAAAAGCCTGCATGAGTCCGCGACCACCTAAGTAAACTAAAAAGGCTAACCAAAGGAGCGTATTGCTGAGCGTGCAGACGTTGATAAGTACAAAGAAAGCTGCTGAAGCGCAAAACATACTGATGAGCATGTAGCGCGTGGCCGTAGTCCCAATGTAAAGGCCGTCAAATAAAAAGGCAGCAAAACTAATGAGGGGGATAAAGTAGACAATAGGCAAGTATTGCTGCGCACGATTAATTACCTGTGAGTCGTCGGTGAGTAAGTGGAGTAGGGAAGTGCCACTTAAGAAGTAGATGAAGAAGAAAAGCACAGACAATGCTCCGCCCCACGCAAATAGACAGCGCGTCACGCGCTGGAAGTTTAGGCGATCGTGCGCACCGAAGTAGCGACCGCCTAACGCCTCGCCCGCGTAAGCAAAGCCGTCCATGAAATAAGAGAAGATGATAAAGAACTGCATCAATAGCGTGTTGGCCGCAAGCGTGACTTCACCCTGTGTTGAGCCAGCAGAGGTAAAGTAAGTCGTGACGGCAATGAGGCAGAGCGTGCGCAAAAAGATGTCGCGATTGACTTGAAAGAAACGTTTCAGCGTGTTGATGTCGAGTATCGCCTTTAATTCGAAGTGCTGCTTCACGTCGAACTTTGTAAGGCAAAAGATAACGGCTAATAGCAAAGCCGTGTATTGTGATATGAGTGTGCCCAAAGCCACGCCCTCAATCTTTAGGTGGCAACCAAACACAAGAAGCGTGCTAACGGCAATGTTTACTACATTCTGCGTAATGGCAATGCACATCGGTATGCGTGCGTTCTGCATGCCCAAAAACCACCCTGTGAAACTATACAATGCCAGCATAGCAGGGGCACCCCATATAAGAATGTTGAAGTAAATAGAAGCCAAACTCCTAACTTCGGCCGTAGCCGTTACGAAATGGAACGTCACTTGGAAGATTGGACGCTGCAAGAGTAGAAGCGTGAGCGCGATGCCTCCAGCTATGGTGAGCGAACGCAGTAAGATGTAGCTTGTCGCTTGGTGTTGGTTCGCTCCGTAGGCTTGAGCCGTGAGTCCGCCCGTACCCATACGTAGGAAGTTGAAGAGCCAATATATCATATTAAAAATCATGCCGCCAAGGGCAATGGCGGCAATGTAACTGGCGGATCCTAGGTGGCCGACAATGGTGGTGTCGACAAGGGCAAGGAGCGGCACCGTTATGTTAGATATGATACTGGGTAGGGCAATGTGTAAAATCTGTTTGTTCATGTTAGTTGATAAGCTTTACCTCTTTAAATGCGTAGACTTTTTCTACACCGTCAGCGTGCTTGAGGTGTAACATGCCTGTGCTTGAAATGTGCTGAATGGAGGCTTGAAAGCGCCCTGCAGCGTCCTCGTAAGTATGAAGTCCTTTGCCACAATAGAGGCATTGCATGTATTCTTGATGTAGCGCATCGTAATTACCTTGTTGAATTTGGCGGTAGCGCAGTTCAAAGGCTTGGAGCAATGCCTCCAACACCTGATGGCGTGGTACGTCCTTGCCTATGATCTGACGTAACGATATGGGGTTGGGGGCATCGCTGATGAAAGTGCGTTGGTTGACGTTGAGCCCGACTCCCGTGAGTGTGGTAGCAATCGTCGCACCGCAAAGCGTGTGGGTGAGGAGCATACCTGCGATCTTTTTATCCTGCCAGTAAATGTCGTTGGGCCACTTCACGGTAATGCCTTCCCCAACGAATGATAACAATGCCGCCCGAATGCCTAAGGCCAAGGCTTCAGAGAGGGCAAACTGTTGTAAGGCGGGAATGAGCGTGGGGTGGAACACGAAACTGAAAAGCAAGTTTTCGCCCCGTTCAGCCTCCCACGAAGTGCCCTTTTGACCATGTCCTGCTGTTTGATAGTCGGTGGTCATTAGGACGAACTCTTTCGTACTATGCGTATATGTAGGGCGTTGCAATTGCAGCATGGTAGAGTCCGTATCGGCTAAGTGGACGTGTTGCCAATTAGAGGGTAGTGACAGATGATTGAGTGAAGGAAGCATATTCGTTTTGAGTTTTGCGCGGCAACTTTTTCAATACCTCCGCGAGTGAGTGGTCGATGAGTTGCTTGATGAGTTCGTCGGACACGTCGGTGTCGAAGTGCAGTTCGTTCCAATACTTTTTATTCCAATGCCAAGCGGGCAGAATACCGTTATACTTATCGCGTAGCTCAATAGCATAGTCAGCATCACACTTTACGACCACGAGGTCGGGACGCTCAAGGTCAAGGTAAGCAAATATCTTGTTGTAAATGCGAAAGAGTATGCCTTCAGGGCCAAAGGCCGTATCCTCTGTAGCCAAAGGTTTAGAGAGGCAATACTGGCGAACTTCTTCAATGTTCATACTTCAAATTCTCTTTTATGATGGCGTTGTTGCCATACGTCCGTTTCGGTATAGGCATTTTTGATATGCGTGATTTTAAACGGCGGCGCGTTGCCAATGAGCGTAATGATGTCGAAACTATAAGCCTTGTCTTCCTTGAAATGACAATTCAAGTAAGCATGACTTGCGGCAATGAGGTCATGCTTCTTTTTTAAGTCAACCGCCTCCATAGCTGCGGCCGTGGAACCTTGGCTGCGCGTTTTGACTTCGACAAAAACTATCTCGCCATGCCATTCGGCCACGATGTCGATCTCGTAATGCTCGAAGCGCCAGTTGCGGTCTAATAGGTGGTAGCCCTTTAAGGTGAGATAGAACAAAGCCTCGTCCTCGCCCAGTCGGCCTAATTCGTTATGAGTAGCCATAGAGAGAAGGTTACCGTTTGCGCTTAAAAAAGTCCTTCATCAGTTGACCACATTCTTCGGCCAATACGCCACTGACAACTTCTGTCTTAGGGTGTAGAGCCTTGGGGGCAAAAACGCTAAAACCGCGTTTCGGGTCAGCAGCGCCATATACGACGCGTCCCATTTGTGACCAGCCAATCGCTCCAGCACACATAATGCACGGTTCTACCGTAACGTAGAGCGTACACACATCTAAGTATTTGCCGCCTAAAGCATCGGCCGCTGCCGTAATGGCCTGCATCTCAGCGTGTGCCGTCACGTCGTTGAGCGTTTCGGTGAGGTTGTAAGCACGCGCAATGATGCGGTCGCGACATACGACCACCGCTCCTACGGGTACTTCGTCTTTATCATAAGCTATTTGCGCCTGCTCCAAGGCTTTGCGCATGTATTCTTCGTCGGTCATGACCTATTGTTTAGGGGAAATTTCGGTCTTTAGTTTGAAGGTTATGAGGTTATAAAGTTACATCACGTGGATTATCACCTAAACAAACCTTATCACCTAAACTAACTTTATAACTAAAGGGTGGTTCTAATAATTCTGAAATAGGGATTTGTGCGCTATCGGAAGTGTATTTTTGAAAGTTTGTGAGGGAGCATAGCGGGCTATGTGACCGAACAAACTTTCAAAAAGACACTTTCGAGAGCGTACAAATCACATTTCAGAATAGCAGAACTCTAAAAACAGAATTTTTAGAACCACCCTAAAGACTAACTATTTAATCAATTTCAATGCTACGCGGCCTCGTTCTTCGTCAATGTCGATGACGCGTACTATTACTTGTTGCTGAATGTGTACTACTTCGGCAGGGTCTTTGACGTAATGGTCGGCCATCTGTGAGATGTGAACCAAGCCCTTCACCTTGATGCCCATATCGACAAAGCAACCAAACTTCGTTATGTTCGTTACAACGCCAGGCACCTCCATGCCTTCACGCAAGTCGTCGAGTGAATGCAGATTGTCAGCAAAGCTGAACACCTTTGCTGTGCCGCGAGGGTCGCGTCCAGGTTTGGCCAACTCTTGCATAATATCGGTGAGCGTAGGCAAGCCCACTTCGGCTGTACAATATTTATTAAGGTCAATCTTGGCACGAATGGTGGCATCGGCAATGAGCGTTTTGATATCACAGCCAGCGTCTTTCGCCATCTGTTCCACCAAAGCGTAGCGTTCGGGGTGAACAGCCGTATTGTCGAGCGGGTTCTTGGCATCAGGAATGCGTAAGAAACCTGCGCACTGTTCGTAAGCCTTGGCCCCTAAACGTGGCACTTTCAGCAAAGCCTTGCGCGAGGCAAAGGGACCATTCTCAGCACGATAGTCAACAATGTTTTGTGCCAAGGCAGGGCCTAAGCCCGACACGTAGGTGAGCAAGTGCTTAGAAGCCGTGTTGAGGTTGACACCAACCGTGTTGACACAACTTTCGACAGTGAGATCGAGCGATTTCTTCAGTTCCGTTTGGTCGACATCGTGTTGATACTGTCCCACACCGATGGCCTTCGGGTCAATCTTTACCAATTCAGCCAGCGGATCAGCCAAACGACGACCAATACTTACGGCACCACGCACCGTAACGTCGTAGTCGGGAAACTCCTCGCGAGCCAATTTAGAGGCAGAATAAACCGAAGCACCGTCTTCGCTTACGAGAAAGACTTCTATTCCTTTAAGGTGTAGACTCTTGACCAACTCTTCCGTTTCGCGACCAGCCGTACCATTACCAATCGCAATGGCTTCAATCTTGTATTGCTCTACCAAAGATGCTACTTTAAATCCTGCACGTGCGTATTGGTTTTGAGGTTGGTGAGGGAAGATAGTCTCGTTGTGTAAAAGATTGCCTTGTGCATCCAAGCATACCACCTTGCACCCCGTGCGGAAACCTGGGTCGATGCCCATGATGCGCTTTTGGCCTAATGGCGCGGCAAGCAAGAGCTGCTTGAGATTTTCGGCAAAGACGTGAATGGCCTCTTCGTCCGCCTTCGTCTTGCTCGAACCCGCAAACTCCGTTTCGATGCTGGGCTTGAGCAAACGCTTATAAGCATCGCTCACGGCCATTTCGACTTGGGCGGCGGCAGGCGAACCCGCTTTGACATAGAATCGTTCAACGCGACTCATGCAATCCTCCTCGTCAGAAGGCGCAATCGTAACGCGAAGGTAGCCTTCGGCCTCGCCACGACGCATGGCCAGTAGACGGTGAGATGTGCAGCGCTTTAAAGGTTCACTCCAATCAAAGTAGTCACGAAACTTACCAGCTTCGCTCTCTTTGGCTTTCACCACCTTAGAGCGTATCATGCCCGTATATTCAAACGAACGGCGCACGCTTTGGCGAGTACGTTCATCTTCATTTACCCGTTCGGCAATGATGTCGCGTGCCCCTTGCAGCGCCTCTTCCTTGTCTTTTACTTCGCCCTTTACATAGCGAGCGGCCACCTCCTCTGGATTTTTATAAGGCTGTGTGAGTAGGGTAATAGCCAATGGTTCAAGTCCTTTCTTGCGCGCCACTTCAGCTTTCGTCTTGCGCTTAGGCTTAAAGGGAAGGTATATGTCCTCCAATTGTGTGGCATCCCAACATTCGCTGATGCGCTTCTTGAGGTCGTCAGTGAGTTTGCCTTGTTCCTCAATGGACTGTAGAATGTAGTCGCGGCGATGAATGAGTTCGGTGAGTTTATCATTTTGTTCTTTCACCTGAGCCACCTGCACTTCATTGAGTCCACCCGTAGCTTCTTTGCGGTAACGGCTAATAAAAGGAATAGTGGCACCTTGTGCCAAAAGATTTATGGTGCTTTCAACTTGCTTCTCGCGTAAGCCCAGTTGCTTGGCTATGATTTCGGTTAAAGTCATGACAGATGTTTATTAGTTTTGGTGCGTAAAGGTACAACAAAATATTAATAGGTCAAGTTTGCGTGTGTGTTTATTCAAATTCGAAACTTTTAGTTAATTAAACTTTAAATATTAACTTTGCACCGCCAAAATAACAAAGTTCGATTATGTTCTCATTAATAATGATAGCCTTGTGTGGCGTGGTTGTCGGTTTCGGACTGCGACGCTGGAGGGCATTACAAAACGTTAATCATACCATAACCCTTACCATCTGTTTTATGCTTTTTGTGTTGGGGCTTTCGGTGGGCGAAAATAAAATGATTATTCAGCATTTAGGCAGTTATGGCCTTCAGGCTTTGCTTATCAGCGTGGCCAGTATGTTGGGTAGCGCCATCGGAGGTTGGGCACTTTATAAATATGTGTTTAAAGAAAGCAAGAAGGAGGGTACGGAATGAAACAGAGCCTGTTTGTCGTTTTTATGTTTGTGTTGGGGTGTATCTTAGGAGATGTACTCCAATTGCAATGGCAGTTGCACGAACTGTCAATGTTGATACTTTATTTACTGATGTTTCAAGTAGGCATTAGTGTGGGGTGTAGCGATAATTTAAAAGCTCTATTGCGCAACTTTCGACCTAAAATGTTGCTATTGCCCTTAATATCGTTAGGTGGAACGTTACTGTTTTCAGCATTGATAAGCGTTGTGTTGACACGTTGGAGTGTGTTCGATTGTATGGCAGTGGGTAGCGGCATGGGCTATTATTCATTGTCGTCAATATTGATTACGCAATTGAAGATACCTTCTTTAGGTCAGCAAATGGCAGCAGAGTTGGGCACAATCGCCTTGCTCGCTAACATCTGTCGTGAAATGATTGCCATGACTTGTGCTCCGTTGTTTAAGAAATTCTTTGGTCCTTATGCACCTGTGATGGCAGCTGGCGTAACCTCAGTAGATGTATGTTTGCCTATTATTGGCCGTACCTGTGGTAAAGAGATGATAGCTGTGTCATTGTTCCATGGTATGATGATAGATATGTCTGTTCCTTTGCTCGTTCCTTTCCTTTGTGAGTTTTAGAGTGGGGGCTAAAAGTGTAAAATAGGTGTCGCATTCATAGGAATGCGACACCTATTTTGTAGCAATGCGACATATAGTATAGCAATGCGACAACAATCTTTACCCCTTAAACGATACCTTTGCTTTTGGAATTTAAAAATAAACTAAAAGTAAAAGTATGGCAACGACCAATCCACCTATTTACATTTCAGAGGCTCCTGTTATGTTAATCGTAGCAGCAGTAGTGATATTATTTTCATCAGCGATTATTTGGGCTATGGTACGTGACTATCGCCTTTACTTGCAAAACTTTGATCAGGCAAAATATAGCTTTACTCATTTCATAAAGCGTGAACAGTATTACGTTTGCTTGCTGTTGTTTTTCTTCTTTTTAGTAGGTATAGAGTTGTGCATGCAGGCGATGTTGGCAGTAGGGTAGCGTCTTTTCCGTTTTGAGTTTGTTCAAAGATAGTGCAAACCGAGCGCAATACAAAACAAAAGCAGACTTTTGTCTCGCGTTCGGTTTGCACTATCTTTGTATTTGTATAAGATAGGCTGCACCTCGGCAATGCAAAACAAAAGCAAGCTTTTGTTTTGTATTGCGCTCGGTTTGCACTATCTTTGTATAAGATAGGCTGCACCTCGGCAATACAAAACAAAAGCAAGCTTTTGTTTTGTATTGCGCTCGGTTTGCACTATCTTTGCAAGCAAAACGTTTTACAAGAATCTACAATGAGTAGTATATTTGCTAAAGTTTGGAGCGCGATTCGCAGGGTCGGTCGTGCCTTACATAACGGTTGGACATGGTATAAAGGACAGTATAAAGGTCGGCCTTGGTGGTATAAAACGATTACGGCTATATGGTCATTCTTTGCCTTTATTATAGTCTATTGTTTTGCCGTTTATTTTAATTTGTTTTGGCTTTTCGGTAAGTCACCTTCTATTAGCGACATCTTAAACCCAAAGACAGCGGCAGCCTCCGAAATATACAGTGCTGACGGTAAGTTATTGGGTAAGTACTTTAATGAGAATCGTTCGCCTGTACCTTACGATTCTATTAGCCCTGCCTTTTTTGAAGCTTTGATAGCGACAGAAGATGAACGCTTCTATCAACATCATGGCGTAGACTATCGTGGTATGTTTGCTGCGGCTAAAGATGCCGTACATGGTCATGCTCGTGGCGCTTCAACCATTACGCAGCAGTTGGTAAAGAATATGTTTCGTGTTCGTACGCAGTATTCTACAGGCTTGTTGGGCAAAATACCTGGTCTGAGCATTGTTATTATGAAGAGTAAAGAGATTATCATTGCTCAGTTAATCGAACTCTTCAGCGATAAGCAAAACATCTTGGAGAAGTATGCCAATACGGTAGACTTTGGCTCTAATGCTTATGGTATTAAGACGGCAGCAAAGACGTATTTTAATAAGACTCCTAATGCGCTCAATCCCGAAGAGGCCGCAGTATTAGTGGGCCTTTTGAAAGCTACTTCTGCCTATAATCCGCGTATTAATCCCGATCGCTCGCTCAAACGTCGTAACACGGTGCTGAATAATATGTACACCCACCGCGCTATGTTAAAGGAACGATTTGGCGAAGTATATGTAGCCGATGCTGAGACTTTGGCTCGTTTGCAAGCAATGCCTATAAAGCTTGACTTCAGTGTAGAAGATGCTTACGACGGTACGGCACTTTACTTCCGTGATGCATTGAAAGACTACATGGAAAGGCAGTTCCCTGACTTAGACGTGTTCTCTGACGGACTAAAGATTTATACTACGCTCGACTCACGTATGCAAGCTTATGCCGAAAAGGCTGTGCATGACCAAATGAAGACGGTTCAGCGCAACTTCGATGCACACTGGCGCGGCATGGGCGATCCTTGGCGCGACGCAAAGGGCAATGAAATACCTGGCTTTATTGAAGATAAGGTACGTAAGACTGACGCTTACAAAATGTTGCAGGCGCGTTTCCCTAATAATCCTGATTCGATAGATTACTATTTGAATAAGCCCCACGAAGTAAAACTCTTTAGCTATGATGGTCCAGTAGTGAAAACGATGTCAACCGTCGATTCGCTTAAGTATATGGTCAAGTTTATGCATACTGGCTTCGTGGCTATGGAACCTGAGACAGGCTATGTACGTGCCTATGTGGGCGATATCGATTTTAAAACGTGGAAGTACGATAAGGTACGCTCAATGCGTCAACCGGGTTCTACGTTCAAACTCTTTGTTTATGCCACGGCTATGAAGCAAGGCATGACACCGTCTGATACACGTAAGGACGAGTACATTCGTATGCGCGTATATGATAAGTTTAAGCATGACAGCGTTTATTGGCAACCGCATAACGCTAACGGACGCTTTTCAAATGCAGAAATACCTTTGCGTGCAGCCTTTGCACAGAGTGTCAATACCATTGCCGTTAAGTTAGGTCAGGAAGCAGGCATCTCGAATGTTATACAGACGGCTCACGATATGGGTATTCAGTCTCCTCTTGACAATAATCCATCTTTGGCATTAGGCTCGAATGATGTCAATCTATTTGAATTAGTAAATGCCTATAGCACGGTAGCAGATAATGGCTTGCATGTAGCTCCTGTTATGGTAACGAAAATCATTGATGCTGATGGCAATACTATCTTTGAAGCAAAGACGGATGAGGGCGTGCGCGCTTTGCCACAGACGACAGCCTTCTATATGCAGAAGTTGCTTGAAGCTGGTGTGCGTGATGCTGGTGGTACATCACAGACTTTAGGTGCGGGTATGTACTTAGGTCCATTCTCTAATCAATTAGACATGGGTGGCAAGACGGGTACTTCCAACAACCATTCTGATGCATGGTTTGTGGGTGTAACACCGAGCCTTGTAGCTGGAGCGTGGGTCGGTGGAGAGTATCGAAGCATTCACTTCCGCACAGGAGCTTTAGGACAAGGAAGCCGCACGGCACTTCCTATCGTGGCACAGTTCTTCCGCAGTGTAATGGACGATGCTTCTTTGCGCACAAAGTACTTGCATAAGTATGGTATGCCTCCTGCCGACATTGATGCTTCTACTTATCAAGCTACTTACACAGCGCCAACCGCCAAGCCTGACTCATTGGAGAGTGACTCTCTGTCAGTAGAAGAAGGCGAATATGAAGGTGAAGATTTAATGGGTGGTGAAGGTAGCGTGTCGCATGAATCGGCTATTGAGGGTAACGAAACGCACAGTGAGTCGTCAACATCTGCACATAAAGAAGCGACAGAACGTACTTCTCACTCGAATGCTACAAGTAATAGCAACGTTAGTTCTTCTACTAATACAAAGAGCAGTAAGAAGTCAAAGAAGTCATCTACAAGCAGCAATGCCGAGTCGCTGTTTGAATAATGCATGTCTTAGTTTAAGGTAAAGTTTACGCCCCAACTAATCATTGTACAAAGTACGGATTAGTTGGGGCGTATGTCGTAGTGTAGAGAATGTATGAGAACGATAGATCGCAGTTTGATGGCCATTATCCCATCGCGCTTTTGCAAACATCGCGTAGCCCACATTTGGCACATTTGGGCGAACGTGCCGTGCAAGTGTAGCGTCCATGCAACAGTAGCCAATAGTGAGCAGAGGCTACAAGCCGTTCGGGTATGAACTTTTTTAGCTCTACTTCAACGCTATAAGGCGTGGTGCAACGCTGTGGTACCAATCCTAAGCGATGACTAACGCGAAACACGTGTGTGTCGACCGCTAAAGCTGCCTTGCCAAAGGCTACGGCTTGAATGACATTGGCTGTCTTACGTCCTACGCCAGGTAGTCTCGTTAGTTCTTCAAGCGTTGAGGGTACTTCTTCATTGAAGTCTTCTACTAACATCTTGGCCAGGCCAACTAAGTGCTTCGCTTTATTGTTGGGGTAGCTTACTGAACGAATATATTCATATATCACATCGGGCGTTGTGGCTGCCATAGCAGCAGGGGTAGGGAAGTCAGCAAACAAGTGAGGCGTAACTTGGTTGATGCGCTTGTCGGTACATTGCGCCGAAAGAACCACAGCGACTAATAGCTCAAAAGTATTGCTAAAATGTAACTCCGTTTCGGTGGCATCCATTGTTTGCTCAAAATAGTTGAGCACATAGTTAAAGAGTTCTTTCTTACGCATAACCCTTAAATTTTATAACCTTGCAAAAGAAATCGTTTTGACTGCGTATAATCCCGCTCCAACAGCAGAAAGCCCGATTAATAGCGACAATGCCATATAGCTAAAAGCTATTGTGTAAAATCCTTGTCGCATCAGTTGAATGCTTTCGTTTGAAAATGTGGAAAAGGTCGTAAATCCACCACAAAAGCCAGTGACCAAAAGCATGTAAAGCCAATTGGTGTGAGCACGTTCAAAGTAGCCTATTAGTATGCCAATCAACAAGCAGCCTAAGGCGTTGGCGGCAAAGGTGGCCCATGGTATACGACCCTGTGAGGATTGAATAAGATAAGCCCCCACAGAATAACGGCAAATGCTTCCTAATCCACCTCCAATGAATATGCACAATAGTTTGAGCATATTCTACTTTGTTAGTTCGTTCATTCGGCTGATGTACTTACCTAAAATGTCAAATTCCAGGTTTACTTTGCTGCCCACCTTGATGTTGTGAAAGTTGGTGTGTTCGAAAGTGTAAGGGATAATGCACACCTTAAAGCTATCTCGTGTGGGGTTGCACACGGTAAGGCTTACCCCATTTACCGTAACCGAACCTTTGTCAACCGTAAAGTAGCCACGTTTAATAAGTTCATTGTTCGTTTCGTAGGTAAAGGTAAACTCATAGCTGCCGTCAGCGTCCTTTATGTCGGTGCAAGTGGCGGTAGTGTCAACGTGTCCTTGTACGATGTGTCCGTCCAGACGACCATTCATCTGCATAGATCGTTCAACGTTCACCTCATCTCCAGGTTGGAGTAGGCCTAAGTTAGAACGCTTCAGCGTTTCGTCCATAGCAGTGACTACGTATTCATTGCCTTCAATCTTTACGACGGTTAAGCAAACGCCATTGTGTGCCACACTTTGGTCAATCTTAAGTTCGTCAGTAAAGGGGCATGAAAGCGTGAAGTGCTTATTCTCTCTGTCCTTTTCAACAGCCACTACGCGAGCTATTGACTCTACAATTCCTGAAAACATATTGCGTCTTTGATTATTTAAAATACTTATCAAGCGCCACGGTGTCACCTTTTACTATTAGTTTGCCGTTGACGATTTCGTAATTTTTAAGTTTCTTATCTAATTCTGTAAGGTTGATGAGCACTCCCAGTGATTCGCCATTATCGCGTGTAGTCATGGCATAGCGGTCGCCATATTCAATGCTTCCATAGATGTTAGCGTCCGTTCCGTCGTTAGCTGTGCGACATACTTGCAGTGTGTCTCCCTTGTCGGTGATGAGACAGAACGTGCTCATACCAAAGTCCTCGCCAGAGGTGCCATAAATGGTCGAGTCTGCTACTTGTTCAGCAGCTATTGTATCTGCTGTAGCTTCGTTAGTAGTGTTAGGGATATTGCTTTCTCCCTTCTTGCTATTGCAGGCTGTGAGTAGTGTGAGCAGGACAATAGCTCCAGCTAAAAGTCTGTTTTGTAGCATATCAGTAAAAAGTAAGTGTATTAAGTAGTTGCGAAGTTACGAAACTTTGTTTGCTTACCATATTTGATTATGAAAAATTTTATTAAACTGCAATTTGCCGAAGCGTATTTGTTCATCTCTTTATATAACTACAAACATCACCTAATAGCCAGGAATACTTGAAGCGTATCCCTTGTTAGGTGATGTATGTTGGCTATGAATAGTGTAATATAGCTAAGAATTTATGACAAAGTAAAGTGGTGATTCTATAAAAAATAGCACCACGTTTAAGCATAAGAATGTTTTTTGGGCGTATAGGTCAAATTGCAGGATTTTTGAAACCTACTTTTTCTCTATAGGTCAAATTGCAGGATGAAAATCTGCCTCTCCTATGTTGTTGAATACGCCTGTGAGTTTTTGGATGCCGCTTGATGCCAAATCGAACTTTGCGAAACTTCCTGCGAGTTTGTCAATAACACCAAGTGACCCGCTCACCTGAGCGGTAAAGTCGCCCGTTGCGCGTGACATATTGTTAATGGCAGAGGAATAGTTGCCGTTTACGTTAAAATTGTACTCAAAGTTTTGCATAATTCAATTTACTACACTACATTTGCCGCAGTGTTAAACATTACAATATGATAGAGGCTATATTTTTATTTTTCGTCAAGGTGCTGGTGGTGCTATTTTGCATCGTCGTAACACTTGCGCCCATAGTTGTGGCCTTTATGTTCTGCTATGGTCTTTACAAAGACCTTTTTTGCTCACCGAACAAAGCTAAGAGCACGCGCGATAAAATCTCAGCGTGATTTTTCATCCTCATTTCTTCCAGCCACAAAGCCTCTGCGTACCACCCCACGAATTCGTTGCCGCTCCGTTGCGCGTGACATATTGTCAATGGCAGAGGAATAGTTGCCGTTTACGTTAAAATTGTACTCAAAGTTTTGCATAATTCAATATACTACACTACAATTCCCGCAGTGTTAAACATTACAATATGGTAGAAGCAATTTTTTTATTTTTGGCAAAGGTGGTAACAGTGATTATTTGCGCTGGTTTCCTTGTTTTGCCGTTATATCTCATTGCCACTTTGTTTTACGCAATTTACAAGGACTGTCGTTGCCCGAATAAAGCCAAAAGCACGCGCGATAAAATCTCAGCGTGATTTTTCATCCACTTTTGTGCATTTGAATGATTTCTTATTATTTTCAAATGCTTGTAAATGTAGTGTATATAAGGCTTCGCGCTATATGCTATCCTGCAATTTGACCTATAGGTCTTTTTTTTACGTTCTCGATGAAAAATTAAAAAGCTCTCGAGGAAGCGTTTTAATTTTTCCTTGAGAGCGTTTTAATTTTGTGCTATTATTAAAGTGATTTTAGCGTTATTGTGGCGCTTTTTGGCATGTTTTGAACGATTATCCGTAGAATAAAAACAAATTTCTTCTATTTGAATAATTGAGAGTGTAATGTGTTGATATTCAATGAGCTTTTTGCCTTTTGGACTAAAGTACTCATGATTGGACTAAATGCGGAATTTTATTTTACAACAATTTTTGTGAAATTCTTGGCCGTTCGTATCAGGTAGACACCAGCGTTAAGTTGGCGTCCGATGGGTAGTGCTTGGCCGTCGATAGCGTAAAGGCGGTAAGGTAGACTGCAAACGATTCGTCTATTTACGACCCTTACCTCTTGCTGAAGTTGGTGGCTGCTATTGATAGCCGTTGATACGCTTTCCGTATCGGTCAGAATGAATGAGAATTGGCAACCTGTGTCGTCAAGGCGATATTCGCCTGCCACCTTTGAGCCATATCCCCAATTATAGAGCTGAAATCCTTCCTTCTCTTTCGTTTGGTTGATTTCTGTATGATTGCCGTCGCTGACCAATAGGTAATAATTGTCGATACCACACTCCATAAACTTCCACCCATCAGTAGGTTGGGTGGCTGTGGTTGAAAGTGGCTTATTGTTATCTGCTATGGGTGAAAGGTAAAGTCCGTCGGCACGATTGACAATGTTGAAGGTACCATCACCGCGGTCAACAAATTTCCATTCAGACTTGTTGGTATTTGCGTTAGATTCGCTTACTACAGCTTGTCCTTCACCATAAGAGGTCGGAAATCGGGTGGAGTAGCGTGACGAGCTAAACTTATACCAATAAAAGGTTTGTTCGTTGCTCAACTTAGGTGTTTTGACTTCTGGTTTAGGCGTTGGATCAGAAGATTCAATCTCTACCATATTGAACACGTAAAGGCAACCAGCGTCAGTGTTGTTAAACGCATTGGTAAAGCCTGTTGTATTGTAGCCCCAGTTGTACACCTTATATCCCAACCCCACTTGCGTTTGATTGAACTCCGTAGTGCCACTTGTAATGATGAAGTAACCTTCGCTTGGTGTTGATGTAATGTTCCAACCTGTTGAGGGTTGCTCGACAACAGTCTTCAGTGCGCTATTGTTGGCCGATGTGGGTGAAATGTAGGTGCCGTCAGCACGATTGATAATGTCGAACGAACCGTCGGTGCGGCTTACGAACTTCCATTGTGAGGCTTCCGTAGCTGAAGCATCGCCTATGATTTCTTTTTCAGCACCATAGGAGGTCGTATAACGTGTGCCACGTTTGGGAGTGCTAAGTGTATACCAATATGTGTATTGATCGTTGCTTGCCAAGGGGCGACCTTTCTCTTTTTCGTTAGGAATCTCGTCTGTTAGGCTCTTATCGGGCGAATAGATCAGTCCGTCAACAGCATTGCGCCCCTCTGTGTCGGTAATGACAAAAGTGAATTGCCACTTATCGCGACTCGTACCGCCTTTGTTGGCGTGGGGTAATTTTAGAAAGACCTTATTCCAACCCTGCTTTAAAGTGAGCGAAACGGGTTCGCGCGCAGTAAAGTTCTCGTTCGTTAATCCTTGTGTAGCATGGTCTTGTGTAATGGTTACGTCCGTCTGTTCCCATTGTGGAGCAGGGATTTCGTTGCCGTTCAGCCATATTTTAGAGCCACGTCTGTCCCATTGTCCTGCTTTAGGGGCCGTATCGCTGCCTGAACGACTATAAGTGTAGAACTCGATTTGTGCCCCAACTTGTTGTTCTTTGGGCGAGTATACATACGTCCAAGCGTAGGCCGTTTGGTTGTCGGCAGGAGCGCTGAAGAAAGAGGGCACTATCGAGTGCCAAATGTGGCGCAAGTAGATGCCAGCACCTGTAGCAAACGATGTGTTATAAAGTTTCTTGTCGTAAATGAAACTTGTGGGCAATACGTCGTCCGTGTTCTGTTCGGGTGGAAATACCTTGGTAGCATCTCCTCCGTTGGGGAATGGGTCGGTTATGCGCCAATGAACGTTGGTCTGCTTAACGTAGGGAATAGGTTCATTCTTCAGAGAGTGCGCTTTATGGAAAAGAAAACGACGCTCGAAGTCGGCAAATTCTTCAAACTCTTCCCCCTTATTGGGCAACTTCGTGCCGCCTACTTCAATGTATTGTTTTCCACCACCTATCCAAGCGCGTTCAGCCGAAGCCAAGATGTTAGCGTATTGGTTGTTTTGCTTGATAATGTCGGTTTCAGTTTTGACCTTAGTATCGTTCCATGCTGCAGAAATGGTACCTGCCACTTCAGCATCGCCCTTTTGTTGGTAGTAGATGTTGCTTTTATAAATGCCAACGAGATCAGCATATACGTCAAAGTGGTTTGTGTAATTGTAACGACAGTCAATGTTAGGCATGCCTGCTATCTTTTTACCACTTGACGACCACATCTGTGTCATATCGGCCTTGTCACTGGCTACGGCTTTGTTCTTCAACGGATTCCAAGTAATAACTTTTCGTCCTAAGTTTTCACGCACGTATTGTGTCATTCCCTCTAAGAATCCGTCGTTCAGTGTAACCTCATCGCCACCAATGTGAATGTAAGGGGCGAGTGGAAAGGCTTTAGCTACTTCGTCTAAGATATTTTTGAGGGCGGCAATGCCTTGAGTCGTTTGCATGCCAAACCCCATGGCTTTCGTAAACACGTCGCTATGGCCAGGCATATCAATTTCAGGAATGACCGTTACACCGCGTTCTGCCGCATAGGCTTCCAACTCCTTGCATTGTTCCTGTGTGTAGTATTGTCCTGGGTAGCGTGTCATGTTGGCGTTAGCGGTGAGTTGTGGGTATTGCTTTACCTCAAAACGCCATGCTAACTTTTCTGTTAGATGCCAATGAAAAACGTTTACTTTAAATCGTGAAAGTAGGTCAACTTCTTTCTTCAACTCATCAAATGACAAGAAAGAGCGTCCCACATCTTGCATCCACCCACGTAGTTTGAAAGCTGGCCAATCGGTCATGGTGAGTGCTTCAAGTGCAGGCGCTTCGCCTTCGTCATATCCTTCGGCCAATTGGGTCAACGTTTGAACTGCACGTGTTACACCTGTTGGGGTGATTGCTTTAATGTGCACTTCGTTGGGGGTAATCACTAAGTTGTAGGCTTCGTTTTCAAAGCCATAAAGTGTGTAGTCGTAAGAGCTAGGGATAGAAGTGACAATTTCGACTATAATTTTGGCTGTAGCCCCATCGTCGCTTTTACATCCCGTTTCAGTCAAGAAACGTTGAAGGGTTGCGTTGTGAGTGGGGTCTGTAACTTGTACGTTGCGTTGTAATAAAAAAGGTGAAACCCCTTGTGTGGCTTCAATCTTTTGTGGACGTGGCAATAGGTCTTTAACCTTTGCTTCGACTTGTGTGGCGCAGCAAGTTGCAAGAGCCAATAAGGGAATGTAAAGGTTTTTCATGCGGAATAGGTATTTTATAGAGTATTGATTGTTAATATGGGCAAAGGTAGTGCAAGACGAGAGCAGAACGTCAAGTTAGCTTGAACGTTCTGCCGAGTCGCAGCCTACTTTATGCAAAGGTAGTGCAAGACGAGAGCAGCCTACCTTATGCAAAGGTAGTGCAAGATAGAAGTACAACAAAACAAACTATATCTTTTTTATGTGGGCAATGTTGTATAACATTTTTCGCAATGATAATTTAAACTATCTATCTCCGTCTATACTTTTCAAATGATTCTTTTGTGCCATTAAATACGTTGATGTCTACCTCACCATGAATGCCACGAACGCGGCCGTAGGGGGTGAGTTGCCAATGCAGTAGTTTAACGTAAGGTTTGAACTCACCATAGCGAGCTATCCAAACGTCGTAGTGGCGCAATTCAGCGGGAGCGTGCTTTAAGTGGTTGTTGACAAAGAGTTGGCCAACGTATAGAATCGGACGCTTACCATGCTTTTGCTCAACACGATGCAACCAGACGAGTACTTGGCGGAAGAGCGTTGCGTCACCTCCTATTTTACGAATTTGTGCTTCGGTGGGCTCAAGGTCAAGTACTGGGGGAAGGTCAGACTGACCAATCCATGCCATGCGCAAGAAGTAATTAGCTTGTTGTGCCCCAGAACTTGTCGTCGTAAAGAAGTGGTAACTACCCACCGCTATGCCATGCTTACGTGCTTGACGTAAGTCGTTGGGGTAATACTTATTAAATAAAGAGCGTCCCTCAGTGGCTTTGATATAGGCAAACGAAACGGGATAGTTTACCGTACCTTGCACCCTACGACCATTGCCAAGGCTGCTGATGCGTAAATTGCTCCAGTCGATGCCATACTTTTTAACCCTTCGGCCGCTGCCTTTTTCATGTTGATGACGCGAGAGGTCAATACCATAAACGCGGTCGGCTGTGTAAACCATGCGTTCACCTTGGAAGCGCCCATTGCGCCACGAGCCGCAACGCACCATGCGATGATATTGTGAACTAAAGCCGTGGCCTGAGCGTTTACCCGCATTCCATTCGCCTTCGTAGTATTCTCCATTCGCAGCGTAAAGTTTACCTTGTCCGTCAAACTCTCCCTCTTTGTCAAACGAACCTTCATAGATACCCCGACTACTGAGGCATTTGCCTGAATGAAGTGAGTCCTTTTGCCAATAACCTACGTATTGCTTACCATTTGGATAAATCAGTTGGCCGTATCCCTGGCGCATGGGGTGATTGTTTATGTTCTTATTGGGATTGATAGTACCTACATAAATTAAGGAATCGGCAATGGTGAAACGTTTGCATTGCAAAGAAGTCGGAGCGGTGGCGCGCTTAGTCGTTGTTGACTTAGCCGAAAGCCGTTTAATCCACCCTTGTAAGTTTTGCCACCACCACATCGGCCAACAATGTACACTTCGCATAAGGCGCGCAACGTCGTAAGAAGAGATGCGTCCTTTTTTGTATTGTATGCCACTGATGTGTCCAGATCGATTTACCCATATGCCCCCTTCGGCAGCAGTGAAGAGCTCGCTTTCGCTATCCGTTAGTGTCGGGTTGGGAAGTTGACAGGCGCTCCCCAAGTCGTTATAAGCCAAAAGGCGGCTTCGGTTGTGTCGCACGCCCCAACGATAGACGGAGAAACGTTGACAATCTTTAGGCAAAGTTTTGCTGTTGAGTTGTAAAAGAAGTAATCCGCTCTTATGGGCGCGCAGTTGCGCCTTTTGAGTGGTCATGTGTGCATTGCCAACGTTCACGTCTAATACCAACTGAGCCGTTTCTTTTTGTTTTGACTTTAGCGCTGCTTTAATCAACTTCAGTGTAGAGTCTGTTTGCTCGGCTCGTTCCGTCACTTTGACGCGGTAAGCCATTACCTCGTTATACCCATCGTCTACTACTGTATGCGTGCGTGCATAGTCGTCCAACTCTTCTTTTTCCCCCTTATCGTTGATGAGTTTCTGCGAGAGTAAAGTGTCGAGACGTATGAGGCGAGTGCGTAATTGTTGTGCGTTGAGCGAGTCTGGATAGTTGCCCATAAGCGCATCGCTTGTAATCAGGTCACCTTCATTCGATACGAACGTCCCCGATTGATAGTGCACCTCGTCCGTATCATTGGCTTGTAGACAAGCCGTCTGGAGAGAGTCATTGCGCAAGGAAAGGTATAAGGTATCTTTATTGTTTACCTTTAAGAGGTAGTAAGCTTTCCCCTCAACGCGGCAAACGGCACTAAGTTGCTTGTCCGTTTTGTTAGGAATGAAAATGAATAAAGTGCAGCCCACAATAATAAGCAGTAGCACAGCACTAAGCGTTATGTAAACTTTTCGTTTCATGTCAAAACTAAATATCTTTTTGCAACGTGCAAAGTTAGCAATTCTAATAACGAGGGTTTCATGTTAGAGTACTCATTTTAAGCGAAACTAAAAATAGTGAGCAAAGTTTTGCCTTTTCCACTTCTTGTGCTACCTTTGCATAAGGTAGGCTTCGGCTCAGCATAACGTTCAAGTATACTTGACGTTCTGCATTCGCCTCGCGCTACCTTTGCATAAGGTAGGCTTCGGCTCAGCATAACGTTCAAGTGAACTTGACGTTCTGCATTCGCCTCGCGCTACCTTTGCATAAGGTAGGCATTCGCCTCGCGCTACCTTTGCTATTGCAATCAATAATAAATAAAACAAGATGAAACGTAATAAAATAGTTTATTTGCTCCTGTTGGTCACCCTCTTCGTGACTGCAGCATGTAAAAGCGACAAGAAAGGCAATCCCAATTGGATGAAAGAAGATGACGTCAATGTAGCTATTGACGAGACCTTTAAGCCTATTATGGACAACTTGGTGCAAAGCTATGGCATGGCTTATCCAGAGGCAAATATGAAACCGCAATATGTAAGCGAAGATGAGGCTATTCGTATGTTAGCACATGACAGCTTGCGCTGTGCCATTGTAACGCGAAAGTTGAAGGAGAACGAACTGAACCTCATTCGTTCACATCGCTTGGATGCTACGCAAGCCTTGATAGCTTCAGATGCAATCGCCTTGGTAATCAATAAAGAAAATAACGATTCGCTTATTACGCTTGATGAGGTAAAAGGCATTGTGAGTGGTCGCATCACTCGTTGGGAACAGTTGGCGAAGAATAGAGGGCGCAAGGGCGAACTTCATTTGATTTTCGACAATTCTGGTTCGAGCACCGTTCGTTATATGAAAGACTCACTTTGCAATGGTCAGGACCTCAAAGGCAACGTGTATGCCTCAGAAGGTAAAAACAATGAGTCGGTGCTTAAGATGGTAGAAGAAAATCCTAATATTATAGGTGTAGTCGGTGCGAATTGGTTAATGGGTAAGCAGGGCAATGCGATGGCCGATTTCTCAAAGTTGCCCTTCAAAGTAATGCGTGTGTCGCGTACAGCAGACGAGTTTGCTAAGTATGTACGTCCTTATCAGTACTATATAGCTACGGCTGACTATCCCCTGCTGCGCTCAGTTTATGCCATTCATACCGACCCACGTAGTCAGTCTATGCTCAAGAACTTCTACTTTTACTTAAAGGGACAAAAGGGACAAACCATTATTTGTAACAATTCACAGATGCTGCCTATCACCCCCGTGCAAGTAAAGGACGTAAACATAAAGTAAAAGGTCGCGTGGTTAATTTCTTGCTAAAAAAATAGTGTCGCAAGTAAATAAAATTGTAGCCAAAACGTTTATCTTTTTATAATTTGCTATATTTGCACGCTTTTTGTTATAAAAATACATTAATAACGAGAGGCAACTTAACCAAATGTATATTACAACATAACAATATGAAGAAGAACTTTTTTCGCGCAGTAGCGCTGTCCGCCCTCCTCGCTATGGGCGTGAATGGGGCTCAGGCACAGTCACGTACTTACGACTGCCCTCCTTTGAATCCTGAATACCAAGCTTTGGCTGAACAAGTCGTTTCTCTCAATATGGAGGATCCTGACAAGGCCAACAAGGTGTACATGAGCCTTTCAAAGAAGATTAAGAAGAGTAAGGAAGATTTGGTAGCTGTAGGTACTTACTTCTTAGAGCATGACAACTATCCCGCAGCTAGTATGTGTGCTAAGGACGTTTATACGCTCGATCCTACTTACGTGCCTGGTCTTATGTTCTCAGGTGAAGTGTTTATGAAGGCACAACGTTGGGGTGAAGCTGGTGGTCGTTTTGACGAAGTGTTGGCTATCGATCCAGCCAACATTGCTGCTATGAAGCGTAATGCTTTCGTTTACAAAAACGTAAACCCTCACGCTGCTATTGACTACTTGAACAAGATTAAAGAGGCTGACCCCTCTTTCACTGACGCAGATAAGGAAAAGGGCGATATCTACTATAAGCTGAGCGACTATGCGAAGGCTATCGAAAGTTACAATAGCTACTATGCTGCTACTCCGAAGGAAGAAGGTAAGATTGACATCGCAGCTTGCGAAAATTATTTGCAGTCACTCTTCTCAATGTCAGTAAAGGACGAGACTTATTTGGATAAGATTATCGCCATTACGCAAGAGATTCAACCCCTCGCACCGAAGGATATCATCATTCCGCGTATGGCCTTCTTCGCGAAGTACAACAAGGTAGAAACTTCAATGGACTATGATGGTGCAATAAAGGCTGCCGATGAAGCTGCTGCTTACATTCGTGATAAGCAATTTGCTGACTCTGTTTACATGTACTTGGACTATGACTTCGCTGGTAAGTTGGCCAAGGAGCAAGGCAACCTTGCCGACGCTATCAACTACTATGAGTTGGCAGTGAAAGACCTTGAAGCCAAGGCTGCTGACTTAGACGACGAGAAGAAGAAGACTGAGAATGCAACGAAGCGTGGTTCATACTACTACGAGATTTCTAACCTTTACGTTCGCAACAAGCAAGCTGCTAAGGGTATTGAAGTGTTCAACAAGTACTTAGAGTTATTGGGCGACAAGGCTGACCTCTCTGACAAGTATCAGTTGGGGTACAAGTATGCTGCAGCTTATCAGCAAAAGGATAACACGCCTGAGCAGAAGAAGGAATATCACGACAAGGCTGTCGCTACTTTCAAGGCTATCACCGAAGCACAGAGCGAAAACCGCATGCCTATCTTGATGTCATACCGTATGTTGGCCAACTTGAGCATTACCGATGCTAACAAGCCAAGTGCAGCAGCTTGCGAGTATTACACGAAGTTGATGAACGAGAGTGTGGGTGAAGACGTGAAGGAAAAGGCAAAGAACCTTCGTTTTGAAGCTTGCCGTTACCTCTTCTTCTACTACGTATCAATCGATACGCCCAACAAGGCTGAGGCTACGAAGTATGCTACTATTGCTAAGGAGATCAATCCTGACAACGACTTCGTTAAGGCTGCTTTCGACCACTTGAAGACGATGTAAGAAAACATTATAACATATAATAATACATAAGGGAAGCGAGGCTAATCGAACGATTGGCCTCGCTTTCTTTGATGGGATAAACCAATGTAGCTTTCGATTAATTGCAGTTTATCTAAAAAGGTAGGCTGCGGCTCGGTAATAAAAACAAAAAGTTTCCTTTTTATTTTGTATTGCGCTCACCTTGCACTACCTTTGTACAAATAAATAAGAAACAACTATTAGCATGACTATCTCCGAATTCTTTAAGAAGATATTCAGTCGAACCCTTTTCGGCAATTGTTTGGGCATCGTAGTCGTTACGATTGTTCTTGCCCTTGCTTCGCTGCTATTTATTAATATATATACGCATCATGGTAAAGAGGTGACCGTGCCCAACATCTGTGGTATGGACCAAAGCGTGGCACAACGCAAACTCGAAGCCTTAGGCTTGCGTATGGAAGTTACTGACACGGGATACGTTTATAACGCAGCCCCTTTTTCTGTGCTTGAGCAGAACCTCAAGCCAGGCGAGAAGGTGAAACCCGGACGTATCATTCTTATTACAATTAATGCTGACGGACCTCGACAAATTGCATTGCCCGACATTGCCGACAACTGTTCTCGACGCGAGGCAGAAGACAAACTGCGCGTGCTGGGCTTTAAACTTGGTGCAACGGAATATGTGCAAGGTGACCCTGACTGGGTTTACGGCATTAAAGTAAACGGGAAAAACGTAATGGCAGGCACAAAAGTGTCAATTAACTCGCCTATCACTTTAGTTGTTGGTTCGGGCGGTTCAGTAGAGGTATATAATGGAAACGATAGCCTTGACTACGTTAAGAATGCACCCCCCGAAGAGGACGAGACAGAAATCGTAGAAGACGGTGGTGGTACCTCCAATAGCCACCAAGAGACAGTCGAACCCACTGAAGAATAAAACTGCAAATTAACAATTCATGAACGATAACGAGCTTACTGATAAAGCACTGCTTGACGACGAGCTATTGCTCAATAATGAGGATGATGACGCTGGCGAAGAGGCTGGTGGACTTTACGAACACTATCGCGTGGTGGCCGACAAAGGGCAACAATTGCTGCGCGTGGATAAGTTCTTGCTCGTTCACCTGAAGGACACCTCGCGCAATCGCATTCAAGCGGCAGCTAAAGCGGGCTTTATTCACGTCAACGATCAACCCGTCAAGAGCAACTATCGCGTCAAGCCCAACGATGTGGTGACGTTGCTCCTCGACCGTCCACGTTACGAAAATAAGATTGAGGGCGAGGACATTCCACTCGACATCGTATACGAAGACTCGGAGCTGCTCGTTGTCAACAAACCCGCAGGACTGGTGGTTCACCCAGGTTGTGGTAATTATACGGGAACACTTGTCAATGCCATTGCTTGGCACCTAAAGGACGACCCGAAATACGATCCGAACGACCCTGCAGTAGGTTTGGTTCATCGCATAGACAAAGATACTTCGGGCCTTTTGGTCGTAGCCAAAACGGCAGATGCTAAGACAAAACTTGGACTGCAATTCTTTAATAAGACAACGCGTCGTCGCTATAATGCCTTAGTTTGGGGTAACTTAGTAGAGGACGAGGGACGCATCGAAGGCAACATTGCTCGCAACCCACGCGACCGCATGCAAATGGCCGTGTTCGACCCAACTTCAGACATTGGTAAACACGCCGTAACGCACTATCGCGTACTCAAACGCTATGGCTACGTCACGCTCGTAGAGTGCATTCTTGAGACAGGACGTACCCACCAAATACGTGTTCACATGAAGCACATCGGCCACCCCTTGTTCAACGACGAACGTTACGGTGGCGACCAAATACTACGCGGTACACAGAGTAGCACGTATAACAGTTTTATTCGCAACTGCTTTGCCGTCTGCCCGCGCCAAGCCTTACACGCTCGCACTTTAGGTTTTAAACACCCCAAGACGGGCGAGGAAATGGACTTTACCACTGAACTCGCTCCCGATATGCAAGCCTTGTTGGCAAAGTGGGATACTTACCTCGAAGGGGCAAAGGGAAAGGCATAATATGCACGACACTTTTTTTGAAAACAACATATACTCCGCAACGCTAACTGAGCGTTGCACAACAATCGCAAATTGGCAAAATGAAACGTACAATTGCAATCGTGGCCGGAGGCGATAGCTCCGAGCATGACGTCTCTCTGCGTTCAGCAGAAGGCATTCTCTCCTTTATGGACAAAGATAAATATGACTGTTACGTAGTCGAAGTAAAGACGGGCAACTGGAAGGTGGAATACAACAATGAGACCTGTCACATTGACCGCAGCGACTTCTCGTTCACCGCAAGTGACGGCCGTCACACTTTCGACTTTGCTTATATCACTATTCATGGCACTCCAGGCGAAAACGGCATTCTGCAAGGCTATTTCGACCTTATCGGTCTGCCGTACTCTACGAGCGATGTATTGGTTGAAGCACTGACATTCAATAAGTTTGCGTTAAACAATTTCTTGCGCGCTTACCCTGAGTTACACATTTCGGACTCTGTACTCATTCGCAAGGGCGACACCGTTACACCCGAAACGGAAAAGCAGTTGGCAGAACGCTTAGGCATTCCTTGCTTTGTAAAGCCCAATGCAGGTGGTTCGAGCTTTGGCGTAACAAAGGTAAAATACGCTGATGCCTTGCGCGCAGCTATTGACAAGGCGATGTTGGAGAGTGATGAAGTAATGGTGGAGAAGATGATGACGGGTACCGAGATTACTTGCGGCTGCTTTAAGCGTGCCAATGGCGAAATCGTTACACTACCTATCACCGAGGTAGTTTGCCACACGGAGTTCTTCGACTACGATGCTAAGTACAACAATAAGTCTGACGAAATCACACCCGCTCGCATTGCTCCCGAAACGGCACAACGTGTTTGTGAGATGACCAAACACATCTACCACATCTTGGGTTGCTATGGCCTTATTCGTATAGACTATATTCTCTCTGGCGAGAAGGGCAACGAACAAATCAATTTGCTCGAGATCAACACCACTCCGGGTATGACGGCTACCAGTTTCATTCCGCAGCAGGTGCGCGCCTCTGAGTTCGACATCAAAGACGTGCTGAGCGAGATCATCGAAGGCCGCTTTGCATAATCAGCAACTGGGGGCAGGTCTCTGGCCTGCGGATTGAAGACACGCAGGCCAGAGGCTTGCCCCCATTTGTTGTGCTACCTAAAGATAGCTTCTTATTTACACTTCGCTTAATGTGGCCATTCGCACATTTGCATATTAACACATTTGCATATTAGCACATTTGCACATTTGCATATTAGCTCATTTGCACATTAGCACATTTGCACATTAGCACATTAGCACATTTATAATCCCCTTACCATGAACATTCACGATTTTGACGCCATACGTCCGATACTGCCTGAGGAACTTTCCGCAGCGATTGAGGAACTCTTTGCCGACCCACAGTTTTGTGCCATTGTTCCCACACTCATGAAGGGCATTCCCTTAGAGGCACTCAAGGCAAAGGCCCTGCAATGCAAGGACAACCTTGAATTTCAGAAGGTGTTCTTCTATCCGCTCGTTCAGCAACTCATGTCGCAATGTAGCACAGGTTGGAGTTTTGATGCCTCAGCTATTGCGCCTACAGAGCGCCCGAAGGCTTACACCTTTATATCTAACCACCGCGACATCGTACTCGATTCCGCCCTGCTCGACATACTTCTCATCGACCATGGGTTTGAGAATACAATCGAGATAGCCATTGGCGACAACTTACTTATCTACCCTTGGATTCGCACATTGGTACGAATCAATAAGTCGTTCATCGTACAACGCTCGGTAGGCATGCGCGAGATGTTGCTTTCGAGCAAGCGTATGAGCCAGTATATGCATTTTGCCATAGCCGAACGCAAGGAAGGCATTTGGATTGCACAACGCGAAGGACGTGCCAAGGACTCTAACGACCGCACGCAAGAGTCTATCCTTAAGATGATGGCAATGGGCGGCGAAGGCACACCGCTTGAGAGCATCAAGGCGCTCCACCTCGTGCCGCTTACCATTTCCTACGAATACGATCCCTGCGACTTTCTCAAAGCGAAAGAGTTTCAACAGAAGCGCGACGATGCAAACTTTAAGAAGAGCCGCCAAGATGACTTGATCAATATGCAAACGGGCATCTTTGGCCGAAAGGGACGTGTGGTGTATCGCCTCTCTGCGCCCGTCAATACGTGGATTGACGAATATGCAGCACTACCGAAGAATGAATTTTACAAAGCCGTAGCACAACGCATCGACCTCAATATTCACCGTGGCTATGAGATTTTTGCCAACAATTACGTGGCACTTGACATGCTCAACGGAACGTCAGAACATAGCAGTCACTATACAGAAGAGGAGAAGTCGCACTTTGTGGCTTACCTCAGTCAACGCATTGCAATGGTAGACTTAGCAGATAAGGACGAGGCCTTCTTGCGCGAACGTTTGCTGACGATGTATGCCAATCCGCTTATTAACCACCTCAATGCCTTGGCTACCAAATGAAGCACTTTCTGTTAGTTGCTTTATGGCTCCCCTTGTTGGCATTCGTGAGTGCCTGTAGCAACGACGATGCCCCCATGCCCGCCTATCAACTGGCTTTGGCCGACTTGACAACGGATCTCACGGGCACGGCCTATGAGTTGACGCTTGACGACGGCACCTCGCCTTCGCTAACGAAAGCGATAACAGGATTGAAGACTGACACAACCTACCGCATTCACGTAGCTTACTTGCTCAATGACGGCAGAGCACAGGTGAATAGTTACACGCGCATTTTAGCTCCCCAAGTGGGCAAATATGCGTCCGATGTGGCTTATGCTCACCCGCTTGAGGTGACGACTTGTTGGCGTTCGCCTCATTACATCAACTTACAACTCAACGTAAAGGGGACAGCAAAGAGTGTGCATTACTTTGGATTTAACGAGACGGACTACCGCACGAATGCGGACGGCTCGCATACGATGTGTGTCAACCTTATTCATAATCAGAATGCTGACCCGCTTTATTACTCTCGCTCTACCTACCTCTCATTGCCGCTTCGTCCATTAAGCCATTTGTTGCGAACGGGTACGGATTCTATTCAGCTCACGGTTAATACGTTTCAGGGCAAGGAGACTTACAAATTTGAATACTAACCTATCTAACAATAGACATGTTACTTTCACAAGAAGATATTAAACAACAAACACGCGAACTGTGGCGCAATAATTTCAGCCACAGTGACGAGTTCTTAGATATATACTTTGACGAGAAATACGCTGACGAAAATAATCTTACAATCCGTCACGACGGCAACGTGGTAGCTTCTATGCAATTATTGCCTTACCGCTACACGTTCTATGGCACGGTGTTACGCGCAGGTTACTTAAACGGACTTTGTACGGACAAGAACTTTCGCAATCGTGGCTACGCCTCTAACCTCATTCACGAGGCGCATCGACGCTTGTTCCGCCAAGGGGCAACGATGAGTTTCTTAATTCCTAACGAAGAGCAGCGCCACTTCTTTGAAAAGCCGCAACACGGGTCTTTCTGGACGGCAGTCTATCGTCAGAACTTGCCACTCGACGTGACCAATGACGGTGCTTTCGACAAGATTGAGGTCATTCGTCCCGACGAATGGGGCAGTGATATGTATGTGTTCTATCATCGCCTTACGGCAGAGTTGCCTTTCATGATCCACCCCTCTGAGAATGACTTCTTTGCAGCCCTTGAGGCGGCCGACTTACAAGATGGCTACATACTTGTAGCACGTCGCAAGCGTCGCATGGTAGGCTTCTGCTTAGCCGTGAAGGAGGCCGACGGCAACGTTTACATTCGCACTTTGGCCATTACCGAAACAGCCGTACGTGCCGCCTTTGTTGACTACCTCTGCAAGGCATGTGGCGTTGATAAGGTGTATCGTCGCTTCTGCCTACCAGGTTCATTAAAGGGAAGTATGCCATACGCCATGGCACGCGTTATCAATGTGCCGCGTTTTCTCTCGGCTATTGCTACACCGAACCCAGGCTTCCAATTGCACATCGGTGTAGACGGTGACCTCGACATTCCCGAAAACAATGGTTGGTACATCGTAGAGGACGGCCGTGTGCGTCTTACTGACGAGAAGCCTGATAGCATTATTACGCCAGGTGGTTTGGCTGCTATGTTTATGGCAGCACAACCTATGGTATTGGATATGTTGTTGGATGAGTAACGACTATATATTTTTTTTCTGAATAGCACATAGCAACAGGGGGCAGGATCAATTGGGGGGCGGGTTTTTAACCCGCGGCAGCAAATACTTCTATCTGCTTACCGCGGGTTAAAAACCCGCCCCCCAATTAAGCTTGCCCCCAGTTGTTGTTTTTCTTATATTTAAACGTACAACGCACATGAAAAGACTTCTTTTAACCTCCGTGTTATTGCTGAGTGCTCTAAGTAGCATAAGTGCGCAAACGGCCCTTGAACTCAAGCAGCAATCACTATCGCGTTGGAACATCGGTGCAGCACAGTATAGTGGCATTACGGCCTTAGGCGGCAATCGTTATGCTTTGGTGAGCGACAAGGAACCTACCGATGGTTTCTTCTTGTTCCGCATTGATCAGAGTGCTGTCACGGGCGAAGTGACGCAAGTTTATTTAGAGGGATTTAAGGGCAATGTCAAACCTGAGGTGGACGCGCAGGGCATCTCTATACGTGACTGCGAAGGCATAGCTTATGTACCGTCTCGCAATACGGTGTTTATCAGTGGCGAGGGCGACCAGCGCATTATGGAGTACAATATGCAGGGGCAACCTACAGGGCGAGAACTGAACGTGCCCTCTATCTTTTCTAACAAGCATATTGTATTTAACTATGGTTTCGAGGCACTCTGTTACGACACACTTGCACATCGCTTTTGGACTACGACAGAGAGTACACTTCCAGTTGACGGCCCTGCAGCCAGTGCTACACACCCCGGCGTGACGAACTTGCTGCGCATTCAAGCCTTTAATGATGACTTGCAGCCTTGCGCGCAATATGCCTATCGTATGGATCCAGGACGCAAGGACGACTTTGGCAAGACTTATGTATTTGGTGTACCTGAATTGGCTCCATTACCCGACGGCCGACTGTTGGTATTGGAACGCGAAGCGAATGTGACAGCGGGGGGACTGAGCAGCACTGTGCGCTGCAAACTCTTTGTCG
The DNA here is from genome assembly GCA_900540885.1 of uncultured Prevotella sp. Classification (GTDB taxonomy): domain Bacteria; phylum Bacteroidota; class Bacteroidia; order Bacteroidales; family Bacteroidaceae; genus Alloprevotella. The sequence goes on from UQHJ01000020.1 coordinate 29,824, forward strand.
TTGACCCAGCTCACTGCGAACAGATAGACAGTCAGATAGCCATGAAAGACGTTGACGCTAATCACTTCTTAAACAAGAAGCTCTTAGCGGATTGGACTACACACGTTCAGCCGTTTAACATTTCCTTCGCCAACTACGAGGGCATGTGTCTCGGCCGCACTTTAACTGACGGCCGCCTCACTTTATTATTAGTGAACGACTCGCAAGGGGGCTATCGCAAAGGCCCGTTCCGACTAAAGGATTATATTAAAGTGATTGTGATTGGAAAATAAGGGAAAATGCAATTGGGGCCTCACCCCTTAAGCCCATCTTCCCCCGGTCGGGGAGGGGCTTAGGGTGAGGCCCCAATGTCGTTTATTATAAACGTGTTTCAATGAATTAAAAGTTTGCTTTTTCATCTTATTATGCTAACTTTGCAGCACAAATCAGTAGAAAACATCTAAAAAACTTTTATACAACAAATTCATCTATCTATGAAAATGGTAAAATGTTTTGCTTTTGCCTTTGCTGCATTGCTCACTTTGGGTAGCTCATTGGCACAAGCACAGTCACTTTCTCCTTCAACAAAGTGGCATTGGAACAAGGGTACAATTGAGATTGAAACGCCCGCTCGCCCCGCTGGACAGAAAGATGTAATCGGTCTTAAATTACCTAAAATCAAGAAAGTACGTATCGGTCTCGTTGGTCTTGGTATGCGTGGACCTGGTGCAGTAGAAAACTTCTGCGTAATTCCTGGCGTAGAAGTAGTAGCACTTTGCGACTACGTACCCGAACGCGCTGAGGCTTGCCAACAGTATTTGCGTAAGGCAGGTTTAGCTCCTGCTGCTATCTACTCTGGTGAGAATGGTTACAAAGAACTCTGTGCACGTCCTGATATCGACCTCGTTTACGTAGCAACGGACTGGGAACACCACTTCCCCGTAGCTGAGGAGGCTTTGAAGCATGGCAAGAACGTAGCTGACGAGGTGCCTTCAGCAATGAATCTCGAAGAGTGCTGGAAGTTGGTCAACCTCAGTGAGAAGATGCAGAAGAACTGCATGATTCTTGAAAACTGCTGCTACGATTGGTTCGAAATGCGTACCCTCAACATGGCTCAACACGGCGTATTTGGCGAAATTATTCGCGCACAGGGTGCTTACATTCACAATCTTGACGACTTCTGGGATTATTATTGGAAGAACCCCAATGGTTCAGACCCCGAACAACTCGGTTGGCGTTTGAAGTACAATCGCGAAAATCGTGGTGACGTTTACGCTACTCACGGCCTTGGCCCTGTAGCACAAGCACTCGACATTCACCGTGGTGACCGCATGAAGACTCTCGTTGCTATGGACACCAAGAGCGTTCATGGTAAGGAATTGGTAGAGAAGAAGACGGGTAAGCCTTGTAACGACTTCCGCAATGGCGACCACACTACTACGCTTATCCGTACGGAGAACGCTAAGGTGATTGAGTTGCAGCACGACGTAATGAACCCACAACCCTACAACCGCCTTTATCAGTTGACTGGTACGAAGGGATTTGCTAATAAGTATCCCGTTGAAGGTTATGCCGTTGATAGCAAGCAGTTGGCTTCTGCAGGTCACCAACCTAAGGTTGACAACCTCAGTTCACACAGCTTCATGCCTGAATCAGAAAAGCAAGCACTTGAGAAGCAATACGAAAGCCCCATTCTTGCTAAGTTTGGTGAGTTGGCTAAGAAAGTAGGTGGCCATGGTGGTATGGACTTCATCATGTGTGCTCGTTTGATTTACTGCCTCCAGCACGGTTTGCCCCTTGATATGGACGTATACGACTTGGCAGAGTGGTGCTGCATCGCAGAGTTGGGCGCTCTCTCAATGGACAACAACTGCGCCAGCGTAACTTTCCCCGACTTTACTCGTGGCGAGTGGAACAAGGTGAAGGGCTACAAGCACGCTTATGCTACTGCTGAAGAAGAGGCTGCCGTTGAGGCTTACTCAGCAAAGGTGACAGAAGCACAGAAGCAAGCTGCTGCTAAGTACAACCTTTGGAAACTTTATGATGACGTAAAGGCTGCCAAGGACGCTACAGCCAAGGCAAAGGCTCAAAAGGCTTACAATGCTGCAGCTGCTAAGGCTAAGGCACAAGTAGCTAAGGCTGAAAAGGCACTTAACAAGAAGAAGTAAATCTTTCTTATTGATTAATAAAGCAAAGGCTGCACAGATAAAACCCTCTGTGCAGCCTTTTTCTATAAATTGCTAATTTGCTAAATTCGGACATTCTCCCCATGCATACTTATTCTTATTCGCAGATATGGAAAATAGCCTTTCCCGTATTGATAAGCACACTGATGGAGCAACTCATCGGCATGACTGACACCGCCTTTCTTGGACGTATAGGTGAGGTAGAGTTAGGCGCTTCAGCTTTAGGCGGTATCTTTTTTGTCACTATCTTTATGTTAGGTCTTGGTTTCAGTATTGGAGCACAGATACTTATGGGGCGTCGTAATGGTGAGGGCAATTATTTGCAAATTGGTAATATATTTTATCACAGCCTTGCCTTTTTGCTTTGCATGGCTCTTGTGCTATTCGTGTTAACGCGGTATGCATCTCCTATCTTATTAGAAGGTATTATAAGTTCGCATCGTGTATGCGAAGCCACAAATAGCTATTTACACTGGCGCATTTATGGTTTCTTCTTTGCCTTTGTCAATGTAATGTTTCGTGCCTTCTATGTGGCAACCACTCAAACACGCACGCTCACGTTTAATTCTGTAGTCATGGTGTTGAGCAACGTCGTGTTTAATTATGCGCTCATCTTCGGTCACTTCGGCCTACCAGCTTTAGGCATAGCAGGTGCAGCCATAGGCAGTACGTTGGCCGAGGGCGTCTCGACCCTATTCTTTGTGCTTTATACCCGTTGGAATCTGCCTTGTGACAAGTTTGGCCTTAATCGATTTCCCAAAGTACAACTTTCATTGTTGCGCAGCATCTTTAGTCTTAGTGTGTGGACGATGATACAAAACTTCATTTCGCTCACCACCTGGTTTATCTTCTTCCTCTGCATCGAACACTTAGGAGAACAATATTTGGCTGCAACCAACATCATACGTAATATATCAGCTTTCACCTTTATGGCTGTCATCGCCTTAGCTTCAACCGCCAGTACGTTGGTGAGCAATTTGTTAGGCCAAGGCGATGCCGATGCCGTTTGGCCCTTGTTGCGTCGTGTTGTAAAAATGGGGTACGTCCTTCTTATTCCTATTTTATTGCTTATAGGTCTTTTCCCCAATGTAGTAATGAGCATCTTTACCAACGATGTAAGTTTGATGCAAGCAGGGCATAATGCCCTTTATATTTGGATAGCTTCTTATTTGTTCACCATTCCTGCCCAGATATTCTTCAATGCTGTAAGTGGTACGGGTAATACAAAGCGTGCCTTCTTTATAGAGTTTTCCACCTTAGTTATTTATACTTTGTATGTAATCATTGCTATTTACCACTTTCGCTTGTCTTTATCATGGTGTTGGTTCAGCGAATTTATATATAGCGGTATTGCTTTTGTACTTTGTTATAGCTACATGCGGAGTGGCAAATGGAAAGAGAAGAAAATCTAATGGAGATCTATAAAATACAATCTTATGAAGAACCGATTTTATCACATAGCGTGTTTACTCTTACTCTTTTCGTTTTTTAGCGTGAGTTGTACAAAGTTAGAGTTGCCTGACGAGGTAGATAAAGACAAGACGGATAAAGGTGATACACCCACATCTCCTTCTCAACCTGACGACTCGGATGTATATAGTATTGCTTCTTTGCAAGCAGCAACGGAAGGTGAATCTGTTCTCTTAAAGGGCTATATTGTAGGTTATGTACCTACTTCATCAATTAATAAGACGTGTTTCAGCATTGAGGACGCAGTACAAACCAATATTGTATTGGCAGATTCTCCTCAAGAAAGGGAACCACGTAATTGTGCAGCTATACAATTAAAGAAAGACAGAGCTGCGCGTGATGATTTAAATTTGCAAGACAATCCCGATATGTTAGGTAAGTGCGTACTCGTTTATGGCGATGTTGCCACTTATATGGGCAGTATGGGACTCAAGAATGTGGAGAGTTACGAATTGGTCGAAGCCGATGGTGGTGATGATGACAATACGTCCTCGCCTTCGAAGCCGTCATCATCTGTAGTATTTCCCACATTGAGTGATGATGCGCCTATTGTTTTTGAGGGGGATTAGTGGTTAAACTGCAATTTGTCGGCCTAACGAGAATGAACATTAACGAATAATTAACAAAAAAAATTAATGAAATAATTAATGTTCATTCTCGTTAGGCAGATAAATTGCAGTTTATCTCACATATATCCATACGTTTTCAAAACCTTTGATTTATCTTTCATGTTTCATTTTTTGTTATAAAGTAATTGAATATCAATCATTCCAAAAAGTGAAACATACGATTTAGATGTTTCATTTTTAGTTTCATGTTTCACTTTTCAAAACACTGAGGGAGCGCTTTCACGCTCCCTCAGTGTTTTGAAATCGCTCCCACAGTGTTTTTGAATCGCTCCCACAGTGTTTTTGTTTTTCTCCCACAGTGTTTTTAGAATGAAACATTGAAAGTAAAAATGAAACATAGAAGTCGTATGTTTCAGCCTTCAAAAACATTGATAATCAATAAGTTGAAATATAAAAATGAAACATGAAAGCAAAAAACACCATCGGTAAAATATACGTAAGTCACTTGTCTCCCTAATTGGGGGGCGGGTTTGTAACCCGCGGCAGCAGCAAGTTTTGTTATGTATGTTCTCGCGCTAAGCGACTATAAGTAGATGCTCAAAGCCTGCTGCTGCCGCGGGTTACAAACCCGCCCCGCAATTAGGGTTAAACACCTCCTTCATTACCGCCAGAGAGTTAAGCTCAGGGAAGTTAGGCACGTGAAGCCTATAATATATATTAATGTATTCCAGTAAGCGTGATCGTTCCGCTCCCGTAAATCGGAAAAAACGCATCGAGTCATAACGCATACGCATCAGTTTAGGCACTAAGGCAGCATCAGTAGGCGTGAGAAAATCAGGGTGGGGTGGTTGTTGTGGAACGAAGCAGGCTGCGCGTAAGTCGAAGTAGTCGCCAGGGGCAGCCTCTTCAACGTTGGGCATAAAGCCTAAGAAGTGCGCCAAATGAAGTAAGAATACGAGGTGAAAGTTGGCGTACCCCTGTGTACATGTGTCCAACCATTCCACCGAACGCGCTATATAATTATATAATAGGCGCGCATCAGGCTCGTTGCGTACCGAATGGTGAAGCACCTCGGCAAGGAATAATGCAATGCATGACTTTGCAGCATCGAAAGGCAATGAACAGAAAGGCACCGCCACCTGTACTGCCTTCGGACGTTGAAAGTTCGCACGCGGCCGTTCGTTCCATTCCATTTCTAATAAGGCCAACGGTTGAAATAGCGAATGACGCACCGCAGCACGCTTGCTGCGGCTAATGCGCACCATCATTGTGACGCACCCTGCCAACTCCGTAAGTAAGTCTACTATCAACTGTTCGTCGTTATAACGCGTAATATGTAATACGATAGCTCGAGATTTCATATTGCAAAGGTGCTACTTTTCTTTTGTATAAAGTGTTCTTTATGGTGCATTTTATGCTGTAAAAGTGTTCTAAATGGTAGAAAAATACACAAAAAGCACTTTTTTTGAAAAAAAATAGCGAGAAGGCTTGGTAGATATAGTAGGAAGTACTACCTTTGCACTCGCAAATGAGACATAACAACAACGCAAACAACAAACAAGCGGTGTTGAGGCTCAAAAAGCGATGGTCCCTTCGTCTATCGGTTAGGACGAGAGATTTTCATTCTCTAAAGAGGAGTTCGACTCTCCTAGGGACTACTAATAAAAAAGAAGAAATAAAAAATGGCAAACCACAAATCATCTGTAAAAAGAATTCGTCAGACGGCGTCTCGCAGACTGCACAACAGATATTACGCTAAGACAATGCGTAATGCAGTACGTAAGCTCCGCGCTACGACTGACAAAGCAGCTGCCACCGAACTTCTGCCGAAGGTTCAGAAGATGTTGGATAAGCTTGCTAAGAATAATATCATTCACAAGAATAAGGCAGCAAACATTAAGAGCGGTGTGATGAATCACATCAACAAGCTTGCTTAATTCAAGTTTTTGGTTCATAAGGTAAAAGGTTTAGTCCTCTGTTGAAGCAATTCAACAGAGGATTTTTTTTGTTTTATTGTCTACGATCGTCAATTTTATTCCATACATTCGTTCATTCTATTGTTTACATTCGTCAATATACCGAACTGTTGGTATGTCAAATTGTCACAATAAATTGTATCTTTGCATCGTCAAAACAATAAAACATCATGTTTTGCTAACAATTTGATGAGAATAATCAATAAAAACTTTGAACGATATGAGCCAAATTTATCAATCGCTCACCCAATTGGTGGGCAATACCCCTCTGCTTGAGGTAAGTAACATAGAGAAAGAACTCGGCCTCAAGGCCCGCGTGGTCGTAAAGTTAGAGTATTTCAACCCAGGCGGCAGCGTGAAGGACCGCGTAGCGTTAGCTATGATTAATGATGCTGAAGAGCGAGGTGTGCTTCAGCCTGGAGGCGTTATTATCGAACCCACCAGTGGCAATACAGGCATCGGTCTGGCTTGGGTAGCTTCAGTTAAAGGCTATCGACTCATACTCACCATGCCCGAAACGATGAGTCTCGAACGTCGCAATTTGCTCAAGGCATTGGGTGCAGAATTAGTACTCACGCCAGGTGCAGAAGGTATGAAGGGCGCTATTCGGCGCGCACAAGAACTGCAACAAGAGCATACAGGAAGTTTTATTCCTCAGCAATTTGAAAATCCTGCCAATCCCGCTGCCCATACCCGCACTACAGCTGAAGAGATATGGCGCGACACTGACGGTAAGGTAGACATTTTTGTTGCTGGTGTCGGAACAGGTGGTACGCTAAGTGGTACGGCACGTGGCCTAAAGAGTCACAATCACGCTATAAAAGCTTATGCCGTAGAGCCAGCTACGAGTGCGGTGCTCGAAGGTCAACCCTCAGGACCTCATAAGATACAAGGCATTGGAGCCGGTTTCGTGCCCAAGAACTTTGACCACACAGCAGCCGATCAGATTCTTCCCGTTGCTGACAACGATGCTATTCGCGCTTCACGCCTATTGGCCAGCAAGGAAGGCTTGTTGGTAGGCATCTCGTCTGGTGCTGCCTTACACGCTGCCATTGAACTGGCTAAGCAACCCGAAAATGAAGGTAAGACCATCGTTGCATTGTTGCCCGACACGGGTGAACGTTACCTCTCAACCGTACTATACGCCTTTGAGGAATACCCCGTGTAAAACATATAATAAACTGTAATTTGTCTGCCTAATTGGGGGGAGTGTCCTCACCTGGGGGCGACGCGTCCCCGCGTCGGCATTGCCAACTTGGGGTCCGATGCCCCAAGCTGGCAATACTTGAATTAGTGATATTCATGTATTTGTTAGTCAAGGCATCGAGCCTTGACTAACA
>UQHJ01000021.1 GCA_900540885.1 uncultured Prevotella sp.
ATAACCAAAATGGCTCTCTCTATTTTAAAAAACGACAAGACAACAAAGGGAAGTCTTAATCTAAAACGACTGAAAGCAGGATGGAGTGAGGACTACTTAGACAGACTGTTGACGGAAAGTTCAATTTGATGCGTCTGCCCTGGCACGTTAAGCAAATAGGGGAATGGCGTCAAAAGAACGAAGAAACGTAACGATGCGATGGACTATCCTTGACCTTTTGCCTGTTCATAAGCCTCAACCTCCTTACGACTTCTGCTTGCAGTAACAAGGTATACACCACCGAAAATCAATAAAATAGCAATGCCCTTCACCCAGTTAAAGGAATCCATTCCCCACATAACGGCTACTACACAAGCCACAATGGGTTGGACGTAATTATACATTCCAGCTACTGTTGGACGTAGACTTTTCTGCCCTATGACTACAAGCATATAGCTAAAGAAGGTAGCACCGACTACGATAAAAACAAGACTTAATACTTCAGCTATTCCCAAACTGCTCCATTCTGCCGTAACAAAAGATTTTGCAGAAAAAGGCACGAGACAAATAAAGGCATAAGTAAACATCCACTTCATTATAGTAATAAGTGAATACTTGTTGACAAAGTCCTTGTAAACCACTATATACATCGCGTAACAGAATTGTGCTGTCAATACCAACAAGTCGCCCCAAATAGCATTACTTCCACCCGATGAAGCTGAGGCTGAACTTGCGCCCCCACTACTCCCCATTATCAACATCAACGCACCCGCAGCACCTGCAGCTATGCCTAAAACCTTCTTACCAGTGATAGGTTCTTTTAATATAATTGCTGCTAACAACATAGCCCAAAGCGGCATACTGGTTGTAATAATTGAGGCATCACCAGGCGAGCTCAAACTAACGCCAAAGATAAAACTCCCTTGGTTGAACACAATACCCAACAATGACGCGCCAAAAAGTCGAGCTAAGTCCTTATGATTAACGTGTTCTGGCTTTTGAAAGAACGAAGCTATCCAAAACAACATCATCGCTCCCGCTATACGTAAATTTGTTACCAATAAAGGGCTTACGGCCCCCGTCATCATTACAAACTTTGTAATAGGCGACATTAACCCCCACATGGAATTTGCACCAAGCATAGACAAATGTCCCTTTAACGAAGTGTTCATATAATCGTTTTTGTGTATTAAAAGACAATTAAACAAAAGGTTGACAAAGTTTGCACCGTTGATGCAAACTTTGTCAACCTTAAATGCGTAAAGTGTTCTTACCTAAGAAGAACGCTTTATCAATGCTTATTATTTAGCAGCGGCATTAGCAGCTTCGATCATATCCTTGCTGGGGAGGATGTAAACCTCAACACGACGGTTTTCCTTCTTACCAGCAGCAGTGCTATTATCAGCTACAGGATTTCCTTCACCATAACCCTTAACGCTTACCAAACGAGCTGAAGGATAACCAGCGCCAACGATCTGATCCTTAACAGAGTTAGCACGATCCTGTGAAAGGGCCATGTTCTTCTGCTTGCTTTGTGCAGCAGTGCAGTTCTTCCAACCTGCATTGTCAGTAAAGCCACAAACAGCTAATTCGAATGTGCAATCGCTATCAGCAACCTTGAGCTGCTTAACGAAAGTATTGATTGCAGACTTGGCATCAGCGCTAAGAGCAGCAGAGCTTGTGTTGAAGAGCAAACCACTATCGAATGTGGCCTTAACGTATTGTGTACCATCAGTACCCTGAAGGATTTCAGCCTTAGCGTTGGCAGCCTCAGCAGCCTTCTTGGCCTTATCCATCTTGTTGCCAATGAGTACACCTGCACCAGCACCTACTGCAGTACCTACGGCTGCACCAATAGCAGCACCCTTGCCCTTACCAATGAGTTGACCTACGAGTGCACCTAAAGCGCCACCGCTTGTACCACCAATAAGACCACCCTTTGCAGTGTTAGTCATGCCACCGCAACTGCTCAACAACATTGCCACACTTAAAGCGCAAACTGACAATTTCATTCTTTTCATAACTATTTCTTATATTTCTTTATGTTGAATTTTCCGCGACAAAATTACACTATGTAAAATTAAAAGCCAAATTATTAAAACAATATTTCGCAGTTTTACGCATTAAAGCAAACTTTATTACATAAACTTTGTGTTTTATTTGTACTTTTGTAGGCAGAAACTAAATAATTAAAACCACAGTGGCGCAAAATGTTGATGCGCTCACTTGCATAGCTTTTCTATTATAATAGCAATGGCAAAAGAACTGAAAGACCTTACAAAACGCAGCGTTGACTATTCACGCTGGTATAACGAGCTGGTAGTAAAAGCCGATTTGGCTGAGCAGTCTGACGTACGCGGATGTATGATTATTAAGCCCTATGGCTATGCCATTTGGGAGAAGATACAACAAGAGTTAGACGCACGCTTTAAAGAGACTGACGTGCAGAACGTCTACTTCCCTATGTTAATCCCGAAGAGTTTCCTTTCTAAAGAGGCTGAACACGTTGAGGGATTTGCAAAGGAATGTGCCGTTGTTACTCACTATCGCTTAAAGGCTAACCCCGAAGGCGACGGTGTAGTAGTTGACCCTGCTGCAAAGTTGGAGGAAGAGTTGATTATCCGTCCTACTTCTGAAACGACTATATGGAATACATACCGTAAATGGATTCACTCTTGGCGCGATCTGCCCCTGTGCTGCAATCAGTGGTGTAACGTTATGCGTTGGGAAATGCGTACCCGTCTTTTCCTCCGCACCTCTGAGTTCTTGTGGCAAGAAGGTCACACCGCTCATGCTACACGCGAAGAAGCCGAAGCACGTGCACAACAGATGTTACACGTGTATGCCGACTTCGCTGAAGAGGTTATGGCCGTTCCCGTTGTACGCGGTGTAAAGAGTGCTACGGAGCGCTTTGCGGGTGCACTCGACACTTACACCATCGAAGCCATGATGCAAGACGGTAAAGCCTTGCAGAGCGGTACGAGCCACTTCTTAGGCCAGAATTTTGGTAAGGCATTCAACGTACAGTTCGTCAATAAGGAGAACAAGATGGAATATGCATGGGCTACCTCATGGGGGGTTAGTACTCGTTTGATGGGTGCCCTCATCATGACTCACTCTGACGACAATGGTCTCGTATTGCCTCCCCACTTGGCTCCGATTCAAGTAGTTATCGTACCTATATATAAGGGTGACGAACAATTAGCTCAGTTCAACGAGAAGTTAGGCGAGTTGGCAAAGCGTCTGCGTAAGATGGGCATTCGCGTTAAATACGACAATGCAGACAATAAGCGCCCAGGCTTCAAGTTTGCCGACTACGAGTTGAAGGGTGTACCTGTTCGTCTCGTTATGGGCGGTCGCGACTTAGAGAATGGCACCATTGAATTGATGCGCCGCGACACCCTTGAAAAGGAGACGCTTCCCTTCGAAGGCATTGAAGACTACGTTAAGAACCTCTTGGAAGAGATACAACAAAACATCTTTACCAAAGCTAAGAAGCGCTTGGAGGACAACACCTTTGAGTGCAACAACTACGATGAGTTTAAAGAACGTATCAAGGACGGTGGTTTCTTCCTCTGCCCTTGGGACGGCACTGCCGAAACAGAAGCTAAGATTAAAGCCGACACGCAAGCCACTATCCGTTGCGTACCTTACGGCGTAGACCAAAGCAATCCTGGCATTGACATGGTCAGCGGAAAGCCCGCTACCTGCAAGGTCATCGTAGCACGTAGCTACTAAAGATCAAGAAGTGCCGTGCAACTTCACCCTACCCTATCCTTAACAAACAAGTGGCGAGAGTCTATCACGTACTGTGCGAGATAGTTTTTCCCAAAACCACAGCTGTTATGCTTAGGTAGAATGAAGTTGCACTTTTTTGTACACTAATAAGCATTTATCTAACAAGATGATTTCTGTTGAACATCTAACGGTTGAATTTAGCGCACGGCCCTTGTTTAATGATGCGTCATTTGTTATCAATAAGAAAGACCGCATTGCCTTGGTCGGTAAGAATGGTGCAGGAAAGTCTACCTTACTCAAAATCCTTTCGGGACTTCAAGAGCCTACTTCTGGCGTCGTAGCCATACAGAACGACATCACCATTGGCTACCTACCACAGGTCATGGTGTTGAGTGACGACCACACTGTTATGGAAGAGGCTGAAAAGGCTTTCGACCACATCAGCGAAATGCAGCAAAAGCTTGAGAAGCTTAACAACCAATTAGCTGAACGAACGGACTATGAGAGCGCAGACTACTTAGCACTCGTCGACCGCTTTACGCACGAGAGTGAACGCTTTCAAATGATGGGGGGCATGAATTATCATGCAGAGTTGGAGCGCACGCTACAAGGCTTAGGATTTACGCCTGCTGACTTCAACCGCCCTACAAAGGAATTTTCGGGTGGTTGGCGTATGCGTATTGAATTAGCTAAGCTGTTGCTGCGCCGTCCCGACGTACTCTTGCTCGATGAGCCTACCAACCACCTTGACATCGAGAGCATTCGCTGGCTTGAAAAGTTTATTGCTCGCTCAGCAAGTGCCGTTGTTTTGGTTAGTCACGACCGCGCCTTTATTAACAACGTCACCAACCGCACGCTCGAGATCTCGTGTGGCAAGATAACCGATTACAAGGTTAAATACGACGAGTTCGTCAAGCTGCGTGCTGAACGTCGTGAGCAGCAACTGCGTGCTTACGAAAATCAACAAAAGGAGATTGCCGACATCAAGGACTTTATCGAACGCTTCCGCTATAAGCCAACAAAGGCCGTACAAGTGCAAAGCCGCATTAAGCAACTTGAGAAGATTATACCTATCGAAGTGGACGAGGTAGACAATTCTTACCTTCACCTTAAGTTTCCGCCCTGTTCACGCTCTGGCGACTACCCCGTCATTTGCGACAGTCTGCGCAAGGACTACGGCTCGCACTGCGTATTCCACGATGTCAATCTCACTATCAAACGCGGTGAGAAGGTTGCCTTTGTCGGCAAGAATGGCGAAGGTAAATCTACCCTCGTAAAGTGTATCATGGGCGAAATACCTTATACAGGTACACTAAAGTTGGGTCATAACGTAGAGATAGGTTATTACGCACAGAATCAAGCACAATTGCTCGACGATGAGTTAACCGTGTTCGACACAATCGACCGTGTGGCCAAAGGCGACATTCGACTCAAGATACGCGACATATTGGGAGCCTTCATGTTTGGTGGCGAAGCCTCTGACAAGAAGGTGAAAGTTCTTTCAGGCGGTGAACGTTCTCGTTTGGCTATGATTAAACTATTGCTTGAACCCGTCAACTTCTTAATCCTTGACGAACCGACCAACCACCTCGACATGCGCACTAAAGACGTGTTGAAGGAGGCTATATTAAACTTTGACGGCACAGTTATCGTTGTTAGTCACGACCGCGACTTCTTAAATGGTTTGGTAACAAAAGTTTACGAATTTGGCGGGGGACAAGTACGCGAACACATCGGTGGCATCTACGACTTCTTACAAAAGAAAGACATGGAATCGCTCGACGAGCTACACACCGCAGGTTCGCCCTCAGCTAATAACGCATCGACGGCAGCTCCGTCTTCTGCTAACGCTAATAGTTCTGAAGGGAAGCTCTCCTACGAAGAGCGCAAAGAACAAGCCAAAGCGCGCCGCAAAGTTGAGAAGTTGGTAGCTCAATGTGAAGCTGAGGTTGCTCATTTGGAGGAAGAAAAACAACAATTAGAGTCGAAACTCGCCACCCCAGAAGGCGCTGCCGATGCGGCTCTCTTCGACCAATATGCTCAGATTGGCCAAAAGCTCAAACAAGCTGAAGAGGCTTGGGAGAATGCAATGGAGCAACTTGAACTAATGAGTGAATAAATCAACGCTACTCTAAGTAGGTGTTAAAAATTAGTTGATATGAATTGGTGCAGTATTTCGTGCAGAAACGTAGGTTGAAGAGGGAGCGTAGCGGGCTACGTGACCGATGAAACCTATGTTTCTGGACGAAAGAATGCGCCAAGGCATATCGACTAATTCGGAACATGATTAATATAAACTAATTTTGAACACCTACTTAACATTGAATACAACACATTATATATATGATGAACATTAAATACCTACTGCCCACCTTTGCCTTGGTCATGGGAAATGCTTTTGCCCAACAAGATGACGTCCTTTCGTCAGGACTCGACAAGGCAAATATGGACTTAACCGCAAAGCCAGGCACTGACTTTTACCAATACGCCACAGGGGGTTGGCAAAAGGCGCATCCGCTCACGGCTGAATATTCTCGCTATGCACAATTTGATGCCTTAGCCGAGAACAATCGGAAGCAGCTCAACGAACTGATTGAACAAATGGCTCTGTGTAAGCACAAGCAAGGTTCGCTCGAACAGAAGATTGGCACGTACTACCGATTGGCCATGGACAGTGTGCGACGCAATAAGGAAGACTATGCCCCTATACAATCTTTGCTCAACGAGGTGCAAGCTATCAATAGCCGCAAAGGGCTACAATATGAAATGGCACGTCTGCAATCACTCGGCATCTCCAACTTCTTCCATTTTGGTTGTGATGCTGACCTTAAAGATGCGAAATGGAACTTGATGCAAATTAATCAAGGTGGCATTTCGATGGGTGAACGCGATTACTACCTTGAGGAGGACGAACCGACGCAAAAGATTCGTGAGGCTTACCGCACATACGTGAGCAACTTATTCAAAATGACAGGTTTCAATGAGGCCGATGCCCAACGTGCGATGGAGGCTGTTTTGACTATTGAAACGCGTATAGCTAAGGCTTCTTATAGCGCTACGCAGCAGCGCGATGTGGAAGGCAACTACCATAAGATGTCGTACCAAGCGCTACTGACAGACTTTCCGGGTATTGATTGGAGTACGCACTTCCTTTTGTCGGGCATTCCTGCGTTTAAAGAAATTTCGGTCAACCAGCCCGAACCTATTCACGAGGTTGAGAAAATATTGGCTGAATGCAACCTTGACGAGTTGAAAGCTTACCTCTATTTTAAGGTAGTAGACGACGCTACAAGTGCTTTAAGTGACCGCTTCAGACAAGAAGCGTTTAACTTCTACGACCACACCATGGCTGGTGCCGAACAAGATCGTCCTCGCTGGAAGCGTGCCGTAAACGCTGTCGAAGGTGCTTTAGGCATGGCGTTGGGTAAGTTGTACGTAGAGAAGTACTTTCCACAGTCGTCTAAGGAGCGCATGATAGAACTTGTGAAGAACCTACAAGTGGCTTTAGGCCAACGCATTGATGCGCAAAAGTGGATGAGTGACGAGACCAAACAAAAGGCGCACGAGAAGTTAAACAGTTTCTACGTGAAGATAGGCTATCCTGACGAATGGATGGACTATACAAAACTCGACATAGATGGGTCACTGAGTTATTACGAAAATCGCCAACGCGCCGCACAATTCGGCAGTGCTTACTACATCGAAAAGCATGTCAACAAGCCTACCGACCGTAACGAATGGCTCATGACGCCTCAGACAATTAATGCTTATTACAATCCTACGACCAACGAGATATGTTTCCCCGCAGGCATTCTGCAACCGCCTTTCTTTAATGCTGAGGCTGACGATGCTTGCAACTATGGTGCGATTGGTGTTGTGATAGGTCATGAGATGACACACGGATTTGACGACCAAGGTGCTCAGTTCGATAAAGACGGCAACCTTAAGAATTGGTGGACCGAAAAGGATAAAACGAACTTTGAGAAGCGCACCAAGGTGATGTGTGACTTCTTCAACAACATAAAGGTGTTACCCGACTTGAACGCTAATGGTCAACTTACTTTAGGCGAAAACATTGCCGACCACGGTGGACTTAACATTGCCTTCCAAGCGCTACAAAACCAATTGAAGCAACACCCCTTAACCAACAAGGACGGCTTTACACCCGAACAGCGTTTCTTCTTAAGTTACGGTTTAATATGGGCCAACAATACACGCGAAGCCAAACTCCGTCAGTTGGTTAAGTCTGACCCCCACTCGCCTGCTCGTTGGCGCGTGAATGGTGCACTACCTCATATCGACGCTTGGTACAAAGCCTTTAACATCACTTCTAAAGACCCACTCTTCATACCTAAAAAGAGCCGCGTCAATGTTTGGTGATATCGAATTTAATAAAGTTAGGAAGTTTGTAGTTTAAACCTAATTAAACTTATAAAACTCATTAAACTTATTAAACCCATTAAACCTAATATATGGATAAAAAAGAAGTAGCATTGCCCGACAATGCGTTTCGCCCACTAAATGAGGGCGAAGAGTACGAACCGCTTATGAAGCCCACGGTGCAATACCGCGAGGTCACTCCATGGTCTATCGTATGGGGACTACTCATGGCCGTTATTTTCTCGGCCGCTACTGCCTATCTCGGACTGAAAGTAGGCCAAGTATTTGAAGCAGCTATTCCTATTACTATTATTGCCGTTGGCGTTAGCGGTGCCACACACCGCAAAGACCCCTTAGGTGAAAACGTTATCATTCAGAGCATTGGCGCTTGCTCAGGTATGATTGTAGCTGGAGCTATCTTTACGCTGCCAGCCCTATACATTTTACAACACAAGTATCCTGAACTCACCGTCAACTTCTTACAAGTTTTCCTTTCATCACTATTGGGTGGTATCTTAGGCATTTTGTTCTTGATTCCATTCCGCAAGTACTTTGTAAAGGATATGCACGGTAAGTATCCCTTCCCCGAAGCCACCGCTTCGACGCAAGTGCTTATCTCAGGCGAACGCAGCGGTTCACAAGCAAAGCCCCTCTTGGTAGCTGGTATCGTAGGCGGTTTGTTCGATTTCGCCGTAGCCGCCTTTGGCGCTTGGAATGAGAACTTTACCTCGCGTTGTTGTGAGTTAGGAACGACCATTGCCGACAAAGCAAAGTTGGTGTTTAGTATCAACACCAGCGCTGCCCTCTTGGGCATGGGTTACATCGTCGGACTGAAGTATGCCGCGATTATCTGTGCTGGTTCTGTAGCTGTATGGTGGATCATAGTTCCCGCCATTTCGCTCATATTCCCCGATATGACAATTGTCGAGGCTACTCCCGATGCTGCCGCTATCACGGCTGCCAACGCCAGCCCCGAACAACTCTTTGGTTACGCCAAAAGCATTGGCATCGGTGGCATCGCTATGGCGGGCATCATTGGTGTAATAAAAAGTTGGGGCGTAATTAAGAGCGCCTTCACCTTAGTAGGCAAGATATTCAAAGGCAATAGCGAAGCCGAAGACGCACCACGCACGCAACGCGACCTATCAATGAAGATCATTGCTATCGGTTCGTTGCTCACTATCATCGTTACCGCCCTATTCTTCTACTTCGACGTTATGGGGGGCAACTTACTCTTCACGATCGTAGGTATACTCATTGTCGCTATCATCGCCTTCCTCTTCACCACCGTTGCCGCCAACGCCATTGCCATTGTAGGGTCTAACCCCGTAAGCGGCATGACACTGATGACGCTTATCCTTTCATCTATCATAATGGTAGTTGTTGGCCTCAAAGGCACAGGTGGTATGGTAGCAGCACTCATTATGGGAGGTGTCGTATGCACAGCGCTCTCATCAGCAGGCGCGTTCATCACCGACCTCAAGATTGGCTACTGGTTAGGAGCTACACCGAAGAAGCAAGAGACATTCAAATTCTTGGGAATACTCGTTTCAGCTGCAACCGTTGGCGGCGTAATTATGATTCTCAACAAGGCCTACGGCTTCACCCCCGACAATAGCGACGTAATGGCAGCCCCCCAAGCACGCGCCATGGCTGCCGTTATCGAACCCCTTATGAGCGGACAGGGTGCCCCTTGGTTGCTTTATGGTATTGGTGCCGTTATATCTATCGTACTCACCATGTGTGGAGTTTCGGCCTTAGCCTTTGCATTGGGCATGTTCATACCGCTACAACTCAACCTGCCTCTCATTGTTGGCGGATTAGTGAATTGGTATGTCAACTCACGCTCAAGCGACGTCAGCCTCAACCAACGCCGCAACGAAAAGGGAACATTACTTGCCTCAGGCTTTATTGCCGGTGGTGCCCTAATGGGCGTAGTGAGCGCAGGTATGCAGTTTGGAGGTCTCAACTTTGCCAATGCTGCTTATTTAAGTTCACCTATCTCACAAGTCGTTTCACTCATCGCCTACGTAGCACTTATCATCTACTTGGCGAAAGCTTCCTTAAAAGCCTAACTTGCTAATTAAAAAAAGCGAGGTCTCATTGTAGTACGGGGGTAAGGCGAGCGCAATGAAAATAAAAAAAATGCTTTTTTCTTTTCATTGCGCTCGCCTTGCACTATCTTTGCACATAAATTAAACTCAAAAGAGCATTTACAAATGGATAATCAACTTATTGCACAGTGCGAGCAAGTGGCACAGCAGTGGCTCGCCTCTAACTGCTACGATGCCGAAACGAAACAAGGCATTAAGGCTATGTTAGAAAATTCTGATAAGACAGAACTCATTGACTCGTTCTATAAGACACTTGAATTTGGTACAGGTGGCCTACGTGGTATCATGGGTCCTGGCACAAACCGTATGAACATATATACAGTGGGTGCTGCTACTCAAGGTCTTTCTAATTACTTGAACCTTAACTTTAAGGATCGCGATGAGATTAGCGTCGTAGTAGGTCACGACTGCCGCAACAATAGCCGCTTATTTGCTGAGACTGCTGCCAACATATTCTCAGCTAATGGTATTAAGGTGTACTTGTTCGAAGATATGCGTCCTACTCCTGAAATGTCATTTGCAATTCGTCACCTTGGTTGCCAAAGTGGTATTATTCTTACCGCAAGCCACAACCCCAAGGAGTACAACGGCTACAAGGCTTATTGGGACGATGGTGCTCAAGTGTTGGCTCCACACGACACGGGCATCATTGCCGAAGTTAATAAGGTGAAGGTTGAGGACATCAAGTTTGAAGGCAACCCCGAACTTATCCAAATCATAGGCAAGGAGATTGACAAAGTTTACCTTGACAAGGTACACACTCTCAGCATCGACCCCGAAGCGATTAAGCGCCAAAAGGACTTAAAGATTGTTTACACTCCGTTGCATGGTACGGGTATGATGCTTATTCCCGACTCACTAAAGCTCTGGGGATTTGAAAATGTACACTGCGTGCCCGAACAAATGGTTAAGGACGGCAACTTCCCAACGGTGAAAAGTCCGAACCCTGAAAATGGGGAAGCACTCACCATGGCACTTGACTTGGCAAAGAGCATTGATGCTGACATCGTAATGGCCTCTGACCCTGACGCTGACCGCGTAGGTATGGCTTGCAAGAATGATAAGGGAGAGTGGGTATTAGTTGACGGCAACCAAACTTGCATGATTTTCCTTTACTACATTATCATGAACCGCAAGGCACAAGGCAAGATGCAGCCTAACGACTTCATTGTTAAGACAATCGTTACTACCGAACTCATTAAGGCCATTGCTGACAAGAACAATATCAAAATGTTCGACTGCTATACCGGCTTTAAGTGGATTGCTCGCCTTATCCGCTTGAACGAAGGCAAGTTGCAATACATCGGTGGCGGCGAAGAGAGCTATGGATTCTTGGCTGAGGATTTCTGCCGCGACAAGGACGCTGTTTCAGCTTGTTCACTTTTGGCTGAGATTTGTGCATGGGCAAAGGACCAAGGTAAGACATTGTACGACGTATTGATGGAGATTTACTTAGAGTACGGTTTGGCTGTGAACAAGACTATCAACGTTGTAAAGCCTGGTAAGACGGGAGCCGACGAGATTAAAGCCATGATGGAGAACTTCCGCACTAACCGCCCGACAGAAATCGCTGGTTCACAAGTAATTTGCACGAAGGACTACGAGGCGCTCAAAGAGTTCGATGCTGACGGCACTGAAAAGGCTCTTGACGAGGTAGACTTCCCCGAGAAGAGCAATGTACTACAATGGTACACGGCTGACGGAACAAAGGTGAGCGTTCGCCCCTCTGGCACGGAGCCTAAGATTAAATTCTACATCGAAGTGAAGGGACACATGAATTGCCCCAAGTGCTATCCTGGCGCTGTAGCTGATGCAAACGAAAAGATTGAAGCCGTACAAAAGAGTTTAGGCCTTTAATAAAGCCTCACCCGAAATATAAAAAGACATAAAAGCAATAAGTCGTCAAAGCTAAAAAGTATTTGACTGCACTTATTGCTTTTTGTATATAAAAACAGTGCAAAGCGAATGCAGAACAAAGTTCGCTTTAGTTTCTGCTGGGTTGGAGCCTGTTTATAAAAAATAAGAACATGAACTACTACTTCTTATTTTGTCAAGATACACTGCTGCTTACGCGTGACAATCAAGTGCCTACTGGCGAAGAGTGTCCCATTGAGTTAGCCTCATGGCAGCATTTACACCACTTACCCAATCTGAATGAGCATGGTTGTTACACCGCTCGACTTGATAGCCCTATTGTAGGCGAGGAGTGGAATATGGTGCCACTTCGAACATCGTTCGACTTGCTACCGACCGAACTCTACAACATGGCTGGCAAGGCGCGCGAAATTCTTTATTGGGATCAGAACACAAAATACTGTGGCGTTTGTGGCGCTCCGATGCAACTTCACACCGATATATCTAAACGTTGCACCAACTGTGGCAAAGAGGTCTGGCCAGCATTAGCTACTGCCATTATTGTAGCCATAACTCGCAACAATGGTGAAGAAATATTATTAGTACAAAGCAACAAATTCAAGAAAGATTACTTAGGATTAGTGGCTGGCTTTGTCGAAACGGGCGAAACGCTTGAAGAGTGCTTGCAACGCGAGGTGTGGGAGGAAACTCACCTTCACGTAACGAACATAAGATACTTTGCTTCCCAACCCTGGCCCTATCCCAGTGGACTTATGGTAGGCTTTACAGCTGATTATGCTGATGGTGAATTAAAGCTACAACGCTCCGAACTTAATAAGGGGGGGTGGTATAAGCGTAGCAATCTCCCAGCCATTCCTGGCAAAGTTAGCCTTGCTCGCCAACTAATTGATTATTGGTACTATAATGAGCTTAAAATGTAAATATTTTTATAACGAATGGTGCGAGCTATGATAGCCTTGGCATATACATAAACTGCAATTTGTCGAAAAGACAGGAATGAACATCGCGCCCCCTTTCCCCCTTATAATAATAAACAAAGAATATAAGATTATGGCAAACGAAATTATTATACTTATTTCGGCAAGTGGCGACAGCTTCGGCGCATGCTCTGAGAACTGCCCCGGCATCTGGGCAGCAGGTGACACCGTGGAGACCTGCAAGGCTGACACAGTGCAAGCCATCGAGTTAATAAAAAAGAATATGCCGCGCGAGGACTGGCCCGAACCTCTGAAGGCTGGGGAATATACTATAACATGGCGATACGATACCGAAAGCTTTTTATATTACTTCGGTAGTTTCATTTCGTTGGCTGGTATGGAGCGTATCACGGGCATAAATCAAAAGCAACTTTGGGCGTACATGCACGGAAGAAAAAAACCGCGTAAGGCACAGAAAGAAAAGATTACAAACGCCCTCCACAGTTTCGCCCGTGATTTGGCGGCGGCCGTTATACTTTAGGTTAGTTTTATTTGTTTGACAGCTTAGGATATTAACCGAAGTTATCCCGACAAGGTTTGCACCCTGTCGGTTTTTTTTTGCTCTGTTACTTCGTGGTGCCACCCTCGGCACGTTCCAGACGCTCCACAATCGCGCGGAGCTGCTGCACGGTGTCGGCGATGTAAATCTTATTTTTTTCTTTGCAGTATAAATATATAAGGCGCGCTTCGCGCTTTAATGTTCATACACGCTTCACGTTTAATAAACTAACTAACGCTTTAAGAACTCAACCTTCAAAGGACGCATGGCCAATCCGAACTCTTTGCGTAACTTTTCAAAAAGTGCCATGGTATCCTTTGCAAACCCCTGCCCTTTCCAACTACTTGTATTCGTTATCAACACCCAACACTGATTGGTATCAGGATAGCGCACTACTAAAGCACTTGAACCAGAAAGTGTACCTGTTCGCGTCCAAGGTTTTCCTTTAGGAGTGAAGTTCCAACCTAAAGAGAAATGGTGATCACCTTTGTCTTCCGTCATCATATTGACCGACTCCTCAGATATCACATCTGGATAACGTTTATCGCCATCAATGGCCGAAACGAAATGGCATAATTCCGCAGCCGAGGCCACCCAAGCTCCTGCACCAGCTGCACTCGTTATATCATTTTCGCCATAACACTTTACGACCATTCGTCCGCTATTATTAAATTCGTGAATAGGTTCGGCCTCTTTGTGCATATAGTACTTCACTTCATTGGGCAAACGGTCTTTATAATAATTACCTGCAATATGAAAGTCGAAACACCCTGCTGGATAAAGCACATTGCGCTGGATAAATTCTTCATAGCTCATACCAGAGCGCTTTTCGATTATCATAGACAGAAGCAAATAACCTATATTGCAGTACTTTTGCATGTCACAGCCAGGATCGTAGCCTAACCGACGCTTTAGCACAATACGCAATAAGGTCTTGTGGTCTGGAGGTGTCGACAAGTGGTTCTGCATCATAATATAACGCGTCGAAAAGACAGGATCGCCTGCTGCACGTGTAAAGCCTGCTTTGTGGCGCAACAAATCTTCGATAGTTATATCAAAGTAGCGCTTATCAGTTATCACATTGGTATAAGTCGAGTCGTTTAATACACCTTGCGGACCAAACACGTGGTCTGAAAGTTGCAACTTGCCCATTTCGCGCAGTCGCATAATGCCCACTGCGGTAATCAGCTTTGACACAGAGGCTATACGCAATATATTTTGAGGTTGCATACGCTGATTGGTTTCCATTTCAGCCCAACCATAACCTTTAACGTAAACTAAAGAATCATTACGCGACACGGCTAACTGCGCACCATTTATTTCCCAACGCTTAAGATACTTATCAATCATACTATCCATACGCGCTGAGCCTTCGAATGTAGACCGATCGTTCTGCAAGGAATCATTAATATGCGGTAAAATCTGTTCTGGATTTTTGCTCAGTTTTCGAGCTTCATCGTCACCACAATATTGTATAAGCGCTATCGGGCCATATATTATCAATGCCAACACAAGTACAAGGCGAAGCACCTTGCGCTTACTAATTCTTCTCTTCTTACTTTTACTTTTTGCTTGTTTTGCCATTTTTCTTCATCAATAATATACTCATCACCGTTATAACGGCCAGAAGCATTGGATAATATAAATAAGGAATAATCTCTATAGGACTCAACACGGCCAAGCCGCTCGCCATCAATAGTTGTGCGCCATAGGGAATAATGCCTTGCACTACACACGAGAAGATGTCAAGCAAACTTGCTGATCGCCTTTTATCCACGCCATAACGCTCGGCTATATCCTTTGCAATGCTACCAACAGAGAGTATAGCTACCGTATTGTTGGCTGTACAGCAATTAGTTAAAGCGACTAATGCCGAAATGCAACATTCCGCGCCACGTGAGGTGTGTACACGACGCGTCAGTCCACGCACCAAATAAGTCACACCACCCCCTTTGCGTACGATCGCTAATAATCCGCCAGCCATCATGGATATGAGTATCAAATCGCCCATACCCGTTACTCCCTTAGCCATCGAAGCAATCCAATTGGTAAAAGTATAACTACCATCGAATAGGCCAACTATACCCGTTAACAATATACCCAAACAGAGTACCAGCAATACATTTACACCCAACAACGCTGTGACAAGCACTGCAGCGTAGGGCAATATGCGCCATAGATGAACTTCTTGTAGTGGCACCTGCTCTACACTTGTACCTCTTACGCCCATTATTGCATAAATTACAAAGCATACGATTGCAACGGGTAACACTAACTTGAAGTTGGTCTTAAACTTATCGTTCATGGAACACCCTTGCGTGCGAGTAGCCGCTACGGTAGTGTCTGATATAAAAGACAAATTGTCACCAAAGAATGAACCGCCCACAACAGCGGCTACCATTAAAGGCAGTACGATACCTGTACGCTCGGCCAACTCTGCTGCGACTGGCACCAATGCCACGATGGTACCTACAGAAGTGCCAATACATATTGAAACGACGCAAGCAGCCACGAACAAACTTGCCAAAAGCATATCGCTCGGCAGAAGCCGTAAGGTTAGATCAACAGTGGCCGTTACAGCCCCCATTTCCCTTGCCGAAGCCGCAAAAGCCCCCGCCAATATAAATATCCAAACCATCAACAGCAGTTCACTACTGCCTGCTCCACGCGAGAAAGCACGTACGCGTTCCTCGACGCTATAACCTCGCAAGGTCAACATGGCAACAATGCTCGTTATTATGAACACAACTGTCATTGGCACACTTGAAAAATCATTTAAAACAATTCCTAACACCGCCATTAACAATACTAAAAATAACAATGGCATCAGAGCTAACCAACCATTGCGTGGCGGACGAAGTCTTCTATCTTCACGAACTTTTGTATTCATTTCCTATACTTTTGACTGCAAAGTTAAAAAAATAATACGTACCTTTGCGCATAGGGGAATAGGCTATTTCCTATAAAGGATTAAAAAATAACCTATCATCTCACGCATTACCCAATAAACAAATATCATGCTTAAGCAAATTATTAACGGACGCATCCTCACACCTCAAGGTTGGTTAGAGGGTGGTTCTGTCATCATTGATGGCAATAAAATTAAAGCAGTATCAAATTGTGACCTACACGTTGAAGGCGCAGAAACTATCGATGCCAAAGGTTGCGTTATCGTACCTGGCGGTATTGAAATGCACGTTCATGGTGGTGGCGGTCGTGACTTCATGGAAGGAACGGAAGAGGCTTTCCGCGTAGCTATTAAGGCACACATGAAGCATGGTACTACTTCTATTTTCCCTACACTTTCATCATCAACAGTGCCCATGATTGAAGCCGCTTGCGAAACTTGTGACAAGCTGATGGCCGAAGAGAACAGCCCCGTTTTGGGTCTACACCTTGAAGGCCCTTACTTCAACCCCGCACAAGCTGGTGCCCAAATTCCTGAATGGATTAAAGCCCCTGTTGCTGAAGAATACGAGCCGCTACTTGAAAAGTACAAGTGCTTAAAGCGTTGGGACGAAGCTCCAGAACTTCCAGGTTCTGTAGAATTCATTACAGCATGCCGCAAACATGGTGTCCTTCCTGCTATTGCCCACACACGTGCTACATACGAAGACGTTGTTGCAGGACATGATGCTGGTATGACTCACGCTACTCACTTCTACAACGCCATGCCCGTTGTTTACAAAAACCGCGAATTTAAAGTACCTGGAACGGTAGAAAGCATCTTCGCCCTACAAGACATGACAGTAGAAATGATTGCTGACGGTATTCACGTTCCTCCCGTTATGCTCCGTATGATTTACCAGATTAAAGGTGTTGAGAAAACGGCACTCATCACGGATTCATTGGCTTGCGCTGCCACTGAAGGCGATGCTGCATTCGACCCTCGCGTAATTCTCGAGGATGGTGTTTGCAAACTTGCCGACCGTTCAGCTCTTGCAGGTTCTATCGCTACGATGGACCGCCTTATCCGCACTTGTGTACAGCAAGCTAACATTCCGCTTGCCGACGCTTGTCGCATGGCAAGTGAAACGCCTGCTAAGATTATGGGCGTATTCGATCGCAAGGGTTCTCTTGAAGCTGGCAAGGATGCCGACCTCATGATGTTCGACAACGATCTTAAACTTACTTACGTTATGCAAATGGGTAACGAGGTCACTAACGAATTGTAATTTCGTTGCAACAACGTTGCAACAACATAATAGACCTTGTATACAAGCACACTTATTTAGTGTTGGTATACATAGGTCTATTATTTTTACTTTTTTATTTACGAAAACATATGGAAAAATGAATAAAAAAACTTGCTTTTTTGTATTACTACTCAACTTGCTTTGCATTCTAAGCAGCAATGCACAAGAGACTTCTGATGACTTATACGAAAAAGTAACAAGTGTCGAAGAAAACGAACGTTATCACCTTATAGCCGAATGTGACGGAAAATTCTATTGCGCCCAAAATGTATTAAAGAGTGCTTCATTGGGATCTGACGAAATAACCATTGATCAAAATGGGCAGTTTCACTATGGTCCATTAGAAAAAAATGGGTTCGAATTTACAAGAAAGGGCGAGGGATATAAAATTTACTCATACAACGATCGTAAATACTACCACATTAAAAAAGGAAAATTTGACATAGCATATAAGGCCAGCGAATTAGACAATGGCTGGATTTTGTCTATTCAAGCTAATGGAAGTGCAAAGATAAGTTATGCTGAAACTAGTAATGCGTCAAAAACTTACACTATTGTCTTTGACAAAGATATAAAAAAGTTTGTTGCTACCTCCAACCTTGATGACAATAAATACACACTGCCTTACATTTACGGAAGACCGACACACCTTGTTGGAAATATTACTGTGTCAAACACACATTGGACAACATTTTATTCCGACTATGATGTAAAACTTCCAGCTGGCATCGACGTTTATACCATTAGCAATGTTGATGAAAAAGGAACACTGACTTGCAAAAAAGAATTATTATTAGTACGAGGTGTTCCTTATCTAAAAAAGCATAGTCCCGCGCTGATCTATAGCGAGCAAGCAGGTTCATACCCTTGCTACGAAACTAATAATTGTGCTATACAAACTGTAAGTAGCAATAATTATCTTCGTGGCACATCAAGCGACCAAATGATTGAAGCTGAAGATAACTATACATACTATATGCTTACTTATGGTACAATTGATGACAAGAAGGTTTTTGGATTCTTCTACGGCGCAGAAGATGGCGGACCTTTTGTTAACAAGGGTGGGAAAGCCTATTTGGCTGTCCCTAAATCAATAGCCAACCAATCAATGGGATTTGCTTTAGTGACTGACAATAAAGACATAACTAACATCGGAAACGTAAATCGCAATACAGATTTTAAGAGTTCTGTTGTCACGACACTAAGCGGTGTCCAAGTGAAATGTGACAATAAGGACAAGTTGCCTAAAGGCATTTACATTATTAATGGTAAAAAGGTAATCGTGAAATAAAAGAATGAAACTCAACAAACACAAGAAACACTATCTTACCCCCCAAAGCAATACAATAGCTTTTGAAATTGAACATTGCTTATTAGACACTTCATACGGCAACGCTACTACTGACGTGAAGAATACGCACAACATCTTAAAAGATGCTGAAGCGGAACAATACTCTCAACAAAAGAGCTTCAATCCTATTTGGAGTAACATGAAGGATTAAATACGAAGTACAACTATACTACTTTATAGACTTATTTAACCATAAAACAAGAAATCAGCTATCAAGCTACTAACAAACAACAACAAGTGAGGAGCAAACCTGTAGGACTTGCCCCTCACTTATTGCGATACTTATAATCTTAAATTATCACTTCATTGGTGCTTTATCATTATCACCAAAAACGTGTTTACCGTAATTAACTCCCTTAAACTGATAAAATGAAGGTTCTGTTTGCAAACGTTGCAAGAAGTTCGGATAGCTGCGTTGCTCTTGCGGTGTCCAACCCGCCTCCGCAACCGCTGCTAAACGAGGCAACATAAGGTATTGAACCGTCGAAGCATCTTCTACCCACTCCGTCCAAAAGTTTGCTTGTACTCCTAAGTAATGCGGTTGCAACGATGCATCAACACCTTTCAACGGCTGATAGTTATAAACAGCCTCAACCGTTTCTGTTCCCCAACCTTGTGAACGAGGTTCAGTTGGCAGTTTGCTCTGACGACGATTGATATAATAAGGTATTTGAGGACTCAGTATTGTATTAAATCCTCTCGACGCAGCATCTTTTGCCGCAGCATCGGCTCCAACCCATGCCATAATGGTAATATCCTTGCCAAGAGGTTGAGTATTGCCATGCAACACTTCGTTCCAAAATATGAGATGACGTTGCTTATCCTTAGGCTTTTGTGCTATATGTTGCTGCAACTGCTTATAGAAATTTATCTGTAAGTCACGATAGTTGGTGCTTTGAAGCGATTTGAGTTGTTCCTGACAACTAACATTGGATTGCCACTTGTTAACAGGACATTCGTCTCCTCCCAAATGAAGGTAAGCGTAAGGGAAAACTTCTGTCAGCTCATCAATAACATCTTCAGCGAATTGCACTGCTCGCGGATTAGAAACGTTTATCACATCCGTTGACACGCCTTGATAGCGCCATACCTCATGTGAATTTTGAGAATCACAAGCCAAAAATTCAGGATAAGAAGCTACTGCGGCTTGTGAGTGACCTGGAATATCTACCTCAGGGACGATTTCGATAAAACGATCACGTGCATATTTTACAATTTCTCGTGCGTCTTCTTGTGTATAGAAACCACCATATTGAATATCATCAGGCTTCACCTCACCATAACCCAAAACTTTGCTATTACGCCACGCACCGACCTCAGTCAATTTCGGATATTTCTTTATCTCAATGCGCCAACCTTGGTCTTCTGTTAAATGCCAATGGAAACGATTCATCTTGTAACTTGCCATCACGTCAAGCACCTTCTTCACCTCTTCCTTTCCAAAGAAATGGCGCCCCTCATCTAACATAAATCCTCTCCACTCAAAGCGAGGTTCATCCTTAATATCAACTACGGGCAATGTCCATTGTTTGATACTGTCGGGGGCTTTTACACCTGCCAACACACTGCGCGAGGGTAATAATTGCTGCAACGTCTGCAATGCATAAAAGAAACCTGCTGGACGTGAAGCCCTTATTACTACTTGACTTGGCGATACTGACAACTGATATGCCTCTGCTTTAAGGCTTGGAAGCAATAAGAGCTGCATATCTGCCCCACTCGCACGCTTTGCTTTTTTAAACTGCTTGCCAGTTGAGTAAGTTAATTTCTTTTCAAATTGGTTCAACACCCATTGAATACTATCCCCTTGATAGGCATCAGCATAGACTTTTATTTTGTTTCCAAAAACGAAAGAACCATTGCCCTGCTCTACATGCGTTGGTAATGGAATTAATGAAAGCGATGCTTCGGACTTTGTATTTTGCGCATAAATACTACTGCTATATAACATTACAGTAGCCAATGCTATTTTGTATAACTTCATTATTTTAATAATCTTATTGCTTTTTAGTCTTGATGTTCAAGTTCCTGCCAAAAGTTTTCAAGGTCTTCACCCAAGCCTTTCATGAGATCGCCACTTATGAGTATCGTGTCGTCATCAACTAAATACAAGTCGGCAATCGTTTCGTGATCCTCACCTATAAGCGTGAAAGAGTAAGGCTTGATAATCGCAATGTTCTCAGTAACATCTTTTATTCGTTTTATCGCATCAATTAGTACGCTCTGAACGTCCTTGTAAAAATTTTCGTCCTTATTCCCTATCCACTCTTCAACAACACAACGAGTTATTTCGTGATCATCGTCATCAAAGATACGCAATTCGCCACTATCTTGTAACACCTGCAAGTGAAGGTCTGTAAGCGGAGGACACTCTACGTCCGTCGGATACTTTGAAGCCACCTTACGTAAAGCACGCTCTATTTGCTGATATGTTTGTTCATTAACTGTCATAGTATAAAAACTAAAAAGGATTTACTGCGCAAATGTACAAATTAAATACTTTAACGCAAAACTATCGCATTGCTTTCTACTTTCTCGTTTGGACGACAAGGTCAAAAAAATCCACGTAAACGGGTATTCATCCCATTTACGCGGAAACGCATTAATACTGTAAATCAATTCATATCAGCGCCAAAATCATCTTCTTATGCCCCTCACCAAAAAGAACATGATATGTACAGCACCAAACAAACCAGCGATCCATAGCATGAGATGACTTTCACCCCACCCTATTGTCTGCTGATGCCAAAATCCTGTTACAATACAAAGGAAGGCTATAAAGACGCCTATACCACTTAGAATGGTTTGACCATGACGACGAACAGTACCACCACCTATCACACTATGCTTTATGCCATAAAAAGAATAGATGTCAATACCGATAAGCATCCACATAACGAGTCTAATCCAAGTCTCAGCAGGCAAGAACAGCATCATGCCTACACAACAAAGGAGACCAGCTGCAGGAATCCAAGGGACAAGTGGCGTTTTAAAGCCACGCGGTGCATTAGGTTGTGTGCGGCGTACTACTATAACGCCTAAACAAACTAACGAGAAGGCAAACAACGTACCAATACTTGTCATCTCACCCGCAATGTTAGGAGGTACCGTACCAGCTAACACACCAATAATTATCATAAAAAGGAAATTACTGCGAGCGGGCGTATGGAAGCGTTTATGCAAATGTGAAAATATCGGAGGGAGCAAACCATCTTTACTCATACTATAAAATACACGACTTTGGCCAAGCATCATCACTAAAACCACGCTTGCATAGCCTAAGAGTATAGCAACAATAATGCCTCGATTGAGCCATGGATAGGCTGGAACGACCACACCGTCAGCACCAACAGGGCCCATGTGAGCTACGGCCGTTGCTGCAGGAGCAATACTTTCTGCTCCAATATAAGCGTGATAGTCAACAACTCCTGTCATCACAAACGAGAAGACCATATAAAGAATGCTACAAATAATGAGCGACCCCAAAATGCCTATAGGCATATTGCGACGTGGGTTCTTCGTCTCTTGGGCTGCTGTACTTACTGCATCGAAACCAATATAGGCAAAGAACACGATAGCAGCGCCGCGCAATATGCCCGACCAACCATATTCACCAAACACTCCCGTGTTTTGGGGGACGAAGGGAGTAAGATTATCCGTATTTATATATTTAAAACCAATTGCGATAAATGCCAATACGACAATTATTTTAAGCGCAACTATTAAATCATTAAACTTAGAACTACCTGCTGTACCACGCATGAGAATAAATGAAAGTATTACAACAAGTAAGGCCGCAGGTACATTAAAGACGCCCCCTTCAGCAGGACAAGCTGTCCATTCTATAGGAAGGGGGTATCCCATATCGGTCAGCATAATACTGAAATATTTGCTCCACGAAATGGCTATGGCAACTGCTGCCACTGCATATTCAAGTACAAGGTCCCAACCTATTATCCATGCTACCAGTTCTCCCATTGTAAAGTAGGAGTACGTATAAGCCGAACCTGCTACTGGCAACATAGAGGCAAATTCAGCATAACACAATCCTGCTAAAGCACAAGCGATCGCTGCCAGGGCAAAACTTATGACGATAGCTGGCCCCGTATGTGCGCCGGCTACAATACCAGTGACAGAAAAAAGTCCCGCACCTATAATGACACCAACGCCTAATGCTATCAATCCCCAAGGGCCAAGTACGCGCTTCAAACCGTGCCCTCCTTCATTCTCCGCTTCTTGAAGAAGTTCGTTGGCTGTTTTCTTTACAAATAAATCCATAACAAAGACTATTTTAGTGGGTTGTTATACTGTTCATATTAAGTAGGTGTTCAAAATTAGTTGATATGAATTGGTGCAGTATTTCGTTCGCTTTCGCGCACTTTTTCTCGCCATGGCAAAACGAAAGCAAGCTTTCTTTTGCTCATTTGGCTTAACGAAAAAGTTCAGAAACATAGGTTGAAGAGGGAGCGTAGCGTGCTACGTGACCGATGAAACCTATGTTTCTGGGCGAAAGAATGCGCCAAAGCATATCGACTAATTCTGAACATGATTATATAAACTAATTTTGAATACCTACTTAAAACCTCTTACGAGATAGAAAAATAAATGGAATACGCCAAAGCACAGAGCTATATAGAACAACAATTTTGAATCGTTCCAACCCAACGTTTGCTGATGCCAAAAGCCAGTAATGACGCACAAGATAGCTACAAATACTCCTATAGCGCTTAAAATCGTTTGGCCATGGCGACGTTTATTACCTCCACCAGCAACACTATGTTGCACCCCATAAAAAGAATAGATATCTAATCCTATGAGCATCCACATAACAAGTCGTATCCAAGTATCGGCAGGTAAGAATAACATCATACTAACACAACAAACCACTCCCGCTGCTGGCACCCAAGGAACAAAAGGTGTCTTAAAGCTGCGTGGTGCATTCGGCTGTGTGCGTCGCACCACAATTACACCAAGGCAAACGAGTGAGAAAGCCAACAACGTACCGATACTTGTCATCTCACCTGCTATATTGGCTGGAACGACTCCAGCTAAGAGTCCGATCACAGTCATAAAGAGTGCATTACTACGTACTGGAGTATGAAAACGCTTATGAAGATGTGAAAAGAGTGGAGGAAGTAACCCATCACGGCTCATGGAGTAGAAAACGCGGCTCTGTCCCATTAAAGTTACTAACACGACACTGGCATACCCCATCAGAATGGCTAAAATTATACCACGATTTAACCATGGATAGGCTGGAGTTACACTGCCATCTATTGCCGTAGGCCCCATGTGTGCAATGGCTGTTGCTGCTGGTGCTATACTATCTGTCCCTTTATAAGCATGATAGTCAACGACGCCTGTCATTACAAGTGCAAACACCATATAAAGCAAGGTGCAAATCAACAATGAGCCAAGAATTCCTATGGGCATATTCCGACGCGGGTTCTTGGTCTCCTGTGCTGCAGTACTGATTGCATCAAATCCTAAAAAAGCAAAGAACACAATAGCTGCACCACGTAGAACACCCGACCAACCATATTCACCAAACACGCCCGTATTCTGCGGTATAAACGGAGTTAAGTTTTCAGCTTTTACATACTTAAATCCTATGAAAATGAACAGCAATACTACTGCTATCTTAAGTATTACTAAAAAGTCATTAAACTTTGAACTTCCCTTAGTTCCACACATAAGTATAAGCGATAGAACAACAATAAGCAATGTTGCAGGCACATTAAAGATGCCTCCATCGGCAGGACAAGCGCTCCATGCCGTAGGAAGTGATACCCCTATATCATTCAGTATAATGCAAAAATATCTACTCCACGATATGCTCACCGTCATGGCCGCAAGCGCATATTCTAACACCAAATCCCAACCGATAACCCAAGCTACTAATTCTCCCATGGTAAAGTAGGAATAAGTATATGCAGACCCTGCAACGGGAATCATTGACGCAAATTCCGCATAACATAACCCTGCCAAAGCACAACAAACGGCTGCTATAGCAAAACTCAATATGATAGCTGGCCCTGTATGCTCTCCAGCTACAATACCCGTAACAGAAAATAGGCCTGCTCCTATAATAACACCTACTCCCAATGCTATCAGTCCCCACATACCAAGCACACGCTTCAGGCCATTACCACCTTCATTATCTGCTTCTAACAATAGTTCTTCGGTTGTCTTTTTTATAAATAAATCCATTGTTTTTGTGCTATTTGTTTGAATTTCTGTTTGCAAAGTTAACAATTTGAACTTAATCAAACTCTATTTCGTACAAAAAGATACAGACAAAGAAAGCGAGGAGCCTTCTTTTGTAGAAAAAGGTTCCTCGCAGTATAGTAAATAATAAATATGTAATTTAGCGCTTTTAGCCTAAATATTTCATCAAAATTTTAATATTATCAGCTTCGCGTAAACGGCGCAATGCACGTTCCTTGATTTGGCGTACACGCTCACGAGTAAGGTTGAGCGTATTAGCCACCTCTTCTGCCGTCATTTCGTTACGTCCAATACCGAAGAGCATTTTCAGTACCTGGCGTTCACGATCATTGAGTGACTTAAGTGCAGCATCAAGGTCAGACGAGAGCGATTCTTTCTCCATTTGGTTATCAGTACCAGGAGCACTGTCATCTGTCATAATGTCAATCAGACAGTTTGAATCGTCTTCAGCAAAGGGAGCATCTACGCTCACCTTTTTACCATTCGTACCCAAGGCTTCTTGTACTTTGCTTACATCTGTATCGAGCAATTCTGCCAACTCGCCTACAGAAGGGCGACGCTCAAATTCTTGCTCGAAGCTTACAATTGCTTTGGTAAGTTTACTTTGAAAGCCTACTTGGTTAAGGGGCATACGTACAATACGACTTTGCTCTGAGATAGCTTGAAGAATGCTTTGGCGAATCCACCATACAGCGTATGAGATAAACTTAAAACCACGTGTTTCGTCAAACTTCTGCGCTGCCTTAATGAGTCCCAAGTTACCCTCATCAATTAAGTCGTTAAGTGTAAGTCCTTGATTTTGATACTGTTTAGCCACACTGACAACGAAGCGTAGGTTGGCACGCGTCAGACGATCCAGCGCTGCTTGTCCATCAGGACCACCACGATGAATACGCTGTGCAAGTTCTACCTCTTCATCAGTTGAGATAAGTTCCTCACGGCCAATTTCTACCAAATACTTGTCCAATGCCGCACTCTGGCGGTTGGTAATACTTTTATTAATCTTTAGTTGTCGCATAGTTCTTCTTTCACTCGTCATTTAGAATAAGTGACATCGCGTCACAACACAACAAATGCCTGCAAAGGTTGTGCCGATGCAGGCTTTTGCTATTATTTTATCCCAAGACGTTCATAAATACAGACTCTTCGTAATTTGTCTGCAAAATTACGAAGAAAAGAGAAGTCGCGCCACTATTTTAATATTTATTAATAAAATAGTGGCGCGACTTCACAACTTACGATTGCTTTTGCTTAAACAATTGCTCAAATAGATTTAAGCTATCTGGATGTTCTTTTACAAAGGTGTCAATATGGCGCATTCGCTTTTGTTCTAAGATTTCGTCTACTGCGAGGAAGATACCAGTCTCTTCTACCTCACCAAACTCATGATTAATCGCCGTACCAAACACGCGCATCGTCGGACTTAACCCCATATAAGCATTAACCAATGGAGGAATATTAAATCCACGCTTGCGCACTTCTGTATTAAGTATACGATAATCAGACTTAAAGTCATCACATACAAAAAGCCTTTCAAGCTCCTCTTCTGGAGTATCAATAACAAGAGGAGAATAAGGAGTTATCAGTCGCTCCTTGTCACCAAAGTGCTTCTTCAAAAAGAACAATATCATATCACGTGCTTGGCGATTAAACGAAGGATACATTGTCATTTTTCCAAAGAAGTACTTTAGATTGGGAATGATTACCGTAAGAGCACCAAGCCCATCCCATAGGTTATCCAAAGCAAATATACCCTTGCTCATGGCTCTGGTGCTTTGATACTCAAGCGTAACGAACGACCGACCAAGCTCAACCGTATCAGCCATATACGTTTTTAAGAAATGATCAGAGAAGTGAAACATGTGACTTGTAGCCAAACATGGTTGCCCCTTATCATCATATTTTGCTTCGCTTCCAGGCAAGAAGCGATAACCACCCAATATGAGTTCTTCCTCTGGATCCCAAACGATTAGTTGATAATAAGGATGTTCACAAGTATCAAATTCGTCCCAATCCAACTCCATGCCAGTACCACCTCCAGCAGCTCTGAAGGCAATTTCGCGTAAACGCCCAATTTCGCGCATCACATTAGGAGCCTGCTGGTAAGTTATAATATAAATCTCATTACCAGCTTTGTTTGTCGTGCGCAAACGTCTATCTGGTGTTAATTCTTTTTTTAGTAGCGTTTTATCTACAGGTGATATAATTGGTTGCATGACTAAAGCATTTGTATATGAGTCTGAATTAATAAAATTCGGTTATGAGATTACGAGGGTTATGAGGTTAAAAAGCAACCTTATATACCTCACCAATCAGCTAAAATTACCTTACAACGTTTAAAACGTAAGACCTTCTTTTTTTTAGAAATAACCTTTGAGCATTAGCACTATGTGTTAGAAGTCGTCTAAATTTTTATGAAGTTCAAGATTTGCCTTTATTTTTGAAGCGATTTTGTATAAGATAGGCTGCACCTCAGCAAAAATCTCAAGCAAGCTTGGCTTTTTGCATTCGGTTTGCACTATCTTTGGCATTGAAGAGGGAGTGTAGCGAGCTACACGACCGATGAAAGGCCAAAAAGCGGTCAAAAAGGAAGGTAAAGATTGAATTTAGAAGAGATAAAAGTTTTAAAGTAATCTTCGGCAGAAAAGTTTAGACGACTTCTTAGTCCTTTAAAGATGAGGAAGTTGATAAACGATGTCCTCTACCCAAAGCGCCCATTCCGACGGACGTTTGCTCTTGTCAAAGTGTTGCCACGGAATTGGTTTCCCTATTGTAACTTTAAACGTCTTATGCCGATTACGGAAAGTCTCATCAGCAAGAAAAAGCATGGCTACGTTAAATTTTAAGCCCAACGATTTGGAAAGATTTGCGATTCGATAGAAACGATCAGAGTTGCGTCCCTCAAAGTGAATAGGTACAACATCACGCTGCGTTTCTATACTTTTCGTTATAAAAGTTTTATTCCATGGTAAGTCATGAATAACTCCTCCCTTTCGTCGCGAGCATAATTTAGCAGGAAACAGAATCACATGATTATCGCTACTAAACGTTGCCTCTATTTGGCGTGGAAGATCTCGATTTTGCTTCCCCGTCACATTTATAGGAACACAAAGTGGGGCTAAACCATGAAGATTCATAAGCAGATCGTTTACGAGATAACGTATCCTTCCATTATAACGATGACCAAGAATTTGACCTATTGCGATGCCATCTGGCCCACCTAAAGGATGATTACTTACAAACGTGTATCGGCGTCCGCCCTCATCATCAGGCAAATTTTCCAAACCTGAAATTTCAATCTTATCGTCCAAAAAATCCATTACCGCATCAAGCCAAGGTAAGCCTTGCTTACTCCCAACGCTTTCAAGAAAAGCATTAATTTCTTCTTGATGCACGATATGTTTTAGCCAATTGCAAATAAAGCGAGGTACAAACTTCGACCGTGCCCCCATTTTACTTTGCAACACCTTATCAATGTCTATTTTAACAATCTTATCGTCTTCCACCTTATTAAATGTGAGATTTAGATAGAGTTTAGTCTTCTTTGTATATGCAAATGTACAAATTTATTTTGGTCAAATGTATGAATAGCGTTTATTATATAGATTTTACTAAAAAAAGAAAGGCTATGGCCTAATAAGCCATAGCCTTTTTACTTCATGTATTTATGAAATACAATTACTCAGCACGAAGCGTAAAACGCTTGAAAGCCGTAACAGTGAGATCCTTGTCAGTTGACTTCAGATATTCAGCAACAGTCTGCTTGCTATCCTGAATGTACTCTTGATTCAAGAGGCAAGACTCCTTATAGAACTTCTTCATACGTCCGTTAGCGATGTTCTGAACCATCTGTTCAGGCAAGTTAGCAGACTTTTCTTCTGCAGTCTTAGCCTTCAACTCGCGGATAGCAGCAGCGTCCTCTTCAGTGATATTGCCCTTACGGATACCTTCTTCAAGGTGCTCTTCGCTTTCAGCGATGTAAGCGTTATAGCCAGCCTTCTTGATAGCAGCCTCTACAGCCTTCTTCACCTGCTCTTCCTTTGTCTTCTCAATAGCCACCTTGAGTTCTTCGTCCTTCACTTCTTGAGGAACGCTTGCTTCATCAAGAGCTACAGGATTCATAGCAGCTACTTGCATAGCCACATTGTGAGCTTGTTCTTCAGCAGGCTTGTTCGTCTGCACCATAGTGCAGAGCATATGACGACCCATGTGGTCATAAACGGCTACATTGTCACCCTCGATGAAGTTATATCCATCGAGTTCCATCTTCTCACCTGTAATACCACTGCGATCAGTTACAGCTTCAGCAACAGTGTGGCCACCGAGTGTAAGCGCATTAACCTCCTCGAGGCTCTTACACTTGTTAGCTACAGCGAGGTCAAGAATATCCTGAGCGAGCTTAACAAAGTCAGCATTCTTAGCTACGAAGTCAGTCTCACACTTAAGAGCGATGATAGCAGCAAAGCCATTTTCGCACTTTACGAGTACTGCACCTTCTGCAGCTTCACGGTCTGAACGCTTTGCAGCAACAGCCTGACCCTTCTTACGGATAATTTCGATGGCCTCTTCGATGTTGCCATTTGACTCAGCGAGTGCCTTCTTGCAGTCGCCCAAGCCTGCACCTGTCATAGTGCGAAGCTTCTTGATATCTTCTAATGATACTCCCATTTTCTTTTGGAAATATAGTTGGTTAGTAGTTAGGATTTTAAAAGTAGAAAAGTATAAAGCACAATGTATAAGGTAATAAAAGTGTAATCTCGCAAATGGGGGTTATACTTTATACTTTATACGCTTATACTTTATACTTTCAATAAATTAATAGCAGATTACTCAGCCTTTGCTTCTTCAGCAGCGGGAGCTTCAGCCTTTTCAGCGCGAGCCTTAGAAGCACGCTTATTACGTGACTTCGTTTCGCCCTCACCTGCAGCTTCAGTGTCTACCTTCTCAGCCTTACGTTCTTCAACGCCTTCAGCGATTGCGCCACATACAGCGTCAAGAATTACCTCGATGCTCTTGTTAGAGTCATCGTTAGCAGGGATAAGATAATCTACAACGTTAGGATCAGAGTTTGTATCAACAATACCAAATACTGGAATACCGAGGCGTTGAGCCTCTTTTACTGCAATATGTTCCTTGCATACATCTACAACGAACAATGCAGCAGGTAGGCGTGTAAGGTCGCTGATAGAACCGAGGTTCTTCTCCAACTTTGCACGCTGACGAGAAATCTGAAGAATTTCACGCTTTGAAAGGTTAGAGTAAGTACCGTCGTTCATCAACTTGTCGATATTGGCCATTTTTTTGATTGCCTTGCGAATTGTTGGGAAGTTGGTGAGCATACCGCCCGGCCAACGTTCAGTAACGTAAGGCATATTGACTGATGCAGCCTTATCTGCTACAACGTCCTTTGCTTGCTTCTTAGTAGCTACGAAGAGGACACGCTTGCCCTGTTTTGCAATTGCCTTCAAAGCTTCTGCAGCTTCGTCGATTTTTGCAACAGTCTTGTGAAGGTCGATAATGTGAATGCCATTGCGCTCCATGAAGATGTAAGGAGCCATAGCGGGGTTCCACTTACGTTTGAGGTGACCGAAGTGACAACCGGCCTCCAAAAGGGTATCAAATGATGTTCTTGACATTTCTTTTCTTTTAATTTCGTTTACTTTCTTGTAAGTTGTTTTAGTTCAACCAGCCAAGAGGTAGTTTGTTAAGTATTACATATAGATCAAACACTTCCACAAAGTCTTCTTGGTTTAGATACTAAACGTAAATCCAGCAGCAATCCTAAAATCATGCAACAGCTATAATAATATACAAATGCTTTAATTTTAGGCAGCGCAGAATATTAACGCTTGCTGAACTGGAAGCGACGACGAGCCTTGGGCTGACCTGGCTTTTTACGCTCAACGGCACGGGGGTCGCGAGTCATGAAGCCTTCAGCACGTAAGGTCTTCTTGTCATCAGCATTAATTTTTACGAGTGCACGAGCGATAGCAAGGCGAAGAGCCTGACTCTGACCCGTGAAACCACCACCACAGAGTGTTACCTTAATGTCGTACTTTTCAGCAACGTCCAAGAGGGTAAGAGGCTGCTTAACAACAAACTGCAGGATGGGAGAGGGGAAATACTCAGTAAGATCTCTCTTGTTAATGGTAATTTTACCTGTACCTTCGGTTACGTAGATACGGGCGATGGCGCTTTTACGACGGCCTAATGCATTAATCATTTCCATTACTGCTAAGCTTATTTAAGGAGGTTAATATCAATTGCCTTGGGCGACTGTGCTTCATGCTTGTGTTCTGTACCTTCGTAAACATAGAGGTTACCAAGGAGCTTTGCACCAAGCTTATTCTTAGGAAGCATACCCTTCACTACACGACGGAACAACTTGTCAGCACCGTTAGGCTTAGCCATGATGCTTGCAGGAGTGTGTTCACGCTGACCACCAGGATAGCCAGTGTAAGTAAGATAGATACGATCAGTCCACTTCTTACCAGTAAGCTGAATCTTATCGGCATTGATGATAATAACGTTGTCACCACAATCTACGTGCGGAGTAAAGTTGGGTTTATACTTACCGCGCAGCAGTTTGGCAACCTTTGTACAAAGACGACCCAGAACTTGATCAGTAGCATCTACTACTACCCATTCTTTTTGTGCAGTCTCTTTGTTAGCAGAAATGGTCTTGTAACTTAAAGTGTCCACTTTTGTTTGTTTTAAATTGTAACTACTAATGTTTATCTTTTTACCGCAGATATTACCTAACCATTACACCCTGGCCAATAAAAACGGATGCAACTATTAATCCGCGGATTAGCAGGCTTTTTAAGCCAGCCAGATAATAATCGGCGTGCAAAAGTACGTTTTTTTCTTTAGGTGACAAATATTGCAAATACTTTTTCTTCCCTTTTCTATCAAATTAATACGTTTTTCAGGCTTTTACACCATTACAGTCATCGCAATATTTCTTTTGAAGGC
This sequence comes from uncultured Prevotella sp., assembly GCA_900540885.1. Classification (GTDB taxonomy): domain Bacteria; phylum Bacteroidota; class Bacteroidia; order Bacteroidales; family Bacteroidaceae; genus Alloprevotella. The sequence goes on from UQHJ01000021.1 coordinate 32,313, forward strand.
CGGTTCGTGAAAGAAATCATTGCCGATAACACACCTTCAATTTCTCGACATAGACTCGCAAGCATTAGCAACAATCCCTCAACAGCGTTGCCAGCAACTATGGCGATGCTGCCATCGCTACCATGTACATTGTGACCTGCATCAGCATGTTTATCTTCAGCGTTATCATTGGTTTAGACCAAGGTTTTCAACCCATGTGTGGTTTCTGTTATGGTACCAAGCTCTACGATAGGGCGAAAGAAGGTTTTTGGTTTAGCACCAAGGTCGATTTCACGCTTCTTTTGTCCTGGGCCGTCGTTCTTATGATTTTCAACCAAGAGGTAACTTTGTTCCGTAACGACCCCGAAGTTACTCAAGTTTCGGATTTAACAAGGGCGGGCTGAAAGCCCTTGTTAAATCCGAAACTTCAGTTTTTATAAAATTCACCTTATATGACTATTCTTTCATCATGTGGGTAATGCGCCTTATGCTGTTGTTACGATGATTGATTATTAGCGGCACACGTTCTACCACAACCATAGATGTGTCGAGGCCCAATGCCTTTGGCTCATCAATTCCTATCTTGCTGATGATGGAGTAGATACTCATCAGCAGGTTCTGTTGCCGGTTGTCGGAACTCTCGGGGTAATAAACGCGGTGAATGATAATGAATCGGAAATCACCGGAAACACCATTCTTGCGGAGCGAAGGATATATGCTTCTCAAATCAACCTTCCCGTCAGCCACAAGGTCTTCCACCACCTGACGCAGATAGAGGCTCACTCGAGGTTCTATGCGGAAGCCAATGTGCATCGTTATGCTGTAGAGGGTGTCGGGAATTAATGTCTCGCAACTGTACTCCAGCGTGTCAGGAGTGTCTACAAACTCCATGTTGATAAGCCAGTAATGATCAGCACGTTTCGGCTGCTTGTTGATGATGGAATAGAGCAGCTTGTCATCTACAGTACCTTCCTTGCCAGCATGGTTTACATAGACAAGGTTGGAAGCATACTTAGGGATGCTCTCGTCGGCCTTAACGTCAGAGATAATCTGATAATAATTGTCCAGCGGTTTGGTGCTGATGTAATGGCGGCGTATCTTTATGGCCCGAACCCACACATACATAATGAGAAACAGTATCCCGCCAATGAGCATCGTACACCATCCTCCAGCGAGGAATTTTGACAGGTTGGCTGCCAGGAAGATTGCTTCAATGGTGCAGTATGCGCCCATAAACAGCAGGGTGAAGACCCGCGCCACGCCCTTGCTGTGCAAGTAAAAACCGAGCAACAGAGTGGTCATCAGCATGGTGACGGTGATGGCGAGTCCGTAGGCAGCCTCCATGTGCGAGGAGTCGCGGAAAAGCAGGATGATGAGCACCACGCCGATGTACATGGCGAAGTTTATTACTGGTATATAGAGTTGTCCCTTAACGTGGGTAGGATGCTTTATTCGCATGCGTGGCCAGAAGTTCAGGTTCATGGCTTCGCTCAAAATGGAGAAGGTTCCGCTGATAAGTGCTTGACTGGCAACGATTGCCGCACCCGTGGCCATGATGATGGCGAAGAACAGCATGCACTGCGGCATGATGGAAAAGAACGGATTTACAGAGGAAGCAGTTTGGATATTGTTCAGAACCCATGCTCCCTGCCCCAGATAGTTGAGAATGAGCATGGTCTTTACAAAGGCCCAACTAATAGTGATATTCTTTCTGCCGCAATGCCCCAGATCAGAGTAGAGAGCCTCTGCACCAGTGGTACAGAGAAACACAGCGCCCAGGATCAAGAACCATTCTGGTGATCTTGCCAGCAACATGGCTGCGTAATAGGGATTAAAGGCCTTCAGTATCAACGGGTAAGACGTGATGCTGACGGTCCCCACCACGCCCAGCAACAGGAACCATATCAGCATGAACACTCCAAACGACTTGCCTATGCTCTCTGTGCCAAAACGCTGCACGAAGAAGATAATGGTGATGATAGCAAGCGTGATGGGAATGACTGGCAGGTTGGGACTGATGCTCTCGAGTCCTTCGATGGCTGTGGTCACCGTTATGGCAGGGGTTATGATTCCGTCGGCCAGCAAGGTGCTTGCGCCAATGATGGCCAGAATGTAAATCCACTTACTCTTGAGACGACGCAGCAGAGCATAGAGAGCTAAAATGCCTCCTTCGCCATTGTTGTCGGCCCGCAGCGCCACACATACATATTTGATGGTGGTCTGTAGGGTTAGGGTCCAGATGATGCAGGACAATGCACCCAGAATGGTACTTTCGTTGATGGTTTCGCCTGTATGGAGAATGGCCTTCATCACATATAGGGGTGATGTTCCGATGTCTCCAAACACGATGCCTAATGTTATGAGTAATCCTATGAAACCTACTTTATTATGATTGTTGCTGACAACAGAACTTTCAGAATAATTTCTCATATTTTTATTTAATCTAATAAAAATGTCATCCCTTAGACCAATAGTTCGTTAAGAAATAGCCAAGTCTAAGCAGCTTTGGCGGTAAATAAAATGAGTTCTTTGAAAAGTTTTTCAATAACTTGTGGGTTTGGGTTCATCCCAAACACGCAAATAAATCGTTCAAGCATATAAGCATTGCGTATGAATGACTTACAAGAGAATATGGAATAAGTAATTTCTAACTTCTTACATGCCGCTTTTGCTAAGTTGACAGCAGCGAGCGATGCATTGGAGTGAACATTCAACTTTCTGAAGTCGATTGACTGATAGTTGGTGATTCCAGCATGCTGCTTGCTATCTCTAAAGCTAAATTCGAGTTGGAATATATTTCTGTAATAATCAAGGACTTCGCAACCACCCATCGAATCGGATGTAGAGGAATAAAGTTGCCACTTATCTACCCTCTCGTCCTTTGGGCACCAAACGGATAAGGAAACGTACTCAAGTTTCGGATTTAGAGTTTGAGGCTGAGCTTATCGCATAAAAAGGCTTTGAGTATTTCCGTATATCACGGAAAATGAATAACTTATATGTGACAAAAAAACAATACTCAAAGCCACGAGCAAAAACACAAAAATCTCGTCAGAGATTCACAACTTTTTCAGTGAAATAACTGGAGCAGAATCTGAAGATTTGATCATGCAGGTTATTGAAAACGATAAGAGGTTGGCTGCTCTTAAAGCATACGCTATGACGGCCTAAATCTAAATCCGAAACTTGGAGTACATTATACTTCCTCTTGACCCTCTTCAAAGTCCATGTGAGCTTGAACGACAAACAGAAGGTCATTAGGACTAAAAACGCCCATTCCCTCCTTATTGGCTTTTTTCGCCACATATTTTGCGACAGCCTCTTCATCAATGTCGATATAGCCCTCCTTATCAGGTTGTGCATCAAGAATACCACTTTCTGTATAGTATTCGATGATCACATCAAGGAAGTAATACAGTTGCTCTTCCGTAAACATCTCCTGAAGCTCTTGCGGCAGATTGTTTTTTATAAAAGCTACAGCAGCCGCATCTTCTTGAGCATCAAGCATTAATTCTTCGTCAATGTTCATAAAAGTATTTTTTTGGATGGCTAATAATTCCGTCTTACGTTTTGAGGTTATGAGGTTATAAAGTTACATCATATTGATAATCAACAAAAATAACTTTATAAGCTCATAACCTCTAAATTAGGAATCAACTATATTTATAAGTAGGTATTCAAAATTAGTTTATATAATCATGTTTAGAATTAGTCGATATGCCTTGGCGCATTCTTTCGCCCAGAAACATAGGCTTCATCGGTCACGTAGCCCGCTACGCTCCCTCTTCAACCTATGTTTCTGAACGAAATACTGCACCAATTCATATCAACTAATTTTGAACACCTACTTAGGAATAGTCGAATAAAGCTTTTTAATTCAATAAAGCTTCAATTTTCTCAACAAATTCTTTTTCAAGTCCAGCACCAACGTGTTTATCAACAACCTCACCATTCTTAATAAAAATCACAGTGGGGACGTTACGAATGCCAAACTTTGAAGTAAGTTCTTCATTATCGTCAACGTCACACTTACCGATATTGACACGTCCCTGATATTCTACTGCTAATTTTTCAATAATCGGAGCAATTTTCTTGCAAGGACCACACCATGTTGCTGAGAAGTCAACTACTACGGGCAAGCCTTCTGCCACAATGCTTTCGTAGTTTGAATCTGTAATGATATTTTCCATTATTAATCTATTTATTTTGTTTCAGATTGCAAAGATATTTATGAAAGTGGATATTACCAAACATTTTAGGAACAAAGTGGAATGTTTTTCGAAATGGGTTGTACATATTGAAGTCGTCTAACATACATTAAAGTTTAGTTCATTTTTGTTTCAACGTTTCATTTCTATCCATAACCTTTTGATTACTACAGCTTTTAATGAATGAAACATACGTCTCGCATGTTTCATTCTTGCCTTCAATGTTTCACTTTTACAAACACCGTCGACTAAAAGACAAAACACAGTGCAAGAGATTTCATTTCTTGCTGCAAGCAATTGCAAAACACAGTGGAAGAAATACGCACTGAAAGGATGAAATCAAACCTGAAGCATTTGGTTTTAAATTTCACCTACTGAATGCTTTGATAATCAAGCAGTTATAAATACATTCTGAAACATGAAAGATAAAAAGTCACAGCCCCTTAAAATAAGTAACGCGCGGAAGTAGTTCGAAGTCTCGCTTTAAAAAAAGTGTACAAAATGTACACACTTTTTGCCCTTCCCCTCATGGCGTCGTACTTTTGCACCAAACCTAAAAAAGACAACTACCATGATTAAAAACATTATCCGTCAATTACTAAAACTGGCCCAACGACTCTTTACGCAATTAAGCAACAACGAAATTGTACGCATCGTTAAAGCTTGGGCCATTCAACTATTTACCGAAAAGAAAGAACAAATAGCAAAAACGCCTCAACGAAAGACAAGACATTCAACAAGCGCCCCAACTCCTTCGCTCGTACAACAAATGCAAGCGCTCATTAACGAGCGTTGGAACCTACGTTTCAACGAATTAGAGAACAACATCGAGCTGCAACC
>UQHJ01000022.1 GCA_900540885.1 uncultured Prevotella sp.
AGTCGTATGTTTCATTTTTCGAAATGACTGATATTCAATTACTTTATAACAAAAAATGAAACATGAAAGATAAATCAGAAATTCTGAAAATGTATGGATATTATGTGAGATGAATTGCAGTTAAAAAGTTGCGAATCTCTGACGGAATTTTGCTCATGACTTTGAGTTTTGAGTATCGTTTTTTATCACATCTAAGTTACTCTTTTTCCGTGATATACGGAAATACTCAAAGTTTTTTTATGCGATAAACTCAGTCTTAAACTCTAAATCCGAAATTAAGATGAGTTTTTGCAATCACATGTCCACATTTTATTCGAAGGAATTTACATTTAGCAGCGTGTTAGAGATTATAAAGTTTACGTACTCGTTCGTCCAAATTAAAACTCTCGAACACGCCTTGATATGTCAGTAAATTCTTTACGATTTTAAATTTTTGTGGTTCAGTTTCAGTATCTTCCAACGCATCTACAAGTTGCTTGTGTTTTTCTCTGTAATCTCCATAGAAGTCGTTTTGCATGTATATGAATGGACGGAAGTCATACAATATTTCTCCAAGGTAAATGAGATCACTTTGATCTTTGCAATTCTTCATTCCTAGATAGTGTGAGACCATTTGTTTGATTCCTTTCCAATATTGAGCTGGTCGTTTGCTATTAGTCTGAACTAAAGTGATCTTATCACACCCTATGTTAATATCCAAGTCTTCTATCTTACCTTGCAGTTTTGTGTATATTGAATTGTAGTCTTCCGTATATGAGAAGGATGTTTTTCCCCTTTGGTTAACATATTCTGAAAACTTTGACTCCAGATACAATGATACGCACTTCTCACCACATGTTCCTGTAAGCTTTACGTCAATATGGGATGAGTAATCCTTATCTCTTTTGTCCCTGCCAATTATGTTTGGCACTTCAAATTCACTCGAAGTAAACTTGCATTTTACACCTTCTATGTTTATAGAAAGCGGATTTTGCTCGCTTACATCGTAAAAGCATAATAATGCCAAAAGAGAAGATGAGTGAAAGATATGAAGCTCATTCCATTCCTGACCAGCACCTTCTATGGTTTTGTAAAACTTCCCATCGAAAGAATCTTTAGTGATGCCAAAAACGTCTTTTATTGTTTGAAGCAGACGTTCTTTGTATTCATCAGTGTTGGAAGGTTTCATTCCCACATTAAAACAGAATGAATTTTCTGAAACCGTATTCCGGAATGGTGTGTTCACAATACGACCTTCCTTCTTTAGTTTCTTGAACAAGTTAATGTGATCAAAATAATTAGTATAAATGATGTTTGCCATTTCTTTATTATTATAGTTTAGCATCTTCCTCCTTGTGAATGCAGATAAATTCCCTTGGTTTAACCTTTTTGATTACTTTTTCAATTGTCTGGCGATCTGCATGACCAGAGGTGTGTATGTCCACAACATTGTGGAACATCTCGCGGAATTGCTTATAATTTGTATAATTGTTTCCCTTTACGCTTCCCGTTTCCCGTTTTTTGCAGAATGAGTTGACCCGCAAATTGGACGTTTACTCTTATGCATATTTCATTTTTGTAAGGTTTTCAATACCTTACAAAGGTTGTATACATAAGGGTTTCTTGTCATATTTTATCCTGCATTTGACCTATAGGTCGGTTTTTCTTGTATACAATACTACAAGGCATTCCCAATTGTTGTGATATTTGACCAATAGCCAGATATTACGCGTATTACGCAGAAACTTAGGTGTTCAACATACAAATGTGGTAGTTTTTTTGGCACTTTTCGAACTCCTTCTTTTTCTTTTCTAAGAAATCAGTCGTTTTGTAGATTTTAGAGGTCAACCTTATTTACAAAAAAGAACAAGATAAGCACCTATGATTGTGCTTACTTCCTACTCGATTTACCTTCTACTCGATTATGCCCCCATTGTTGAATGGTTATAGTTCCATGACTAAAGTGGGATTTCGTCTGGGTAAGACTTCAAGTTTAATCGTTGGATGTCCGTTCTCGAGCTGAAAACCAGCGTCAGTGAGTGCTTTACTACATACTTCGTAGGCTACTGAAGGACGATTGTTTTCAGCGCTTAGGTGGCAGAGCCAAACGTGCTTGATGATTCCAGGAGTGAGGTGTTGAGCCAAGAATTGTGCTGTGGCTTCATTGCTGATGTGGCCCGTTTCACTTGAGATGCGATTTTTGAGTCGTTGAGGGTAGCGTCCTGCTTGGAGCATAGCGGTCGAATAGTTCGACTCAATTACTAAGTGAGTAGCTTGACTGATAATGGAGGACATCTCTTCGGTGAAGTGTCCCACGTCAGTTAGTAGGACAAAGCGTTGCCCTTCGGGCGTGGAGATAATGTAGCCGTTATTGTCAGCGCTATCGTGAGGCACACCAAATGAGGTGATACGGAAGGGACCTAAGTCGAAGGCTTCGCCTCGCGTAATGTTATGTTGCAGGTTGAGAGGTATCTTCTTCGATACGAAGTGGTTGCGCTGAATAGATTCGTGTACACGTGCTGAAGTATAGACAGGTATACGAAAGTCGCGTGAGAGTGCTCCTACGGCCTTTACGTGGTCAGTATGGTCGTGCGTTACGAGTATGGCATTGATTTGGGCTATAGTGAGTCCGTAGTCGGAGAATAGCTTCTTAAACGAGCGTATGCCTATACCTAAGTCGATGAGTAGGCCATAGCCGTCGTAGTTGAGATAATAGCAGTTGCCGCAACTGCCTGAACTTAGTGATATGAATTTAAACACGTGGAGGAAGTTTTGAATAGTTTCTGAGTTTAATGGGGGTAATGGGTTTAATGAGTTTGATAAGTTTAATGGGTTTAATGAGTTTAATAAGTTTAATGGGGAAACGTATTAGAAGCAACTCATTAAGCTCACAAACTCACAAAACTCATTAAACTCATAAACTAATTAAACTCATTAACCCCTTTAAAAGGGTAATCCCACGGCAAAGTGGAATGTGAAGTCGCGGTCGAATTTAGGTTGGGTGATAGGGTAGTGCTTTCGTCCGTGAGTGATGGTAGGATTGATAGCTTTCATACCACCATCGAAGCGGAGTATGAAGTAGTTGAAGTTAAGGCGAAGACCTAAGCCATAGCTGACGGCTATCTGTTTGTAGAAGGTGTTGAAGTGGAACTGCCCTTCGTCCATGTCGGCATAAGCACGTGTGTTCCACACGTTGCCCGCGTCGATAAAGAAGGCGCCATGTAACTTCCAAAACAAATAGGTACGCCACTCAACACTAAGGTCGAGTTTTAAATTACCTGTTTGGTTGATAAAGTCTATTTTGCCGTCCTTGCCCTTATAAGCGCCTGGCCCTAGCCCACGCACACTCCAACCGCGTACACTATTGGCTCCACCCGCGAAGTAACGCTTCTCGTAAGGAAGAATGGTAGAATTGCCATAAGGAAGTCCTAAACCAAAGGCTGCGTGAAAGCTCAGGGAATTGCGATCGTTAAGCACTGTGCTCTTGGCAAAGTCGAAGTCGACCTTAGCGTATTGTGAGTAAGCTATGCCAAAGAGATTATAACGCCCCTCACTGTCGCGCTGACTATGCGTGAGTTTTGAGAGCCCGTTGAGTATATTGCCTGCCAACTCTATGCCAAACTTTATCTGGTATCCATTGGTCTGATAGATACCTGTGGAAAGGCTATTAGCATTGCGTAGTGAGTTGTAGGTGAAGTTGTAACCTGTCTTGACGATGAAGAGATTTTCGTAACTGTAACGTAATACGGAGTAGTGAGGGTTGTCGCCTTCGAGATAGTCGTGTCTGAAGGTGTCAGATATCCATGGCATGTAGACGTAATTAATCGAAAGCAGGTCGAAATGGTGTTGCCATTGCTGACGTTTGGTGGCATGCCAGTTGTACGCCCAAGAGCCTGTTAAGACGCGGCGGTGAAACTCAGGGCGGTCTTGCGTATCGTACATGACCTTGGCCTCGGAGTTAGCTTTCAAACGGCGCTTGGTGTTGATATTAATGTAAGGCAATAAGAGCGTAGGAAAGCGCAGATTGACCTCTGCACTCCATTCGGTATAGTTCTGATTGTTATACCCTTCAAGGCCTGTAATGGATTCGTAGGCACCACGTAGCTTGAGCGTGAGCAACTCTGCATTGCGAAATAGGTTGCGATTGCTATAACTAAGTGTGGCAGCAGCGCCGAGGTCTCCCGAAGTGTTGGTGCCTTCTATGTCAAGTCCGATAGAATGAGGTTTGTTGGGATGAAGTTGGATGTTGCAATCGAGAGAGTCAACCGTCCCAACGGTAGGCGATACGTGTATAGTAGTAAAGCTTGTAGAGGGTAGAGTGTTGAGGTTGGCATAGGTGTCTTGTACTTGTGACTCGCAATAGGTGGTGTCGGGACGTAGACCAATGTGGGAGGCAAAAAGGCGACGACTCAATCGGGGCTTGCTTTGATAGGTAATATTAAGTCCGTGGTAATGTGTACGCTTATAGACACTGTCTGTTTGATTGTCGGGGTTGGCGACGGTGATGTTGATATTGCGATAGTGCTGTACGCGGTAGGCACGCAGAGAGTCAGCCCCAATGGGCAGTTGTAGACGCATGGTGACAACGGCTGCGGTTGAACCTCGAAGGGTATCAATGTCGAACGAAATGAAGTCTTTGTTGATGTAATAATAACCTCTGTTGTGGAGCGCGGTGACAATGCGTGAACGTTCGTCAGAGAGTTTGTTGAGATTGAGGTGTCCTCCTACGCGGAGTAGACTTTTTGTGGCATCGGCCTCGAAGGCAAGGCGTATGCTATCGTTGTCAAACGTTTGGTGGTATTGGTGTAGGTAGTATTGAGGGCCTGGCGTAAGTTGGTAGATGACACTACACTTGTGGCGCTTGTTGACGATGATCGTGTCGCAACGTCCGTGAAGGTGGCCGTTGCTATAGAGTGCTTGTTCAATATTTTGCTGACTATAAAGCGTGAGTGAAGGAGCGTAGATGACAGGAGCTTCTCCCATTTTGCGTAATAGTTTGGACACTCCGCGATTGCCCTTTATGGAGTCGCTTTTAGAGAGGCAGTAAATACCAAGTGGAACTTTAAATAGAGTGAACCATTTGGCATTGGGCTGTTGCTTGACGTAGGCTTTGTATTCAGTCGATTTAAATCCTCTTTGAGTTGACACAACGCTTACGTTTGATAATACCTTTTCGTTCTGCTTGAGAAACTTACGGCTACTACATGAATGTAGAGCTATAAGTAAAATGGCAACAACGCAATAAAGACCTGTCAAGTGGTAGCTGCAGGTCGGTAAGAGCGTATGTGTATGTCTGATGATTTGCATAATCAGTGCAAATGTAATGTTTTTGTGTTGATTTAGCAAGGGTGATATTGTTTATGTTAGGGCGTGTGTTGAAAAAAAGAACGAAACGCTTTCGATGATTGTAATAAAATTCGTATATTTGCGTTTAGAAAAACAATGATAATTGATGACAGTAACGAAGCAAACTATAAAAGATATTCATGCTTTGAGCTTGAAGAAGCATCGCGATGCAATGCATGCGTTTGTGGCAGAAGGGCCGAAGGTGGTGGTGGACTTGCTGCCGCTGATGCGTTGTAAGGTATTATATGCTACACAAGACTTCTTGAACGGATTGCCCTCAGAATTAACGCGTAATGTTGAGTTGATTGAAGTAGTAGATAAGAAAGTGTTAGAGCGCTTGTCGCTACTTTGTGCGCCTCGTGATACTTTGGCTGTGTTTGAAAAGCCACGTGAGGAAAATATACATGATGCGGTGGGTGGAGATTTGTTGGCTTTACCTCGTCAGTCGCTTTGCTTGGCTTTAGATACTGTACAAGACCCTGGTAATCTGGGTACGATTGTACGCCTCGCTGATTGGTTTGGTATCGAACATATATTTGCTTCGGTTGGTACGGCCGATGTATTTGCACCTAAGGTGGTACAGGCTACGATGGGGGCTATTGGTCGCGTAAGAGTACATTATTGTGATTTACCTCAGTTGTTGCGCCAAATGGATGGTGTGCCTATCTATGGGACGTTTTTAGATGGAACGGATATTTACACTGAGAAGCTTACCCAGAATGGTCTTATCGTTATGGGTAATGAAGGCCAGGGCATCTCGGCTGAAGTAGAGGCTTGTGTTAATAAGCGGCTTTACTTTCCGCCTTACCCTGTGGGACGTGCTACGAGCGAGAGTCTGAATGTGGCTATCGCAACGGCTATAGTGTGTGCGGAGTTTCGACGTGGTGGACGATAATGTAAAAAAAAGAACATTTGAAGACTTACTAAACAACCATATATAATCGTGTTGAATAATAGTATAATGGGGATAGACTGGTGGTTGTCGCTACTCTGTGTGGTGGCAGGCATAGCACTGTTGTCGCTTTATTGGCTGCGCTTGCGACGCTTTCGCTTGCTCGCTAAGCATGCAGCTTGGCAAATTGAAGCGCAGGCCGTCGAAAAGGCTACACATGAGGCTTTGATTGAAGGCTTGAGCGATGAGGAGAAAGTGCTGACGATTGTGGTGCCTGTGGTGAATGAACGTGATCCGCTCGAACCATTGTTGCGCAATCTGATTGGTCAGAAGTATAAAAGGGAGTATGAGATACTCGTAGCAGACGAGAATCATACGGCCGAGATAGAAGCCTTGTGTGAACGAATACAGCGCAATGACTTTAGCCGGCTGCGCTATACTTTCGTACCTGACTCATCTCGCTATATTGAACGCCGTAAGTTGGCTATCACTTTAGGTATGAGGGCAGCACGTGGCGAATGGGTAATGGTGTTGAGTCCTGACACATTGCCCGTAGATGATCAATGGCTCTACCACATATCGCAGTCGCTCATTGAGGGCAATGACATGGTAATGGCTTATTACAACTACGATGACGATGGATCGTTGGTAGCACGACGGGCTATATTCGACCGCGTCTGTGACCTTGCCACTCGCATGGAGGCTTGGGAGGACGGCTTGGTTATGGGCTGTTTGCCGTCAGCTTGGGCTGTGCGTAAGAGTTGGTTCCTGAGCGAAAACGGCTTTGCCGATAGCGTGAATTTAGCCTTTGGCGAGGAGGCTGTGTTTGCTTGCTTACATGCTGACACTGAACGCACTGCACTGCTCTGTTCGCCCTCAACGCGCTTAGTTGAGGCTCTGCCGTCGGCTGACGTACTGCAAACGCGTCGTATGCGAGCGTGTGAGGTGATGCACTTCTTGGCGCATCCCTTACGGAAGTATAGACAGCAAGATATGTGGGCTAGTATCGCGACCTATGCTTTTGTGTCGTGTCAGTTGGCTTACTTGATAGGGCGCTTGGTGATGGATATACATCACGGAATCTACACCTTGGCTTTATTGCCTACCGACATTATTAGTGTGGTATTGTGGGGTGTTGGTCTGACGCTGTCTGTCGTTATGGTGCGCTTAGGATTGCGCACACTTGATGAACGTAAGTATGGTGCCTATATTTACCTATACGAATTGCTTCGTCCATTACATGCCATCGCTACGGAATTGGAACGCAGTACGCATCAACATGACTTTGAACGAAAATTTATATAATTCAAGAAAAAGATATTTACTTGTTAACTTGTCAACTCGTTAACTCGTTAACTAAAAAAAATCAACCGTGCCTAAAATATCAGAAAGAGCTATACAAATGCCCGAATCGCCCATTCGGAAACTCGCACCATTGGCAACACAGGCCAAAGAGAAGGGCGTACACGTATATCACCTCAACATTGGTCAGCCCGACTTGCCTACACCGCAAGCGGGACTTGATGTGTTGCGACACATAGATCGCACAGTGTTGGAGTACAGTCCGAGTCAAGGCTTCCGTTCGTATCGCGAGAAGTTGACGCACTACTACGAACGCTATGACATCCACCTTGATGCGGACGATATTATTATCACATCGGGTGGCTCAGAGGCTGTATTGTTTGCCTTTATGTCGTGTCTGAACCCTGGCGACGAGATAATTGTGCCCGAACCAGCTTATGCGAACTATATGGCTTTTGCTATATCGGCTGGTGCTCGCATTCGTACGATTGCGACAACCATCGAGGAGGGTTTTTCTCTGCCTAAGGTAGAAAAGTTTGAGGAGCTAATCAATGAGCGCACGCGTGCTATCTTGATATGTAACCCTAACAATCCCACCGGTTATCTTTACACTCGCCGCGAGATGAATCAAATTCGCGATTTGGTAAAGAAGTATGACCTTTATCTCTTCTCAGATGAGGTTTATCGTGAGTTTATCTATACGGGGTCTCCCTATATCTCTGCTTGTCACCTTGACGGCATCGAACAGAATGTAGTGTTGATTGACTCTGTGTCGAAACGCTATAGTGAGTGTGGCATTCGCATTGGTGCGTTGATTACCAAGAATAAGACTGTGAGACAGGCTGTGATGAAGTTCTGCCAAGCTCGTCTGAGTCCTCCCTTGATAGGTCAGTTGGTGGCCGAGGCTTCATTAGATGCTACGCCTGAATATGCACGTGACGTGTATGAAGAGTATGTTGAGCGCCGTAAGTGCTTGATAGATGGGTTGAACCGCATACCGGGCGTTTATTCACCCATACCAATGGGTGCTTTCTATACGGTGGCAAAATTGCCCGTTGACGATGCTGAGAAGTTTTGCGCTTGGTGTTTGACGGACTTTGCGTATGAGGGCGAAACAGTGATGATGGCTCCTGCTGCGGGCTTTTATACCACTCCTGGCGCAGGACGTAATCAAGTGCGTATAGCCTATGTATTGAAGAAAGAGGACTTGCAGCGTGCTCTCGTCGTTCTGCGAAAAGCCCTTGAAGCTTATCCTGGACGTGAGGAATAGTGAATGTGGTTTAATGTGCAAATGCATGGTCAATGTACAAAATGTACACATTGATCACGCATTTGCACATCTAATTATATCCTATGGAATTAAAAAAGAACTTGTCGTGGTTCTTAGCATATCGCTTTTTTAAGAACCAGAGACGAAGCAATAGTGACAAAAGCGGTAAGGAGGGGCGAAAAGCCTCTCCTCCTGCACTGCGCATAGCCATGGTGGGCATTGCGATTGGATTGGCCGTAATGATAGTGTCAATATGCGTGGTGAAGGGCTTTCAAAGTGAGGTGAGCGGCAAGCTGTCGGGCTTTACTTCGCATATAGAGGTGATAGACATTAACTCGTTGGGGTCGCCTGAGACGTACCCCTTGGCCTTTGACGATAAGGTAATGGCTGAAGTGAAGGCTGCTCCTGGTGTGAAGCAGGTGCAACGCTTCTCGCAGAAGATGGGCATATTTAAGACGGAAAGTGACTTCGCAGGCATTGCGCTAAAAGGAGTGGGCGAGGACTATGACCTTGAGTTCTTAAAGCGTTACATCGTAAAGGGTGTGATGCCTCGCTTTTCAAGCACACGGGGAAGCAATGAGATAGTCATCTCACAGACGTTGGCCAATAAGTTGGGGTTAAATGTAGGTGATAAGGTATATAGCTATTACTTTGCTAATACGATAAAGCAGCGTCGCTTTAAGGTGGTGGGTATTTATAATACTTACATGAAGCAGTTTGACAACACGTTTGTGTGGACAGACCTTTATACAGTCAATCAGCTTAATCGATGGAGAAACGACCAATGTAGTGGACTTGAGGTGCGACTCCAATCGTTTGACTTTCTGCCCTTGGCGCAACATGAGATTGTAAAGAAGGTGGGCGGAAAGTCTGACCATTATGGTAAGGTGTATTCTGTATTGGGTATTCGCGAAAATCCGAATACGGCTTCCGTGCTTTCGTGGTTGGAACTGCTTGACTTGAATGTAATGGTGATACTTGTCATTATGATATGCGTGTCAGGCTTTACGATGATTAGTGGCTTATTGATATTGATTCTTGAGCGTACGACTACGATTGGTGTGTTGAAGGCTTTGGGGGCTACCAATCGTCGCATACGCCACACGTTCTTGTGTTATGCAGCTCTGATTGTTAGCCGTGGTATGTTGTGGGGCAACGTGATAGGGCTGGGAGTTGTCTATGCTCAGGAGTTCTTTCATATCGTGAGGCTCGACCCTGAGGTGTATTATATCGGTTATGCTCCGATTGAGGTAAATTGGCTTTGGATAATTGGACTGAATGTAGCTACGCTTTGTGTAACGATGGTGGCACTGGTCGTACCAAGTTTCCTTGTCTCGCGTGTGCAACCTGCAAAGGCTATTCAGTTTGACTAAGATATCGCGCGTATGTGTGTTTACTTAGTAATGTTCAAAAAAATAACTACCTCAAATACGCAATAAATATTAGCAAGAGCTACATACTGCAGAAGTCTCCCTTGTTAATATTTGTTGCGGATTTGAGGAGTTAATAAAGTGTATGTTATCGCGCTAAGCAACTTCAAGTAGATGTTATAAACATTTTGCTTGCGCGTGCTAGGATTATTATCGTGTAAGACGAATGCAATCGATCTCGCTTAAATTGCTGGGCCGTAGCCGATAATGTCAAAGAAAAGCAAGCCTTACGTAGGGTTCGACAAATTGCAATTCATCTAAATTCGAAACTTGAATAATATAAAACATAAAGCTGATACGTGGCTACGTGAGCCGTGTATCAGCTTTATGTGTCTTAATAATGGGCTATAAAAGTTTATTATTTCAATAAGTCAGGACGCAAGCGCTTGGTGCGCTCGATACTTTGCTGCAACTCCCATTCTTTGATTTTGGCATCGTGGCCCGAGAGGAGTATGTCGGGGACCTTCCAACCTTTATAGTCGGCTGGACGAGTGTAGACGGGAGCTGCTAAGAGGTTATCTTGGAAGGAATCACTTAATGCACTCTGTTCGTCACTCAATACGCCTGGCACTAAACGTACTAAGGCATCGCTGATGATGGCAGCAGGGAGTTCACCACCTGTAAGCACATAGTCTCCTACGCTAATCTCTTTGGTAATGAGGTGTTCGCGAATGCGGTAGTCGATGCCCTTGTAATGGCCACAAAGGATGATGATGTTCTTCTTGAGCGATAGCTCATTGGCCATGGGTTGGTCGAACTGTTGACCGTCGGGTGACGTGAAGATGATTTCATCGTAGTCGCGCTCGCTCTTTAACTTGCTAATGCAAGCATCGATAGGTTGGCACTGCATGACCATACCAGCAAAACCACCAAAGGGGTAGTCGTCAACTCGACGATGCTTGTCGGTGGTATAGTCGCGAAGGTTGTGTACGTGTATTTCAACGAGTCCCTTCTTTTGTGCTCGCGCTAATATGGAAGTGTTGACGAAGCCGTCGAGCATTTCGGGCAATACGGTGATGATGTCTATTCGCATAAATGTGAGATTGTTCTTTCTTTTTATAATGCAAAAGTACAAATTTATTGTCAGAATTGTGTAAATTAGCATTGTAATTAGGAGTTGTCAACTTGTTAACTTGTCAACTCATTAACTCGTTAACTTAAAACAATGACTGAGGAAGAAAGAATATTGCAACTGCGCCGTGAACTGCATCAATATAATTATAATTACTATGTAAAGAGTGCACCTACGATTACAGACCAAGCTTTTGACGGCTTAATGGCTGAACTAATGGAACTGGAGCGAAAACATCCTGAAATGGCTGATGTTAACTCGCCGTCAGTACGCGTGGGAAGTGACTTGAGTCAAGACTTTGTACAAGTGGAGCATACTGTTCCTATGCTTTCGTTGGGTAATACTTACTCGAGAGAAGACATAGAGGACTTTTATAACCGCGTACGTGAAGGACTTAATGGTGAAGAGTTTGAAGTATGTTGTGAACAGAAGTTTGACGGACTGAGCATTTCGTTGATATATGAAGATTTTCGCCTTGTACGTGCTGTGACACGTGGCGATGGTGTGCGTGGTGATGATGTGACGGCGAATGTAAAAACAATTCGCACGGTACCACTTGAACTGCCACGTGAATGTGGAGCGCCTGCTAACTTTGAAATTCGTGGTGAGGTGTTGATGCCATGGACAAGTTTTGAGCGCTTAAACGCTGAGCGTGAGGCACGTGAGGAACCACTGTTTGCTAATCCGCGTAATGCTGCTTCGGGTACACTGAAGAGCAAAAGTTCAGCGGTGGTAGCGCATCGTCATCTTGATGCTTACTTGTATTACGTGATGGGGGATAGCATCACTGAACCTACGCACTATGGACGCTTAGAGTTGGCGCGTAAGTGGGGCTTTCAAGTGTCGGATCATGTGAAGTTAGCACGTTCGGTAGATGATATATTGGCTTATATTGACTATTGGAACGAGGAACGACGCAATCTGCCGATTGCTACGGATGGCATCGTGTTGAAGGTAAATTCGTTAGCTCAACAAGCACGTCTCGGATATACGGCTAAAAGTCCACGTTGGGCGATTGCTTATAAATTTAAAGCAGAAAGGGCTTGTACTCCTCTATTAAAAGTTACATATCAAGTGGGACGAACGGGGGCGGTTACTCCTGTGGCAAATATGGAACCTGTCCAGCTGGCAGGAACAGTGGTGAAACGCGCTTCATTGCATAATGAGGATATTATCAATCAACTTGACCTTCATGAGGGTGACCACGTATATGTAGAAAAGGCTGGTGAGATTATTCCACAAATTGTGGGCGTAGACTTGGAGGCTCGTAAGGAGTTAGGTGACAAGTTAGGGGAAAAAGTGATGTTTATAACGCATTGTCCTGAATGTGGCGCTAAGTTGATACGCTATCCTGGTGAGGCTGCACATTATTGCCCTAACGATACGGCGTGTCCGCCACAGTTGAAGGGGCGGATAGAGCATTTTATTAGTCGTGATGCGATGAATATTGATTCGATTGGGCCAGAGACGGTGGACTGTTATTTTGAACGTGGCTTGATACGTGATGCGGCTGACCTATATCAATTGCGTGTAGAGGACTTGTGGGGATTTGATGCGACTCGTATGCGCTCTGCTCAGAAGGTGATAGACGGATTGGAGAAGAGTAAGAAGGTGCCGTTCGAAAGGGTGCTCTTCGCACTTGGTATTCGCTTTGTAGGTAAGGTTGTGGCTAAAAACATTGCTCATCACTTTCAGTCGATGAATGCGCTTTTTGAGGCTACGATTGACGACTTACTGACGTGTGAGGGGGTGGGTGATGTGATAGCTTCGAGCGTCCGCACCTTCTTGCGTGAGGAACGTAATATTGACCTCATTAATCGATTGCGCAAGGCTGGACTGCAAATGGAGGTGGAGCAGGTGACTTTGGCTTCAACGGTTTTGGTGGGTAAGACGGTGGTGATTAGTGGTACGTTTGAACGCCATTCGCGTGATGAATATAAAAAGTTGATTGAAGATAATGGCGGTAAGAATACGGGAAGCATTTCGAAGAAGACTTCTTTTATCCTTGCTGGCGAGGGCATGGGGCCTTCAAAACGTGAGAAGGCTGAGATTTTGGGTATCCCTATCGTTACGGAAAAGGACTTTTTGGCGATGATAGGTGAAGGAGAAGGAGAGTCAGTTGATGAAGAAAATGTTTCGTCTAAGCCTGTAATTGATGACGGGCCTCTGTTTAGTTAAGAGGGCAATTCTGCAACAGGGGGCAGATATTTTTGGTATCTGCCCCCTGTCGTGTTTGTATTGATTATGGTGTCATTTGTTTAAAACTCGCTCGTAAAGTGGAACTTAATGTGTTCGAAGTCTTGTTGTGCCATTTGAAGAACATAGCCTGAGTCGGCAAGGAAGACGTCGCGTCCGTCACGATCTTTGGCCATGTATTGGTATTTGCGCTTCTTGAAGTTTTCGAGTTCGGCTTCATTGTCGCTTTCAATCCAACAGGCTTTGTAGAGGTGGATGGGTTCCCAACGACATTTGGCGTTGTATTCATTCTCTAAACGATATTGGATAACTTCGAATTGTAACTGACCTACTGTACCAATAATCTTACGACCATTGAATTGATTGACAAATAACTGTGCTACACCTTCGTCCATTAATTGCTCGATGCCTTTGTTGAGTTGCTTTGTCTTCATAGGGTCGGCATTCTCAATGTATTTGAACATTTCGGGTGAGAATGAGGGTAGACCTCGGAAGTGGAGTTGCTCTCCTTCGGTTAGGGTATCACCAATCTTGAAGATGCCGTTGTCGGGGAGACCTACAATGTCGCCAGCCCATGCTTCGTCAATGGTGCTTTTGCGCTGTGCCATAAATTGGGTGGGCGATGAGAAACGCACGGTCTTACCATTACGAACGTGTAGGTAGGGCTTGTTGCGCTCAAACTTGCCTGAACATACTTTGCAGAAGGCAATGCATGAACGGTGGTTGGGATCGATGTTGGCTGTAATTTTGAAGATAAAACCTGTAAACTTTTGTTCGTCAGGATTAACGGTGCGCTCTTCGGCCATCGTGGGACGAGGGTAGGGAGCTATCTTGACGAAGCAGTCGAGTAGCTCTTTTACACCAAAGTTGTTGAGCGCAGAACCAAAGAATACGGGGGCTACGTCAGCATTGAGGTAGTCGTCGTTGCTGAATGTGGGGTATACACCGTCTACTAACTCTAAGTCTTCACGTAGTTGGGCAGCATCGGTCTCGCCTACATGAGCTTCTAACTCTTCGCTATTGATGTCGACTGCCACCTTTTCGGTGACTTTCTGTTTGTCTGCAGCAAAGAGGTTGAGTTGTTGCTCGTAGATATTATATACGCCTTTGAAACGCGAACCTTGATTGATAGGCCATGAGAGAGGGCGTACTTTAATCTGCAATTCTTGCTCTAACTCATCAAGAAGATCGAAGGGGTTTTTACCCTCGCGGTCCATCTTATTGATGAAGATGATGACTGGCGTTTTGCGCATACGACATACGGTCATCAACTTACGCGTTTGCGCTTCGACACCTTTGGCACTGTCAACAACAATAATGGCAGAATCGACTGCTGTAAGGGTACGGAAGGTGTCTTCGGCAAAGTCCTGGTGACCTGGAGTGTCGAGAATGTTAACTTTATAACCTTCGTAGTCGAACTCCATAACGGAGGTCGTAACGGAGATACCACGCTGCTTCTCAATTTCCATCCAGTCAGACGTGGCTGTCTTCTTTATCTTGTTGTTCTTTACGGCACCTGCTACTTGTATCTGACCACCAAAGAGCAGAAGCTTTTCTGTAAGCGTTGTTTTACCTGCATCAGGGTGTGAAATGATAGCAAATGTGCGGCGACGTGATATTTCTTGATTCATTTTTATGTAAAATCTTAGTGTGGGGAGTTGTGGGGTAGCGTTTTATTTTGGAGAAACACTTCTCTTATGTTTTACAACTCTTTAATGCACTCCTTAAGTGCATCTTCCCACCAACGAATGTCGATACCGAAGGTTTCTTTTATCTTTGATTTATCAAGTACGGAGTAATGGGGACGTTGGGCTGGTACGGGATAGTCTTCGGTATGAATAGGGCTTACCTTGCAACTGTCAATACCTTCAAGTCGGTGAATGGCACGTGTAAAGTCGTACCAAGAGCATACGCCTTCGTTGGTGAAATGGTAAACGCCTGGAATGATGCCTTTGTCTACAATCTGCATAATAGAACGCGCGAGATCGCGTGCGTAAGTGGGTGAACCTATTTGGTCAAAGACTACGCCTAATGCATCGCGCTCCTTGCCTAGGCGTATCATGGTTTTGACAAAATTGTTGCCAAAGGTGGAGTAGAGCCATGCTGTGCGAATGACCATAGAGCCTGCACAAGAGCGTATAACGCTCTCTTCACCAGCTAACTTGGTACGTCCGTAGACTGTTTGTGGATTGGTAGCATCGTCCTCCTTATAGGGAGTACAGCCTGTGCCGTCAAATACATAGTCGGTAGACACTTGAATCATTGAACCACCTACTGAGGCTACGGCTTCGGCTAAATAGCCTGGGGCAACATGGTTGAGTAGGTCGCAAAGTTCGGCATTGTCTTCAGCCTTGTCGACTGCGGTGAAGGCAGCACAGTTGATAACGATGCTTATGTGGTTTTGTTCAATAAATGCGTAAACGGCTTTGCGGTTGGTAATGTCAAGTTCTTCTTTATCAGTAAAGAAGAAATGACACGTTTCAGCGTATTTTGGGGCTAAAAGTTGTATTTCGTTACCTAATTGGCCCTTACAGCCTGTAACAAGTATTTGTTTCATTTTATGTGTGGAATTTATGCTACGTTTCATGTGTTCTCTTATTCAAATTCAAGCGGTTGTTGCTTGTCTTTAAAATAGTAGTCAGAGAGTTGACCGAGGAAAGAGGAGATGTCTTTTACGGCACGTTCAGTTTCGGGAGTGATGGTCTTCTTTTGCAATCGTAATAGCATGACGCCATAAAGAAGGTTGAAGCACGTCTGCAACTCTGGTTCAGCATTGGTGTCTTGAGCGTTATCGGCTGCGTTTTTTCCTCTTAACTCAACAATATAGGGGAGTACTTTGTAGTATATCTCGCGGTAGTAAGGAAATTTGCTTGAGTGTAGCAACTGTTGATTGAGTTCGGTTAATTCTTGCAACACGTTGTTGCAGATTTGAAGGTGCCCGTGTGAGAGCTTGCCCTCACTGCGCATCATGTCGCATAGGTCGGCATACCATTGTTCGACCTCCTTTCGCTTTTGAGGCTGGAGACTGAAGCGGCTTACGTACTCATGAGCCAAACGATCGGCATCGCAGTTGTAGGCACGAATGATGTCTTCAACTTGCCACATGTAGAGCAGATATTCTGCACGGTTGGTTGTTTTGAGCTTGTCGGCTATAATCATGAGTTAATATAATGAAATTTTAAATAATGTCATTGCTGCATAGATAATTGAAGCACCTAAAACGATGCTTCCTATGGTGCGGTTGAGCCTTTGTATGCCCTTTTCACCAAAACTGTTGCGCATTTTGTTGATGACGTAGGTTAGACCTAACCACCATAGCATAGCACCCGCTACAATAGAAAGATATCCTATACATTGTCCAAACCAATTGCCAGGGATAACAAATGTGAACATGTTAAAGAGGGCAATAAATAGGAAAATGATGAGTGGGTTGGATAGTGTAATTAAAAAGCCTGTGGTGAAATTGTGTATTAACGTGCCTTTGCTCCCTGTTGATTGGTGAATGCTTTTGCGTGGGTCGGTGCGAAACATGTATACACCGAATATGAATAGCATCACACTACCAATAAGTTTTAACCAAAAGATGTTTTGCTCATTGTCAATAAAGTCCATAACAAATGACATACCAAATCCTGTCATGAGCGCGTAAAATATATCACTTAAAGCAGCACCAGCACCTGTAACAATGCCATAGGAACGTCCCTTTTGTAGGGTGCGCTGAATGCATAATACGCCTACTGGCCCCATTGGTGCAGAGGCTATTATGCCTACTAACAAGCCCTTGAGAATTAACAAAAATGGGCTTGCGAATTCTATAAATATATGGTTCATATTATTTGTTACCTATCAATCGTTTTGCAAAAGTACGCAAAAGAGTGAAATTTGCCAAACGTGTTGTGTGTTTTCTTAAAGTGGTGGGTGGGCATAAAAGAAAACTTAAAATTAAGGCCTTTGTAAAGTGAGTATTTCAAAATTTATTGTAAATTTGTCGGCGAAACACCTAACATAAAAATTTAAAAATTATACCGAAATGGAATTAGATATTGAAAAGCCTTACGTTATAGGCCTTGACATGGGCGGTACGAACTCTGTGTTTGGCATTGTTGACCAACGTGGTAACATTAAATCGCAAACGGTGATTTCGACAAAGGCTTACCCTGACTTTCGTGAATATGTAGAAGCTGCCTTTGAAGCGTTACAACCCGCTCTTGATCAGGTAGGAGGCATTCAGAATATACGCGCTATGGGTATTGGCGCACCGGATGCTAATTATTATACTGGCAACATAGAAAATGCAGCTAACTTGGCATGGAAGGGTGTAATTCCTTGTGCTCAAATATTTGAAGAAGTTTTTGGCATTCCTGTACGCGTAACAAATGACGCGAACGCTGCAGCTATGGGCGAAATGACTTATGGCGTAGCTCGTGGTATGAAAAACTTTATCATGATCACGCTTGGTACAGGCGTTGGTTCTGGTATTGTTGTTGACGGTAAGGTGGTCTATGGTAGTGACGGATTTGCTGGAGAATTGGGACACTTTGTCGTTGACCATACTCCTGAGGCTCGCTCTTGTGGTTGTGGCCGTAAGGGTTGCCTGGAAACTTATACTTCAGCTACAGGTGTGGCTCGCACGGCTCGCGAAATCCTTGAAAAGAGTACAGAACCGAGCCTTTTGCGCGAGATAGATTCTGAAAAGATTACGTCATACGACGTGTTTGTTGCTGCTGAAAAGGGTGATAAATTGGCACTTGATATCTTTAACTTTACAGGTCGCTTGTTGGGTACGGCTTGTGCTGACTTTGCTACTTTCTGCTCGCCTGAGGCTTTCGTGTTCTTTGGTGGCTTGACTAAAGCTGGGGAATACTTGATGAAGCCTTTGCGCGAGGCTTACGAAGAGCATATTCTCTTCCTCTACAAGGGGGAGGCAAAATTGCTTATCTCTTCATTGAATGGTAGTGAAGCTGCTGTGTTAGGTGCAAGCGCTTTGGGCTGGGAGTAATATAATGTGTAATGTCAAAAAGTGGGCATTGTTTAATTGAAAAATAAATAGGGCAGCAGGTTGTGTGAAACACTGCTGCCCATTTTGCGTATAGTTTTTACACGTTAAAGAGTAAAGATTGATGTATTATATATCGAAACGTATTGAAATAGGTTTTGCTCATCAATTGCATCTGACTTATGAGAGCAAATGCCAACGCCTTCATGGCCATAATGGTATCGTAACTATCTATTGTTGTGCGGATGAGTTGGACGAAAATGGAATGGTAGTGGACTTTAGTCATGTAAAACGCATGGTCTCGGATAAACTTGATCACCGATGTTTAAACGAAATTTTTGACTTTAATCCTACAGCAGAGAACCTTGCTCATTGGATTTGTGAGAATGTGCCTCATTGTTATAAGGTGATGTTTCAAGAGTCAGAGGGCAATGTGGCTTGCTATGTTAAGCCAGGATTTGAACAGGTGATATTCTAAGCAAAAGAATGAGGGTAAACGAAATATTTTATTCACTTCAGGGTGAAGGCTTTTATGTAGGCGTTCCTTCTGTCTTTATTCGCCTATCGGGGTGTAACTTGCAATGTTCGTTTTGCGATACCACTCACCAATCATTTACCGATATGAGCGAAAGGGAAATTGCAGACGTGGTGGCACAATATCCAGCCCAGCATGTGGTTATTACAGGAGGCGAGCCTTCATTACAATTAACGGCTTTGCTGATAGAACTGCTACATAAATTGGACAAGGAGGTGGCTGTCGAAACGAATGGGACGCATATATTGCCCGAAAATGTAGATTGGATAACGCTCTCGCCAAAAGATGCTTTTATAGCTTCGCCAGCAGCTAAGGTTGTGCTAAAACGCTGTAATGAAATGAAGGTTGTCTTTACGGGGAATGAGTTACCTAATTACGACAATATTGCATGCGATCATTACTTTTTGCAACCCTGTGATGTGGATGATGCAGAACAGAATAAAAAGATTATAGAAGCTACTATAGCTTATTGTCTTCAGCACCCAAAGTGGCGTTTGTCATTACAGACACATAAGTTGCTAGGGATAAGATAAAGCAATTCGGTCTCACACAAGATGAATGTGTGAGACCGAATTGTTTTTGGTTAGAATAGCGATCTTGTAGTGTACTATTTATTCGCTAAAATAGCTTTTGGGCAGTGTACGGCAATTGTAGGTTGATGCCATTACTTCGCCATAAGCTCCTGCTGAGCGGAAGGCGATAAGGTCGCCACGGTGGGTAATGGGGAGTACTTCGCCTGTACTAAAGACATCACTGCTCTCACAAATAGGACCTACAACGTCGTATGTGTCGGTGGGTGCATCAGCAGCAGCTGAAATGTTCTGCGTGAAGTGATGAGAGCCATACATGGCAGGACGTATGAGTTCGGTAAAGCCTGCATCTACAATGACGAACTTCTTGGTATGTCCTTCTTTGACATAAAGTGTTCTCGCAATGAGTGTTCCACATTGCGCTACGATACTTCGACCTAACTCAAAGTGTAATTGCTGACCCTCACGTAATTGAAGATGTTGTTGAAAGAGTCCGAAGTAGTCTTTGAAGTTAGCAATTGGGTTAGCGTCAGGGTGGTCGTAGTCAATTCCTAAACCTCCACCTACGTTGATGTTAGGTGTAGCGATGCCTTCTGCTTCGAGCTGATTTTGAAGATCGTTGATGCGATGGCAAAGGGCTTCATAAACGCTGAGATCGAGTATTTGGCTTCCGATATGGAAATGTAGGCCTGTGTATTCAACGTTGTCTAATTGTTTGGCACGTTGTATGGCATCAACCATGTCTTCCATAGCGATGCCGAATTTGTTTTCGTTAAGGCCTGTCGTTATCTTAGCATGTGTGTGTGCATCGACATTCGGATTGATACGGAATGCAACGTGGGCTATTGTGCCCATATCGTGTGCTATCTGGTTAATAACCTCTAATTCAGGTAGGCTCTCGACATTGAAACTATGAATGCCAATACGCAAGGCTGTGCGTATTTCATTATCGCTTTTGCCAACGCCTGCGTAGACAATGCTATTACCTTTGAAGCCTGCTGCATGTGCTGCTTCAATTTCACCACCTGACACGCAGTCTGCACCAAGGCCAGCTTGGGCTATAAATTGCAATATATGAGGATTTGCATTTGCCTTTACTGCATAATGTACGTGAAAGTTGGGGCGTGATAGCGTTTCGACGTGTATGGCAGCTAACGTTTCACGCAGGTTTGTTAAGTCGTAATAGTAAAAGGGTGTGTCAAGTTCAGTAAAACGTTGTGTTGGAAATGTCATTGTATTGTAGGTTTTTCAATAATATTCGGAAGGGAGGGGAATATAGTTTTTTGTATATCTCCTCTCTTCCGAAATGAATGTTTTACTTTTTAGTATTAAAGAGTTTTTCGCTTAGTGCACAAAGGGCTGCCTTTTTATCTGATTCTCGAATTAAGAATGAGATATTGTGATTACTGCCACCGTATGAAATCATACGTACGGGAATGTTGGCCATGGCTTCGGTAACAAGTGTTTCAAATCCAACATTACCCCAACGGAGATCGCCTACTACGCAGATAATACACATATTTTCGTCAATGCTTACTGTACCATACTTTTTCAGTTCCTCTACGATATTAGCTAAATGGGCATTGTTGTCAATGGTAAGTGTGACGCCAACTTCACTTGTTGTTACCATGTCTACTGGAGTGTGGTTCACCTCAAACGTTTCAAATAGCTTGTGTAAAAAGCCAGTAGCCAAGAGCATGCGTGAAGAAACAATCTTAATGGCAGTTATATTATCCTTTGCAGCGACAGCCTTGATTGTTCCCTTTTGCATTTGGTCGTTAATGATTGTGCCAGGTGCAGAAGGGTCCATTGTATTAAGTAAACGTACAGGAACCCCAGCATAATGAGCGGGTTGAATACAAGTGGGGTGGAGTATTTTTGCTCCGAAATAGGCTAATTCTGCAGCTTCTTCAAAATTGAGCTGACGAACAGGAGTCGTGCTGGGCACAAAACGAGGATCATTATTGTGCATACCATCAATGTCTGTCCAAATCTGAATTTCGTCAGCACGTAACACGGCACCTATTAAGCAGGCTGTGTAGTCAGAACCACCACGTTGGAGGTTGTCAATATCGCCTTTGTGATTACGACAGATAAAACCTTGTGTAATATATAGGTCGTAATTGGGGTTTTGCTTTAGAATATTGTTAAGATGCTCTTTGATATAGCCCATATCAGGTTCTCCATTGGCATCAGTTGCCATGAAGTTAAGGGCTGGAATTAACATAACCTTTATGCCGCACTCTTTGAGGTAGTTCGTTACCATATTGGTGCTCATGAGTTCGCCTTGCGCAAGAATTTCTTTCTCAAGTTTATCAGAGAAATCGTGTGTGGTGAGTTCGTGAAGGTGCATGAAGATATCGTGCAGCAGATCGTCTGTCTTCTTTACGTTCTCGGGCTGTGCGTACAATTCTTCAACGTGCTGACGATAGAGTGTGCGTAATTTATTAATTACACTACTTGCTCCCTCGGCATTGTGCTTTTTTATGTAATCGGCAATTTCAACCAAAGAGTTGGTTGTGCCAGACATGGCTGATAGTACGACAATTTTACGCTCACCATCAGTGATGAGTTGGCAAACGTCTTTCATGCGTTGAGGTGAACCTACTGAGGTTCCGCCAAATTTGAGTATTTTCATAGCTTTTATTTTTATGCTTATGGAATTTGATATTGGAGGTAGGTATGTTGGTGAAGTATGAATCGTTGTCACTCAATGACTTCTTGCGGTAGTGTTTCTGTAATTGTACCATTGCTGCAACGATAAACTACCCCTGGAAATTCGTTTAATAGATTCATGTTGTGCGTCACCATAACGACGGCGCTTCCTTGTTCTCGTACGGACTGAAGAATGCGCATGATTTGTCGACTGGTGTCGGGATCAAGATTGCCAATAGGCTCATCGGCTAACACGACTTTGGGCTTATTGAGTAATGCACGAGCTATGCAGACACGTTGCTGCTCGCCCCCTGAGAGTTCGTGTGGAAAATGATCCTTTTTGTCGAAGAGCCCTACACGTTCTAAAACTTGCTTTATGCGTTCTGGACGAGCTTTCTTCTTCCAACTTGTAGCTTTAAGCACAAAATCAAGGTTTTGCTCGATTGTAAGTTCGTGCAACAATTGAAAGTCCTGAAATACAATGCCTAACTGACGTCGTAGTTGTTGTATTTTGTTGCGCTTTGCTCTTTTGATATTAAGACCAAGTATGTTAGCCTCGCCCGAGACGATTGGCAGTTCGCCGTATAATGCTTTAAGGAGCGAACTCTTTCCACTGCCTACCTTTCCTATAATGTATATGAAGTCGTTGTCGTCTACACTGAAGTTCACACCTTCGAGAATGGGGTGATCGTTATGACGTAAAACGACGTCTTTGAGCTCAATTAGCATAATTGTATGGTATTAATCTAACTTTAATACGGCCAAGAAAGCCTTTTGTGGCACTTGTACGTTGCCAATCTCTTTCATACGTTTTTTGCCTCGTTTTTGCTTTTCAAGCAACTTTCGCTTACGACTGATGTCGCCACCATAACACTTTGCGGTTACGTCCTTGCGAACTTGTTTTACAGTTTCGCGCGCAATGATTTTAGCACCAATGGCAGCTTGTATGGCTATGTCGAATTGTTGACGTGGCAATAATTCTTTTAATTTTTCGCACATACGACGACCAAAGTATACGGCATTATCGACGTGGGTAAGCGTTGAAAGCGCGTCAACAGGTTCACCATTCAGCAAGATGTCCATTTTTACTAATTTGGATAGACGGAAGCCGATTGGGTGATAGTCAAATGAAGCGTACCCCTTTGATATACTCTTTAGCTTATCGTAGAAGTCAATAACAATCTCAGCCAAAGGCATGTCGTAATAGAGTTCAACACGATCACCAGACACGTATTCTTGCTTTACGAGTTCGCCACGTTTGCCCAAACAAAGTGTCATAATATTGCCGAGATATTCAGTTCGAGTAATAATTGAGGCACGAATGTATGGCTCTTCGATGTGGTCGATTTCAGTTTGGTCGGGCATACCTGCAGGGTTATGCACTTCCTTCATTTCGCCATGCTTGTCGTAGATGTTGTAACTAACGTTCGGAACGGTAGTAATGACGTTCATATTAAACTCTCGGTCAAGACGTTCTTGTACAATCTCCATGTGTAGCAAGCCTAAAAAACCGCAACGAAAGCCAAAGCCCAACGCTACAGAAGATTCTGGCTGGAAGGTGAGTGAGGCATCGTTTAATTGCAACTTTTCAAGGCTGGCACGAAGTTGTTCAAAGTCTTCTGTTTCAATAGGATAGACACCAGCAAAGACCATAGGCTTTACCTCTTCAAAACCTTCTATAGCCTTGGCACAAGGATTTTGCACAGAGGTGATGGTATCGCCCACTTTAACTTCGGTGGCAGTCTTAATGCCACTAACAATATAACCGACATCTCCACAGTGCAATTCCTTACGAGGAGAAAGTTCCATTTTGAGTACGCCTACTTCGTCAGCATGGTAGCTCTTTTGCGTATTGACAAAGATAACGTCTTCATCTTTATGTATTGAGCCGTTTACAATCTTGAAGTACGCTATGATACCCCTAAAGGGATTGAATACAGAATCAAAGATAAGTGCTTGCAACGGAGCCTTTTCGTCGCCAACAGGGGCGGGAATACGTTCAATTACTGCACGCAAAATATCGTCAACACCCTCGCCTGTCTTACCCGAAGCACGAATAATATCTTCACGTTTGCAACCTAAGAGGTCAATGATTTCGTCCTCAACCTCTTCGGGCATGGAGTTGACCATATCGCATTTGCTCAAAACAGGAATAATCTCGAGATTGTGCTCGATAGCCATGTAAAGGTTGGAAATGGTCTGCGCTTGTACGCCTTGCGTTGAGTCAACTAACAATAGGCAACCTTCGCAGGCTGCAATACTTCGTGATACTTCGTAAGCAAAGTCGACGTGCCCCGGAGTGTCAATTAAATTAAGATGATAAGTTTCACCATCCATTTGATACTCCATCTGAATGGCATGGCTTTTTATTGTGATGCCTCGTTCGCGCTCAAGGTCCATGTCGTCAAGCATTTGTCCTTCCGTCACCTTAATGGTTTGTGTGCGTTCCAAAAGGCGGTCGGCCAGAGTGCTCTTGCCATGGTCAATGTGTGCGATAATGCAAAAATTGCGTATATGATTCACTGTGCTTCAAGTGTTTTAGTGGAAAATAGGGAAGTTGAACTCTTGTTCTATGAAGATTTTCTGTTCTTTCTTAGAATTTCTCTGCAGCTTCAAAACTTACAGCATGTTTTAAGTCCTTTTCGCTAAGAACAACGTCGTCACCCTTAATGGG
Organism: uncultured Prevotella sp.; assembly: GCA_900540885.1. Lineage (GTDB taxonomy): Bacteria > Bacteroidota > Bacteroidia > Bacteroidales > Bacteroidaceae > Alloprevotella. Next base: position 24,878 of record UQHJ01000022.1, read on the forward strand.
CCAGTCAATGTCAATTGTGGGATCATCGTAGCGGATAGAACATTCAGACTCAGGCGCATAACGATTGTCTACTTTATAGGTAAAGACTGCCGTATCGCTCAGCACTTGAAAGCCATGCGCGAAGCCACGAGGAATGAAAAGCTGTCGCTTGTTTTCAGCAGAAAGTTCAACCATTACGTAGTGACCATAAGTGGGTGAAGACTTGCGAAGGTCTACGGCTACGTCAACAACCGTTCCCTGTAATACGCGTACTAATTTGGCTTGAGAGTCTGCACCTTTTTGAAAGTGCAAACCACGGAGCACACCCCGTGAAGACATTGACTGATTGTCTTGCACAAAGTGTACTTCGTGGCCAATAGCGTTGTTAAAATCAACTTCACGCCATGTTTCCATAAAGTATCCGCGTGCATCTTCAAATACACGAGGTTCTAATATCCATACGTCGGGTATGCTAGTCTTTATATATTCCATATTTTAAGTATTATTATATTGTAAAAAAGAAGAGAGGAATTGAACCTACTTCACCAGTGTAGTTTCGCATTTCCTCTCGTATAATGTTCGCTTGTATTATTCAATGACAATATGATTGTCTACTATTGTTGCTGTAAAGCTCTTCTGCTGATCATGTTCCATTATAAAGTCGCAAAGAGCATCTTCAAGGTAGTGTTGTATGGCGCGTTTCAGTGAACGAGCACCATACTGAGGATCAAATCCTTTGTCAACTAAGAACTGTTTTGCATCGTCAGCAACGTTGAGCGTAAATCCGTTGTGCTGCATTCGCTTACAAAGGTCTGACAATTCAAGTTCAGCGATTTTCAGTGCACTCTGCTTTGTCAGAGGATTAAACATGATGATATCGTCAATGCGATTGAGGAACTCTGGAGCAAATTGTTTTCGTAAAGTCTTTAGAATGATACTTTCTGCAACCTCGCTCGTCAATTCACCACTAACACGTTCAAAGCCTAATCCACCACCAAACTCTCTTAATTGTCGAGTACCGCTATTTGAAGTTAGTATAATAATGGTGTTGCGAAAGTCTACAGTGACACCATTACCATCGGTCAAGCGTCCTTCGTCCATTACTTGTAAGAGAGTATTGAACACATCGGGGTGAGCCTTTTCAATTTCATCAAGCAAGATAACGGAGTAGGGATGACGGCGCACACGTTCAGTCAATTGTCCTCCTTCTTCGTATCCAACATATCCCGGAGGAGCTCCTACCAATCGGCTTACACTATATTTCTCACCATACTCGCTCATGTCAACGCGAATAAGGGCATCCTTTGAACCAAACATCCATTCAGCAAGTGTCTTTACAAGATGAGTTTTACCAACACCAGTAGGGCCAACAAAGAGGAAAGTACCAATAGGTCGGTCAATGCCTTTCAGCCCGATACGACTGCGTGTAATAGCACGTGTTAGTCGTTCAACAGCTTTTTCTTGTGCAATGACACGTTTGTTCAGTTCTGAGCGCATACCCTTAAGTCGTTCGCTTTCGTTGGCTGCGACACGTGTAACGGGAACGCCACTCATCATACTTACTACTTCTGCAACAACTGCATCATCAACTAAAGTCGGGTGGCATTGTTGTTCATCTTGCCACTGTTTAGTCATTTGTTCAAGTTCGGTCGTAAGCGTTTGAACTTGGTCGCGGAGATTAGCTGCCAACTCATAATTTTGATTTTGTGCGGCTTGAAGCTTTTGTTGACGTAATTGTTCTATTTCCTTTTCTTTAGCTTCAATAGATTTTGGGGTGTTGGTGCCAACAAGGTGCATTCGTGCACCAGCCTCGTCTAAAGCATCAATGGCCTTGTCAGGCAACGCTCTATCGGTGATATATCGACTCGTTAAATCGACGCAAGCTTTGAGCGCTTCTTCTGTATAGTTTACAACGTGATGCTTCTCGTAGCGTTCCTTAATATTATGGAGTATGCAAAGTGTCTCTTCCGGTGAGGTTGGTTCGAGCGACACCTTTTGGAAGCGTCGATCAAGGGCTCCATCTTTCTCAATTGTTTTTTTAAACTCTCCTGTCGTTGTTGCACCTATACATTGCACTTCACCACGAGCTAAAGCGGGCTTTAAGATGTTGGCAGCATCTAAACTGCCTGGAGCAGAACCTGCGCCAATAATCGTATGAATCTCATCTATGAAAAGAACAATCTCTGGGTGTGACTTTAGTTCCTTTATCAATCTACGAAGACGCTCCTCAAATTGTCCGCGATATTGTGTGCCAGCAACAATTGAGGCCATATCAAGTGCTACGATACGTTTATTCTGCAATAAGTGTGGCACGTGATGATGAGCAATACGATCTGCCAAGCCTTCCACAATAGCGCTCTTACCGACACCAGGGTCACCTATAATAATAGGATTATTCTTTTTACGTCGGCAGAGAATTTGTACAACGCGTTGAATTTCTTCTTCACGTCCAACCACAGGGTCAAGTCCTCCCTTAGCAGCAACGGCTGTTAAATCAGTGCCGAAATTATCAACAATGGGCGTATCGCTATTGCTTTTAGGCGTTTTGCGTTCAGCCGTTTGTTGCGACGTTTCGTCCCCCTTTGAGAAGTCATCGTTAGGGTAGGGCATATCATCCTCGTTAGGAAAACTGAAATCATCGGAAGGCGATGCTGCTGTCGAATTTGCAGACTGAATTTTTTCATAGCTTACGCCTCTATCTAATAAGAGGGATTTCGCCTCGTTCTGTCTGTCGTGAAGTATAGATAGTAGAATAATTTCGGCACCACTTTTCTTGCCTTGTGCTAATTTGTCTTCAAGCGTTAGCAGATGTAGAATGCGCGTGCTATCTGTGTCGAAAGTAGAAGGCGCAGAACTCATTAATTCATCATCCTTTGCGCCTTCGTTGGTCTTGCTATTTTGTACGTTTATTTGTGATTTTACTTCGTCTATAAGCGAGTCAACTTTTATATTTATCTTATTTAGAAGTTGAACAACATACTCGTTATCAAGAATGCTTAGTAGTAGGCATAGTGGAGTAATACGCAAAAGCACATATTCTTGCGCTATCTCCTTGCTCTTGTTTATTAGCTGAGCAGTGCCAGCTGGTATTTCGTAGTTCATAGTTGTATAAAAATCTTTTTGTTTAGCAATGCATAAAGCTTGCCATTTAGCCGTGTTGGTTACCTTACTATTGTTGTTGGGTTGTTAATAGATAAAACGAATGTTTTATTACAAGCAGCAATTATATCAGCGACAAAGTTAGTACTTCTTTCGTGATAACACAAATAAAGAAGACACTTTTATTATGTGTAAGGAGGCATTATATACGTATATATGCATGGCGATTGTAGTGTCCGTTTGAGTCATTGCGATGTATAATGGGCTGTTATTAATCTTAAAACGTCCATTTGCTATGTAAAAAAATATACGTACTTTTGCAATAAATATCGAAGTCCTACGTTTTATGTGTGGTGAACGATAGATTCAATTGTAGCTATTTACTTGCTACATGCAAGTCTTTTAAAGATAACAATACAAATTATGATATTTAGAAAGTTTCTCATCTTATTGGCTTTATTTACGGCCAGTTTTACTTTTTCGGCTATTGCGCAATCGTCTATGTCGGACGATCAGGTGCTACATTTTATGATGCGTGAGAACGCTCGTGGAACATCACGATCTGAAATCGTTACAAGCCTTATCGAACGCGGAGTTCAGATAGATCAAATTCGCCGTATTCGCGACAAATATGACAAGCAACAGAGTGGAGTTGCTGTTGGAGCAAGGAATATTACAGGCGAGTCAGCTAACGACCGCTTAAGAAAGCCAAATGGTGAAAAGGCTTCTAAAACAAAGGGTGTAAACCAGCGTAAGAAACAATCTGAGTCGGTCGATGAAAGCACGATGTCTGACAAACAACGTCGTGTATATAATCGTCGTCGTAACGAAGAGTATATGTACGAAATGGACAAGTTTATGCCTGATTCTTTGGATGAATATGACGATTATTATGACGAAGAGAATGAAAAGGGGGAAAAGAAACAAAAGATAGAGGTGTTTGGTCGTAATATCTTCAATAATAAGTCTTTATCATTTGAACCAAACATGAACATTGCAACGCCACAAGACTATCGCTTGGGGGCGGGTGACGCTGTATTCGTAGACGTATGGGGTGCTTCACAAAAGCGCTTTGAAAGTACGGTTTCGCCAGATGGTACAATTAATATAGAATCTTATGGCCCCGTTAACGTTGACGGACTTACTGTGGCGCAAGCTAATCGGCGTTTGCGCTCATTGTTGGGACAACGCTATGGCGGTTCGAATATACGCTTGACAGTTGGACAGACGAAGACAATTACTGTGCATGTAATGGGTGAGGTAAAAGCGCCTGGAACGTATACGTTGTCAGCTTTCTCAACTGTCTTCAATGTACTCTATATGGCAGGCGGTACAAACGATATTGGTACGTTGCGTAATATAAAGGTTTATCGTAAAGGACGTTTGATTTCGACCTGTGATATTTATGATTACATCTTGAATGGCAATATGAAGGGCAATGTGCGGTTAACATCAGAAGATGTTATTATCGTTGGCCCTTACGAATGCTTGGTGAACATAACGGGTAAGGTAAAGCGTCCGATGTATTATGAAATGAAGGCAAATGAAAGTGTTGGTACTTTAATTAAATACGCTGGCGGCTTTACGGGAGATGCCTATCAAGGTAATATTAACTTAATGCGTAAGGCTGGAAACGAATTGTCTGTCTATTCAATTGATGAGTTTGAACGCAACTCTTTTCAATTAGCTGATGGGGACTCTGTGTCAGTTGACAGTACTTTACAGCGCTATCGCAATATGGTCGAAATCAAAGGTGCAGTCATGCGTCCTGGCAAATACCAAATGGACGGTAGTGTTACAACGCTTCGTCAGTTGATTGAAACGGCAGGTGGGCTTAGGGAAGATGCGTTCACAACACGCGGATTTATACATCGTCGCAAAGAAGACCGCTCACTTGAGGTGATAGACGTTGATGTTAAAGGACTTGTTGACCATACTGTCGCCGATATAGCCTTAAAAAATGAAGACGTGTTCTACGTTCCTTCAAAGGAAGTGATGCAAAAGGAACGCGTATTACATATCTCAGGTGAGGTTAATTATCCTGGTGAATACAATTATGCGGATGGAACAACACTTGAAACACTTATATTACAGGCTGGTGGGCTTAAAGATGCAGCATCATTAGTAAAGGTTGACGTGTCGCGTCGTATGCGTAATCAAGATGCAAGCCAGACCACAAGTCAGGTGGCGCAAGCTTTCAGCTTTTCACTAAAGGAAGGCTTTGTGGTTGACGGTGAACCAGGATTTGTCTTACAACCATTTGATGAAGTATTCGTGCGTCGTTCTCCAGGATATATAGAACAGCAGCACGTGTCAGTTGAGGGCGAAATTGCTTTTAGTGGTGCTTATGTGCTCAAGAGTAAGGGTATGCGCCTTAGTGATTTGGTAAAAGATGCAGGAGGTTTGACCAAAGAGGCTTATGCATTGGGCGCACACTTAGAGCGTACCATGACGCCTATAGAAAAGCTAAAGCAACAAACGTTAATAAAGATGGCAACCGATGCTGACTCTATTGACATGAAGAAATTGGAACTTGGTGATACGCAATATGTTGGTATAAACTTAGAGCAAGCTTTGGCTCACCCTGGTTCTAATCAATGGGATATTGTATTGCGAGACGGCGACCGCTTGGTAATACCACAATACAATAACACGGTTTCAATTAACGGACAGGTGATGTATCCTAATACAGTCGCCTATAAAGAAGGTGCTAAGCCCAGTTACTACATTAACCAAGCAGGTGGATTTGGTAATCGCGCACGTAAAGGACGTGCATTTGCTGTTAATATGAACGGAACCGTTACGCGCATACGTTCTGCAAAGCATATTACGCCGGGTTGCACAATCTTAGTTCCAGCAAAACCGAAGCGTAAACGTATGTCGTTTAGCGAAATTCTGTCGTTAGGTACGATGACGGCTACTTTGGGTACTGTTATTGCAACCTTAGTGAAATAAAAAAGAAAGTACTCAATTTTATTTTATAATAATACTTATAGTTCTCGTAATTAAAATGGACTGAGAAAAAACAAAAAATCTTGTGCATGTCACATGACATGTACAAGATTACATAATACTATTATTTTCTCAGCTTCAATAACGGTTCAATCGTTACAACACAACTTACGTTGAAAGAGTGTATTGATATAAAATAAAATTTGAGTATTTATTCGGAAATAAAAAACAAACATATAAGAAGACCAAAATGGATAATATCAGTTTTAAGTCAATCGTTCAAATGTACCTACGCAACAAGATAATTTTTATTGTTGTAATGATCGTAGCATTTGCATTGGGATTGATAGTAGCTTATGGCACTCCAAAAATATATGAATCATCGACCACACTTGCTACAGAGTCAAAGGAGTCAAGCACCTTGGGAGGTAGTATGGGGTCGTTAGCGTCACTCGCTGGAGTTAATTTTTCGAAATCTAATGATGCTATTGTACCTAATCTATATCCAAGCGTAGTTGCGACCAATGATTTTTTAGTTGGACTTCTAAATACAAAGGTGCGTCCAAAAGGACTTAAAAAGGATATTACATATTTTGAATTTTTGCAAGATTACCAAAAACAAGGTTGGTGGGCAAAAGCTCTTGGTGGACTATTTAAAAAGAAAGAGGATAAAAAAATTAATCCCCATAAGATCAATCCTCAAGCTCTTACACAAGATGAAAGTACACTCATTGAAGGAATCAAGGGACAAATTTTGTGTACCATAGATAAGGAGAACGAACTTATTGACATCAAAGCCTACGCGCAGGACGCTAATGTAGCAAAGCAAATTGTTGAAACAGTCGCTACGCAGCTCCAGTTTTTTATAACGAATTATAGAACGAACAAATCACGTGACGACTTAGCATATTATCAAAAATTAAAGCAAGAAGCTTATCAACGATATGTTAAGGCACAACGAAAATACGCAGCTTATAGCGATAGCCATGAAGACCTATCTCTAAAGTCGTATCAACTTGAATCAGACGCTCTTGAGAATGACCTACAACTTGCATATAATACTTATTCTCAAGCATGCACACAAGTAACAATGGCAGAGGCAAAAGTTCAGGAGCGTACTCCTGTTTTTACGGTTATTGAGAAAGCATCAGTAGAAACGATTCCTTATGCTCCTAAAAAGAAAATGATTGTTTTAGCTTGTTTATTTGTTGCTTTTGCAGGTACAAGTTGTTTCTTCTTCATCAAGGAACGAATAATAGAATCTAAGCAAAAGAAATAAAAGCTTAAATAGTATTTATTTTAACGCAAATGATATTAACATGACGCTCAATGTAAGTAGAAATAGTATTATAGATAAAGTCGCTTCATTCTTATTCTTTTTACTGCTTTTGGCAGTAATGGTTGATCCGACAAATGTGGTCTTTCATTTAAAAGACATAGCGTTTATAGTACTTGTAATGTTTAATATTGTGTTCTATAAGCCGGTATTAACATATCTGCCTTATATATTTCTGCCTTATGTTGCTTTGGTTCTAAGCTATATCTCTTCGACGTTATTGGGTACGCCTATAGACAATAGCTTTTTTATGGGCATGATGAAAGGTTTTTCGATGCTTATATTGTTATTGTGGGTACCTTACTACGATATTTTAAAATTAGCAAAGATAACAACCTTAATTACATGTATAATTGCAACAACATTGTTTATAGCTGTTATTTCTAACGAATTAATAGAAGATGTTGTTTACCAATATATGTCTAATAATAATGCAATGGTTATAATGTCGCACCGATATTTTTTAGGTGTTGACATTTTTGGCATGTATTATCGCTCTCTTATTAGCACAGTGTTGCCTTTTTACTTGTTCTGTTACGAATTGTTTGTGAAACGTACCCATGTAATATGGAATATAATATGTGTGGCAATAATTACTTTCGCCTTTTTAATAAGCGGAACACGTTCGACTATGTTATTGCCATTTGCCTTGATCGGATTGGCTTTTTACCAAGGTGCTCGTAATACAAAGTGGATTAAGAAACTTATTTATCCAATGTTGTGTGTACTAGCATGCTGCTTTCTTTTGTTAGTGTATAAGTTAGCAACTGAAAAGGGTGAAACGTCAAATGCGATTAAGTATGCTCACCTAATCTCATATCATCGACAGTTCGATTATTTCCCAATCTATTATATAATAGGTCAAGGAACGGGCTCTTGGCTATTTTCTGCAGGATTTAGGTCGTCGGTCACGCAAACAGAATGGACATACTTAGAGTTACTTCGAATGTGTGGTGTTTTCATGTTGCTTATCATGACTACGTTGTTATACCCTTTGTTTGCTATGCAGAAGTATTTTAAGAAAGATATTACTTTGGGCATTGCAATATCTTATGGTCTGTTTATATTTATTTCGGGTACCAATCCCTTATTAATTTCATCGACAGGCATGGCTGTCGTTTTAATGGCATTTGCCTATATTTCAAGATTGGGTGATTATAATGCATAAATTATAAAATATGATATCTAAAATACTAAAGCAACATATATTAGGCGGTGATAATCGTTCCAATTTAATAAGGAAAAATATTATAATCTCTTTTTGTATAAAGATATGGAGTGCGTTGGTTCAACTACTCATGGTGCCATTGACGCTTCATTGTTTAGGCGTATATGAAAATGGCTTATGGTTAACAATAAGTTCTTTGTTGATTTGGATAGACAACTTAGATATTGGATTAGCAAATGGCCTACGCAACAAGTTAGCTGTGCATCTTGCTTTAGGTGAAAAAATAGAGGCACAAAAGACTGTCTCTTCCACCTTTTATATGTTAGTACTACTATTCATTCCAATAATATTTCTCATAAATATATGGATATTTTGTGTTGATACCTACCAATTCTTTAATGTCGATTCAGACATTGTAAACAACTTAAATGTTATCTTGCATGTTTCGGCCATATTGGTTTGTACTACGTTTATCTTTAAGTTTATTGGTAATTTTTATATGGCCTTGCAGTTGCCAGCTATAAACAATGCACTTAATACATTGGGGCAGACAATAGCATTATTGGGAGTAGTAGTATTGTATGTGACGGGCATTCATTCTCTCTTATGTGTTGCATTGATAAATACGATTTCACCGCTAATAGTATATGTGGTAGCCTATCCTATTACTTTTTATAAAAAGTATCCAGACTTATGCCCACATATTAGTATGGTAAGTAAAAGTAGTATGAAGTCATTAGCGACTACAGGCATAAAGTTCTTTGTCTTACAGATAGCAGGCGTCGTCTTGTTTATGTCAACAAATATCTTGATTTCGCGTTTCTTCTCGCCAGAGTTAGTAACTCCTTATCAGATTGCTTATCGATATTTCATGGTGTTGCAACTTATCTTTGTCATCATTTGTGCACCTTATTGGACAGCAACAACGGATGCATACAAAAAGAATGATTTCGAGTGGATAAAGAAATCTAATAAATTATTAGACAAAATGATGACTAGCCTTTTTATAATTGCATTTTTTATGGTTATCTTTGCTCGACCTATTTACACTATATGGATTGGCGATGCCAATGCCGTATCATTGCCAATGACAGTAATTGTTGCTGTGTATGTGATGATATTGGTTGCAAGTATGCGCTATTCATATATCCTTAACGGATTTGGAACATTAAGACTTCAGCTTATTATGACAATAATTGCGGCAGTCCTTTATATTCCTTTAGCAACATTAGTTTGTAGTTATAAAAATAATCTTAATTACCTCTTGTATGTTATGTGTGCAGTAAACCTACCAGGTCTATTAGTTAATATTGTTCAATATTATAAAATAGTTAATCGGAGAGCTAAAGGTATTTGGCTTAAATAATATAATATAATTATGCAACATATTAAATGCAATCATTCGCTCGCCATTTTGTTGGCGACATACAATAGTGAAAAGTTCTTACGAGAGCAATTAGTTTCTCTTTTCAGCCAGTCATACAAAGACTGGACTCTTTATATTCATGATGACGGTTCAAAAGACGCAACGTTGTCAATAATCAGTGAATATCTTAGCTCGCATAATAATATCGTACTCTTAGACTTTCCCCCGACAGGTGGAGCAAAAAGCAATTTTATGCAAATGCTATCATGTGTTGAAGCGGACTATTATATGTTTTGCGATCACGATGACGTTTGGCTTAATACCAAGGTTGAGATCACCTACAACAGTATGAACAAAGCAGAGAAAACGTTTCCTAACTGTCCTATAATTGTCCACTCAGACCTCTTTGTCGTTGATCAGGACTTGAATGTGCTTCATCCTTCCTTTTGGAAATATGAAGGTATTTATCCTAATGATATACATTCTTTTGAGATGTTGTCTGCTTTTAATCTTGCAACTGGTTGCACAATGATGATAAATTCAAGAGCCAAAGAAGTGACTCCATGTGATTGCAAAGAAGCGTTGATGCATGATTCATGGATAACGGCAGCGGTCCTATGGTCTAAGGGTAAGGTCATTGATATAGATCAACCATTAATTTATTATCGACAGCACGGAGATAACTGTTTGGGAGCTCGCCAACTTAATGTAACACTAGTGAGTAAACTGCTACGTTTGCCACAAATCATAAAAGATAATATACGCAGATATCGAATGCTTAATAAAGTTGGACACATAAGTGCTTTTCGCTTTATTAAGTATAAGGTAATAGGTAGAAAAAAGTTGTTGTCACACATCAAAGAGGAAAATCTTCTTACATAAATTCCTTCTATGGGCATTTTAAGCATATTCTTAACAGATGCTTGAAGACTATTCAAGAACCATTCTACTTATAGAAAATTTCATTGTACTAAAATTTCGTATAACCACTTTATTAGTAAAAGCGGTTTAGCACTATAACACTATTTTTACTAAAGAAAAGCAAATGATATCAGTTTGTATCGCTACATATAATGGGAAAGAGGAATTGCGTAGGCAATTGGATAGCATATACCCTCAGCTATCAGTCGATGACGAGATTGTTATTTCTGATGACAATAGCACTGATGGTACGCGTGAATTGATAAAAACGTATATTGACAACGATGCTTGCTTGCCAAAGGTATATCTTATAGATGGTCCGTCGCTGCATTCCCCCATTCCTAACTTTGAGAATGCCTTAAAAAACGCAAAGGGAGATTATATATTCCTTTCAGACCAAGATGATCAATGGATGCCCAATAAAGTTGAAGTGATGATGAAAGCCCTTCAGCATTCATCTTGCGTTGTTAGCGATTGCGTTGTAACAGACGGAGCATTGAATGTTACAGCACCTTCATTTTACGAACTCAATCGTACTCGTGCTGGTTGGATGTATAATCTTTTTGTTAAGAATGGCTATTTGGGTTGCTGCATGGCCTTCCGCAGGTGTGTACTTGAAAAGTCTCTGCCTTTTCCAAAACATACTCCTATGCACGACATCTGGATTGGCAATATTGCCGCTATGTATTATGATGTGTGCTTTATAAATGATCGCCTTATCAGCTTCTGTCGTCATGACCATAACGCGTCTGACACAGCACGAAAGAGTACATCTTCTTTTCTGCAAAAGATTGGGTATCGATTCATTGTCGTGAAAGATTTGATAATGAAGCGTATGTGTATGTAAGTTCTTATATGACAGTATAAAAGTTTTGTAAGCATTCCATCCAAGCCGTATTGTTAGAGTTTCAGAAAGGTGAGAACTTTGCCGCAAAAAATGAAAAATGCTCAACCTAAACGAAACCAACAAATACAATCTTTTTACTCAAGGAGTAGATATGCGTAAAGGCATAGAATGTCTTTGTGAAATAGTTCATACTTATCACCTGAATCCATTAAATGGCGAGGTTTACGTATTTACCAATAAATCTCGCCATTTATTGAAAATGCTCCATTGGGAACGTGAAGGTTAGCACAACGGCTGTCCGAAGAAATAATTACTTTTGCTCATGGTTGTTTTATTTGTTTGGTAGCATCAAAACAACCAAAAAGGGCTGACTCCAGCAAATGGAATCAGCCCTATTTTTTTCGAAAGGCTCGAATTTTTATAGGACACCAATAGATAAATTGCAGTTTACAAACCTCTACAAAACGTTTCATAATGCCCTGAATAGGCACTTTTAGCTTACGTATATTTTACCCTTGCTATTTTTATGTTTCATGTTTCATTTTTATGTTTCAACTTATTGATTATCAATACTTTTGAAGGCTGAAACATACGACTTCTATGTTTCACTTTTAGTTTCAAAGTTTCATTCTAAAAACACTGAGGGAGAAAAACAAAAACACTGTGGGAGCGATTCAAAACCCCTGTGGGAGCGATTCA
>UQHJ01000023.1 GCA_900540885.1 uncultured Prevotella sp.
TTTGTTAACGAGTTAACAAGTTGACAAGTTAACGAGTTCTTTTGTTAACGAGTTAACAAGTTGACAAGTTAACGAGTTCTTTTGTTAACGAGTTAACAAGTTGACAAGTTAACGAGTAAGTTACCTTAAAAGGACTAACTTTCTTGTTAACTTGTCAACTAAAAACTAAAAAAACAAACTTACTCGTCAACCCGTTAACTCGTTAACTTGTTAACTGAAAAAAGACGATTCTCAAAGAATAAATATCATGAAAAAGAAGTCACTCAACTCCCGTCTCTTGTCGCTATTGCTGGCAGGAGCAAGCCTACCGATGGGCGCTTTGGCCCAGGGGCTAACGGTTAGTGGACATGTGCAAGACACTACAGGCGAGGCTGTGCCCTTTGCCACGGTTACTGTGCCGGGTACGAAAGCCATGACCCAAACAGATGCTAACGGTAACTTTAAAATTAACGTAAAGCCTGGAGCCAACATCCATGTGGCTTATATTGGTTATAAACCAGCTACTATCAAGGCCGACGGCACGGTGGTTATTACATTGGAGGATAACTCTACGCTCAACGAAGCCGTTGTCATTGGTTATGGTGTAGCCAAGAAGAATGACCTCACGGGTTCGGTTACGGCTATTAAGCCTGACGACAAGAACCACGGTCTTCAGACTTCGGCTCAGGACATGATTCAGGGTAAGATAGCAGGTGTCAACGTCGTTTCGAACAATGGTGCACCGGGTACAAGTGCTACCATCCGTATTCGTGGTGGATCTTCATTGAACGCTAAGAACGACCCGCTGATTGTCATCGACGGTTTGGCTATGGACAACGACGGCATTGAGGGTTCACCCAATGCGCTTTCTCTTGTCAACCCGAACGATATTGAGAGTTTCACCGTATTGAAGGACGCCTCAGCTACGGCTATTTATGGTTCACGTGCCTCAAACGGCGTTATCATCATCACGACGAAGAAGGGACGTAAGAACACGAAGCCCCGCGTTTCATACAATGGCAACGTATCAGTCAGCACGAATACGAAGTATATGGACGTGCTCAACGCGCAAGAGTTGATAGACCTCGTTCGCCAACGCACTGGACTGACCGACGACGCTGCTTGGTTGGCTTCTGATTATTACAAAAACCTCGGTTACTTCAATGCTGCGGGCGAACATCGCTTTGCCGACACCGATTGGCAGAAAGAAATCTATCGCACCGCCGTTTCGACCGACCACAATATTACGCTGAGCGGTGGCATGAAGAATATGCCTTACCGCGTTAGCTTTGGTTATACAGAGCAGAAGGGTACGCTCAAGACGTCCAACTTCAATCGTTATACGGGTAGTTTCAACCTCTCACCGACCTTCTTGCAAGACCACCTCTCGGTCAACTTGAATGGTAAGTTTATGTACTCGCGTGCCTCATACGCCAACACCGATGCCATTGGCCAAGCCATTAACATGGACCCCACGAAACCTATCTACGACGACCGCCCCGAGGCGAAAGAGTACGGTGGCTACTGGCAATGGCCTGCTACAACCGACTATGGCGATAGTGAGTGGACACACGCTCGCAACGCCTTAGCCATAGGCAACCCTGTCGCAGTACTTAACAATGAGAGCAACATCGGTAAGAGCCGTTCATTGCAAGGCAACTTGGAGTTGGACTATAAGGTACACGGATTTGAAGACCTCCGTCTCCACGTAAACGGTGGTATGGAAGTGGCTCATGGCCACAGCGACAAGGTTTGCTTGCCTACTGACTATGGCAATATGTACTATGGCAGCAAGGGCTGGAACGAGAGTGATAAGTACAACCTCTCACTCAATATGTATGCCCAATATTCTAAGAACTTTACCGAGGCACACCACTTCGATGCCATGGTGGGTTATGAATGGCAACATTTCCACCGCAAGACAGACTATAGCTACCCCGTTTACTATCCTTCTACTCACTTGACGAAGCCAGGTGAATTGCTTAACCCGAACTACTTTAAAGAGAAGAACTCTCTCTTCAAGACGGAGTACTACCTCGTTAGCTTCTTTGGCCGCTTCAACTATAGCTTGAAGGATCGCTACTTGCTCACGTTTACGCTACGCGACGATGGTTCTTCACGTTTTGCAAAGGATCAGCGTTGGGGGCTCTTCCCCGCAGCCGCCTTTGCATGGAAGGTGAAAGAGGAATCATTCTTGAAGAATGTGAAGAGCGTGACCGACCTAAAGCTCCGCTTAGGTTGGGGTATCACGGGTCAGCAGGAGCATGGCTATGGCGACTACGTCTATATGCCTAACTATACGCAGAATATAGCAGGTGCGTTCTATCCCATTGTAGGCAAAGACGGCACGACTTATCGTCCTGAGGCTTATAACAAGGACTTGACTTGGGAGAAGACGACTACTTACAACGTAGGTGTTGACCTCGGATTCTGGAACAACCGCGTAACGGCTAACTTAGACTGGTACTACCGCAAGACGACAGACCTCTTGAACACGGGCTTCGTCGCTGTAGGTTCTAACTTCAGCAGTAGCGTATTGAGCAACATTGGTTCGTTGCACAACACTGGTTTTGAAGCCATGTTGACCGTTCGCCCTATTCAGACAGCCGACTGGGGTTGGGAAATCTCTTACAACTTGGGTTGGAACAAGAACAAGATTGACGAACTCATCGCTTCTCAAGGTTCTGACTACTACATTTCGAATGCTTACTGCGCTGGTGGTAAAGCCACGGCCGACAGTATGATTAAGGCATGGAAGAAGGGACAGGCTGTTAGTGCTTTCTACGTATTCCAACAGGTATATGACGAGAAGGGACAACCTATTTATGGCGAGTTCGTTGACCGCAATGCCGACGGCATTATCGACAACCGCGACCGCTACTTCTATAAGAAGTCTGACCCCGACGTTACGATGGGCTTGAGCACGAAACTCACTTATAAGCATTGGGACTTAGGCCTCGGCTTCCGCGCCAGCTTGAATAACTACGCTTACAATGCAGTGGAGGCTGATAATATGAACACAGGCCTTACCCGTGTTTACACAGGCAATGCTTATCGCAACGTTTTGAATTATGAGTTGGCCAAGAATTGGACGGCATCAAGTGCCAGAGCTTCTTGCTCTGACTACTTCATTCAGAATGCTTCGTTCTTGAAGTTGGACAACATCACCCTCGGTTACTCATTCGACCACATCGGCCGTAGCAACATCTCGGGTCGTGTATATGCCACTGCTCAGAACGTATTTACCATTACCAAGTACAAGGGTCTCGACCCCGAGATTGACGGTGGCTACGATAACAACATCTATCCGCGTCCCTTCACTTGCATCTTGGGTGTAAACCTTAACTTCTAAAAAGTGATTGTTTGAAGTTTGAAGGTTATAAGGTTATGGTAACTTTATAACCTCCTAACCTAAAAACTCCAAACCTCAAAACCGCTACTACAATGAAACTCAATATTAAGAAATATGCAGCGCTCATGGCTTGTACTTGTGGTCTGACCCTGACTTCGTGTGTGGGCGACTTAGACGTTAAGCCTATCAACCCACAGCAAACGCAGGTGGCCAACGATGACGCGCTTTTCAACAAACTTTATGCTACTTTCAGCCTCACTGGTCAGCAGGGCAATGCGGGTAAGCCTGATATTCCGACAAACGTAATGGAAAACGAGGGCTTTACGCAGTACTATCGTATGCAATGGTACTTGAACGAGTTCACGAGCGACGAAGCTGCTTGGAACTATTCAGGCAACGATGGTGGTATACAAGAGTTGATGTATAATAAGTACACGGCCAACAATGGCTTTGCCTTGGGCCTTTACTACCGTCTCTACTTCGACATCACGTTGTGCAACTCTTACATCAACGATATTGGTAAGGACGAGCAGCGATTGGCTGAAGCACGCTTCATTCGTGCTTACAACTACCTCTCTGTGCTCGACATCTTTGGCGCAGGTCCGTTCTGTACGAAGGTTTCGTCAGAGAATGCAGCGTATTACAACCGCCAGCAGCTCTTCGACTATGTAGAGTCAGAACTGCTCGACATCGAGAGCAAAATGGCTGAACCAGGTAAGAACACTTACGGCCGCGCCGACAAGGTGGCTGTTTGGCAACTCTTGTCTCGCCTTTACTTAAATGCTGAGGTTTACACTGGCAATGAACGCTACACCGATGCCATGACGTATGCCGAGAAGGTGATCAACAATGGTTACTACCACTTGATGAAGACGGGTAAAACCAACCCCGTTACAGGCGAGGTTTACTCTCCTTACCAGATGCTTTTCTTGGCCGATAACAACACCAATGGTGCTCAATATGAAATGACATTGCCCGCTATCCAAGACGGTATCACAACAAAGACGGACGGTGGCACGCAGATGTTGATTCAAGGTTGCTATGCCAACAACAACGATATGAACACGGACGTTCCCTCTGGCACGAACACCAGCTGGGGTAAGTGTATTCAAGTAAAGGGTAAGTTAGTTGACCTCTTCTTCAAGGGTGCTACTCCTCCGCAGACGGGCAGCATTGCTGAGATGACGGGTGCAGCACATGATGATCGTGCGCTCTTCTACTCTAAGGGTTATACGCAGTACCTCACTGAGGTTGACAACATGGATCAATGCTTCAACAGTGTGAAGTTCCGCAACGTGCGCTCTGACGGTGCCAGTGCTTCAGCCATTGACTACGTCGACACTGACCTGCCTTTGATGCGTATTGCCGAGGCTTACTTAACATACGCAGAGGCTTCGGTACGTAAGTCTGGCCCGAACACAAATGCAGACGATATGCTGAATGAGTTGCGCGACCGCGCTCACGCTCCAAAGTTGAGCGGTGCTACACTTGACGACATTTGTACGGAGTGGGCACGCGAGTTCTGGTTTGAGGGTCGCCGCCGCACGGACTTGATTCGTTTCAACAAGTTTGCTGGTCAGTCTGACTATACGTGGGAATACATGGGTGGTGAACAAAACGGTGCGTCGTTCCCTTCATTCCGCAAGGTATTTGCCATTCCTCAAACTGACTTGAGCAACAATCCTAACTTGAAACAAAACGAGGGATATAATTGATCCTTAGTTGACGAGTTGTTTTGTTGACGAGTTAACGAGTTGACAAGTTAACAGGTAAGTTACTTTAAAAGGTCATCTTTTCCGAATTAACTTGTCAACTAAAAGAACTAACTTACTCGTTAACTCGTCAACTCGTTAACTTGTCAACTCCCTCATAATTAAAAAAGAAAGCCATGAAACTATATCATATATTACCAACCGTAGCATTGGGCTTAGGCGTTGCACTCGGCTTCACCTCGTGTGCTGACGACAATGACTCTAACCCCGTGCTGCACATGCCCGACACTTTTACGCTGAACACGCCAGCTCTTGCGGGCAACACGTATGATCTGAAGAATACAACTGACTCTATCACTTTCACTTGGAGCCAACCCAACTATGGTGGCATGCCACTCGCTACCACCTATAAGTTGCAATACGTCGTAGCTAAGACGGGCAACGAAGTAGTGACCACTGCTGACGGCAAACAGCAATTTGCTGAAGGCGTTGAGGTAAAGGAATACGATGAGAGCAAGACAAAGTGTGAGTACAAACTCGCTCCTGCTGACGTTGACCTCATTCTCTTACGCGAAACGAGCGCAAAGGCCGACAATATGCCAGCCTCAACTGACGTTTACTATCGTGTAAGTGCACAGACTACTTCTACGCAGCCCGTTTACTCTAACATCATCAAGATGACCTACGCGCCCTACTACCAGCGCACCGAGATAGCTGAACCCGTTACTTGGTACTTGGTTGGTAGCTGCTTTGCCGATGGTACATGGGGCGATCAAGTGCCAACAAGTACTTTGCCTCTCTATCTCACGGGCGATAAGTATGACGAAGATTCAGGTTACGGCACTATTTCGTGGACGGGCTACATACCCGCTGATGCCATCTTCAAACTGCGTGGCTCTCTCACCGACAATTGGAAAGCCCAAATTGGTCAAGGCACGGAGTATGGTCAGTTCGTTATCAACAATGATGGTTGCGGCAACATTGCTCCAGGTGTAGCAGGTGTTTACAACATTACAGTTTACACTAAGGCGATAGCTAAGGGTGATGCTTCGGGCATTAGCATTACGAAGACAGACGATGCCACTACTTACAGCCAAGTTTACCTCAATGGTTCATTCAATAATTGGGGCGACGGTGTTGCTATGAGTCCAGTTAACACGACTGTGGGCGAGAACAACCACGATTGGTACACACGCATTCACTTGCCCGCAGGCACTGAGTTAAAGTTCCAAGCCAACGATTGGAAGATGGAGATTGGCAGTAAGTACAAAACCGAAACGCCCAGTTGCCAATCTGGCTACTACGGCGTAGGTGCTAAGAGCGGTGGTGGAAACATTTACATTGCCAACGAAGCTGACTACCTCGTTATCGTTAACGACATCACGGGGGCTTTCCGCTTTATTAAAGAGTAGTTTTCTTTTTAGTTAACGAGTTAACGAGTTGACAAGTTAACGGGTAAGTTACTTTAAAAGGAAGTAGTTACCAAGTTAACTTGTCAACTAAAAAGACTAACTTACCCATTAACTCGTCAACTTGTTAACTCGTTAACCCCAAAATAAAAAAAACAATGAAAAAGATATTATTCACATTAATGGCCGCAGCACTCTGCTTGACGGCTTGCGATGAAGACTATACCGACTGGAAGGCTCCTCAGAGCAATCCACAAGAAGAGCCACAAAACGTAGTCGTAAACGTTACACCTGCTGCCGACATCGATTTGGGCAATGTTACGGCTCAAAGCATTGAGTTAGGTCAGGTGGCAGCAGAATTGCCCGAAGGCTACGTTACGGACTCTACCGCATTGGACGTGGTCAATGCTGACGGCACGACTACTCCACTCGCCCTTACCGACAATACTGTACAGGTAAGCGACTTAGCCGACATCATTACCAAAGCGTTTGGCCGTCGTCCAGCGTTTCGCACCTTGCAAGTAAAGGCCAGCGTTTATGCTTGGACAAGTGCTAAAAAGACGGATCGCATTTGCGCTACCAAGACGTTTGAGGTAAAGGTTAAGCCCGTTGCTCCCGCGTTGGAATCAGCTTATTATTACATTGGAGCTTTAGGTTCTGACAAGAGTCACCCGATGACAAAGGAAGCTGACGGTGTGTTCACCGTTACTGTCCCTGCCGTAGGCGGTTGGCACTGGTTTAAGATTGCTCCAGAGTCTGGCTTCGGTGCTGACGGCAACTTCGATTGGGCAAACGAGGGCAACTGCCTCTGCGCTACATCTAAGGACAATGAAAGCACTGAGGGTAAGTTCGTCATCGGTGGTGACAAATATTCATGGCACTTGATCGAACCCGAAGGTGCAACTTCATTCACCATTACGGTCGACCTTTACGACATGAATTACAGCATCACTGCTAAATACTAACACAAAATGACATGAATGGCGCGCTTCGCGCGTTGGAAGGAAACATTAATTATCATATAATTAGTCTTTAATTTCTTCATTAATTTTTTTCATGTAATTGGTCATTAATTATTTCATATAAATGTCATTAATTTCTCTTCTACTTTGACGTACAACGACTTCATGAAATAATTAATGACCAATTACATGAAATAATTTAATGAAAAAAATTAATGAAATAATTAATGATCAATTATATGATAATTAATGTTCCCATCCAGCGCGCGAAGCGCGCCTTAACGTTTAAGCATGAATGTAATGAAAAGAGTTTTAGCGTTATTCCTTAGCGTAGCGTCCCTTGGCGTTTACGCCCAAGCACCCGCTGAGAGCGAGGACGTTATGCTACAAGGTTTCTATTGGAAATCACAACGACAGACAGGTTGGACACAGTTGACAGACCAAGCCGCTGATATAGCCAAGAGTTTTAATCTCATTTGGCTGCCGCCTTCTGCCAGTGCTGAAGGCGGTGGGGCCGTAGGCGGTAACAATATGGGCTATCACCCCCGACAATGGAACAATCAGACATCGTGTTGGGGCACGGCCGAACAGCTCAAGACGCTCATCAGTACACTGCATAATAGCAATGTGAAAGTCATCGCCGACATCGTTGTCAACCACCGCGCGGGCGACACGGGCTGGGGCAACTTCACGAAAGACGACTTTGGCACGTATGGCTCGTACCAACTCACAACCGACCACATCTGCTCCAACGACGAGATGAACACCAACCTTTCGGCTGGCTCATGGTATGGCACGGCAAAAGGGGCAAAAGATACGGGGGAGAATTGGGACGGTGCACGCGACCTCGACCACACCTCCACTTACGTACAACAAGACATTGAGGCTTACCTCAACTGGTTGCATGGTGAGTATGGTTACGACGGTTGGCGTTACGACTTCTGTAAAGGCTATAATGGCAAGTACGTTGGCCTCTTCAACGAAGCTACGCAGCCTTACCTCTCCGTAGGCGAATATTGGGACGGCAGTTACGACCCCGTAGCGGCATGGATCGTGGCAACAGGCAAGCAGAGCATGGCCTTCGACTATCCCGCTAAATATGCGGCTCTCAACAACGGACTGGCCAAAAACAACTTTAGTAATATGTCGTGGATAGAGGATAAGACCACTTGGCGCCCAGCGGGTATGATTCATCATCATAACTACAACCGCTATTCCGTCACCTTTGTCGACAATCACGACACGTATCGCGACAGCAATAAGTACACTGGCAACGTGCAAGCTGCCTACGCTTTTATCCTCTCTTCGCCTGGCATTCCTTGCGTGTTCTACCCTCATTGGGCTGGCGCTGACCGCGATGCTATCAACCAAATGATAGCCATTCGTCGTCAAGCTGGTGTTCACTCTGAGAGCAACGTCACCGTAACGGCGCGCAGCCAATATTACGAGAGCCATGCCGTAGGCCACCATGGCACGCTCATCACGCGCATTGGCGCAGCTGCTCCCACCACCGTGCCAGAGGGTTACACTTTAGTGGCCAGTGGAGCGCAGTGGCAGATGTTTCTCCCCACTGAGTTGGCCGCCGTACATGCCGTAACAGCTTCTGACAACACCCTTCGGGTGAACGTACAAAACGGACAGTTAACAATTAACAATCCGCAAGGCCACACATTCCAAGTATTCGACACCGATGGCCGTTTGCTTCACCAATCAAGCGCCACCAGCTGCACGCTTTCCCTCCCCGCTGCCCCCTATGTCGTAAAGTCGGGCAAAGAGGTCAAGAAAGTTTCAGTTAGATAAGAGAACGTATTAAAATATAGCAAGTGGGGGCAGACTTCTCGGCCTGTGGAAACGTAAAAAAATCGTTCCGCAGGTCAGATGCCTGCCCCCACTTGCTGTACGTCTTTGGTATCGTTTGCCTATGTTTTAGGACAGATTTTATCTATTTTTGCCTATGATTTAGGAAGAAAAAGCCGTTCTTTTGCCTATGATTTAGGAAAACACTGTACTTTTTCAAAAAACGAAAGCTATGATATACAGACAATTAATAGAAGATTTAGAGAAGTGGAGTCAGCGTCCCAATCGCAAACCACTTGTGCTACGTGGTGCAAGACAAGTAGGTAAGACCACGCTTATCGATGAATTTGGTAAACTGCAATTTATCGGCCTAATTGGGGGGCGGATCCTAACCTGGGGGCGACGCGTCCCCGCGTCGGTATTGCCATGTTGGGGCTCGAGGCCCCAACATGGTAATGCTTTAAATAGAAGAGCATTTGCTTGTCAAGGCATCGAGCCTTGACAAGCAAATACCGACGCGGGGACGCGTCGCCCCCAGGTTAGGACGCGTTCCCCCAATTAGGCCGATAAATTGCAGTTTATACCCAATAGTGGTGATTTTGAGTGTCATAGGGCATTATGGAATAAAAAGTAGCTTGTTTTTTCGTACTTTTGCATTCAGAATAAAGAATGTAAGGCACAAGGCGATAGACTATCAATAGAGTTTGGCTAAGTGCCACAGAGAAAGAATGACAAACAGTATGACCCACGTACAGCAAAGATCAGCCATTCAGTTAGAGAACACGTTGGCTGAAATTTCAAAGTTTGAAGTTGAAGATGGTGTAACGGAATTTCACGTAATGATTCACGCTACACACCCCGAACAAACCTTCCAAGAACAGCTTGATAGCGTTCTCAACACATATTATAATCTGCTCGAAACAGAACTCAAGGGTGCATCGTCAGTTATAAAGCGTTACTTCCTAAGCGATGCTGCCAATCAATATGAAGCCTTATACTCTGCAGTGCCAGAAGCACCTGCATGCGCATGTTCTGTAGTAGAGCAAGCACCACTTAATGGTACGAAGATAGCTCTTTGGGCTTACCTTCAGACAGGCATCGGTGCTGGCTCATTCGACAACGGACTCTACAAGGTGCAACATGGCGGCTATACCCACTTGTGGGGAGGCACAGCCGTAAGCCATGCCGAGACGTCAGAACAGCAGACGAGCCTACTGCTGAAAGAATACACCATGCAACTCTTGAGCAATGGCGGCAAACTGGCCGACAACTGCATTCGCACTTGGTTCTTCGTACAGAACGTAGACGTTAACTATGCGGGCGTAGTAAAAGCACGCAATGAAGAGTTTTACACACAAAACTTAACCAGCCAGACGCACTTCATCTCAAGTACGGGCATCAACGGACGCAATGCCGATCCTAAGGTGTTGGTACAACTCGACACGTATGCTGTACTGGGACTTGACGTAAAGCAACAAATTAAGTTTCTTTATGCCCCTACCCACCTCAACCCCACATACGAATATGGAGTGAGTTTTGAACGCGGCACAAGCGTTGAGTATGGTGACCGCCGCCAAGTGTTCATCTCTGGCACAGCAAGCATCGACAACAAGGGCAACGTGCTACACATGGGCAACATTCGTCAGCAGACGGAGCGTATGTGGGAGAACGTGGAAGCACTACTCACGGAGGCTGATTGCGGATTTGAGGATGTGGGCCAGATGATTGTCTACCTACGCGACACGGCCGACTACGCAGTCGTCAATCGTATGTTTGAAGAACGCTTTCCAGGAGTACCTAAAGTAATCGTTCACGCCCCCGTCTGCCGACCAGGTTGGTTGATTGAAATGGAGTGTATGGCCACCAAGGCCGTTCATAACGAGACATTCAAACCGTTCTAACAAAAAATAATAAACGATTAACGAACAGAATTAATGGTATAATGTTCCTGTGACATATCCATTAATTTTGTTCGTTAATCGTTTCATTAATCGCTTTACAATATGTTACGATCTCATTTTAACGGCAAGAATGTCACCTTGTCGTTGTTTTTCTTCTTATTAGCTTTAATGGCCGCTGCCACCCTATTAGAAAGTAAATGGGGAAGCGAATGGGTGAGCGACACGATATATCACACACCGTGGTTTTGCGCCCTATGGGGCCTACTCGTACTACTCATGTTGGGCGGCATGGTGAAGTATCAATTGTGGCACCGCTTCTCAGTGATGATGCTCCACCTCTCTTTTATCGTCATCTTAGCAGGTGCCCTTACTACTTACCTCACTTCTCACAAAGGCATTATCCACTTACAACAAGGACAGAAGGTGAGTCAATTCCAAAGCGAAGACTTTAAACAGACCTATCCCCTCCCCTTTTCTCTACGTCTTGACACCTTCCGCGTGATATACTATCCTGGCACGGAAGCCGCAGCCGACTACGTGAGCCACATTACGCTTACTGATCAAGGCGCAGATAGTACACGTGAAGAAGACATTTCGATGAATAACATACTCAAACACGCGGGCTACCGCTTCTATCAGTCGTCATACGACGATAACGGCCGTGGCAGTTGGCTCAGCGTCAACTACGACCCTGTAGGCACAGGCATTACTTACTTAGGCTACCTCCTGCTGGGACTCTCGATGCTGATGACCGTCTTCGACCGTAGTGAAGAGTTTCGTCGCCTCCTACGCCACCCCTTATTGCGCAAGGGAACACTCGTCTTGGGACTATTATTAACATTAAGTGTACAGAATCTTTCCGCTCGCGAACTTCCCGCCTTCAATCGTTCCAAAGCCGACTCGTTGGCCACGAAGCAGATAATCTATAATGACCGCGTGGCCCCCTTCAACACGATGGCACTTGACTTTATGCGCAAGCTCTATGGAAGTGACACGTATCACGGACTATCGGCCGAGCAAGTTGTAACGGGGTGGTTGTTTCGTCCCGAGGTGTGGCAAGACGAACCCATGATATTGGTTAAGAGCCAACAACTACGTTCTTTACTACACATCGAAGGCAAATATGCAAGTCTATCGAACTTCTTTGCTAATGGAACTTACGTGCTCAACCAATATTGGAAAGGAGACGATACAGGCAACGTAAGGTCTAACGATCCCTTACAGAAGGCCATTGCGGAGGTGGACGAGAAGGTGGGCTTAATCATGATGCTACAAAAGGGAACGCTCTTTCGGCCGCTGCCTAAAGACCATAGCGTGGCACGCCTTTCGCCTCTACGTGTCAAGGCAGAACTGCTCTACAATCGTATTCCCTTTGCCAAAATCCTTTTTATGTTGAGCCTAACATTAGGATTGGTCGCTTTTGGCCGCCTAATGGTTCGCTATCTTAAAAATGCTCCTTCTAACGTGTGGGACCAGAAGGTATTACCCATAACCCTCTACGCCCTCACTCTCACTCTGGCCTTTGCTTTCACCCTGCGTTGGTACATCGCTGACCACGTGCCCCTGAGCAATGGTATGGAAACGATGCAATTCATGGCACTCGTCACACTGTGCGTAGCTGCTGCGCTACATCGTCGCTTTGCCGTGCTTCTACCATTTGGAGCCTTATTGGCCGGCTTTGCCCTATTGGTATCCTTCTTGGGACAGAACAATCCACAAGTAACTCATCTCATGCCCGTACTCTCTTCTCCCTGGCTGAGCCTCCACGTATCGGTAGTGATGATGGGATATTCATTATTAGCTTTCCTTTTCTTAAACGGGCTAATGGGGCTTTTAGTGTCCACACAGGCTGAGCGTTTGCTATTATTAGGTCGATTGATGCTCTATCCCGCTGTATTCTTCTTAGGTATTGGCATTTTCTTAGGAGCCGTGTGGGCTAACCAATCGTGGGGCAGCTATTGGAGTTGGGACGCTAAGGAGACGTGGGCTCTCATCACCTTTATGCTTTATGCCACGCTCTTTCATGCGCAATCATTACCTTGGCTGCGTCGGCCACGTTCTTTTCATTGGTTCTGTGTCGTAGCCTTTGCCACGGTACTGATGACTTACTTCGGTGTAAACTATTTCTTAGGCGGTATGCACTCGTATGCGTAAGAAACTGCCTAATTGGGGGGCGGGTTTTCAACCCGCGGCAGCAGCATGTTGCTTATAGTCGCTTAGCGCGAGAACATACATAACATACTTATTTAACATACTTATTACATACTACTCAATTTGTGCCAAGGCACAAATTGAGTAGTATGTAATAAGTGTTCCAAGGGGATAAGTGTGACCAATCGCGTGCTGGCAAAGAGTCCAGCGACAATACCTAATACAATGGCATGACCTGTCAACCACACTGTCGTGATGCGACTGCTCAACCAATTGACAAAGGCACCCACCAACAATAGGTTGGCTATAAAATCGTTGCGAACGGCTACTTCGTACCATACGCCTGGGGCTACTACGAACAACACGAAAGCACCTCATTTACAAGGGTCTGCATATTGCGTTGCGGGTCGAATAAGCTAAAGCAACTGGCAAAGACCAAGGTGGGAACGATCACCTTGGTCAGTCGTTTGTGCCAATAGTCTTTTAGGCTGTGCGAAACGACTCATTGATGCCATAGCCACTCAGGATTAAGAATACGGCCACAAACATGCCTCCCCAAAAGTGAAACACAGCTGAGGAACTAATGCCAATGATAATGTGAAACAAAAATATAGCTAAAGCACAAATGCCACGTACAGCATTCGTCTTGGAAGGGGAAAGTAAGTGGGAAAGGTCCATTCGTTAGGGATAAGGGAGTGAGTTAGAAGGTTAAGAGGTTAGAAGGTTAGAAGGTTAGGAGGTTGAGTTACGTCACGTTGATAATCAGACTAAGTAATGTTCAAAAAAACGACTTGTGTAATTTTAAAAGCATTACTAAACAACTATAACCTTCCCTATACCGTCACCACTTCACGTGCTTTGCTGCGCAAGGTGGTGAGGTGGTCGTCCTCGCCTACGACCCAAAGGACATCATTGCGGAGAATAACGCGTTCGGCCGTAGCAGGAATAATATTGCCGTCACTGTCTTCAAATCCTACTACCATGCAGTGATAGGCAGAACGAATATTACTGTCACGCAAAGCGAGGCCGATAAAGGGACTGCCTTGACGTATGAGCAGACGGCGCAACTGCAAACGGCTGGCAGCCAAGGGATAAGCAGTCTGTTCGCTTTGCATACGTTGTTGGAAGTGTTGCAGACTATCATCGCTACCAATCACCTCTATGCGGTCAGCAGGGAATATCATTGCCTCACCATCAGGCACGTTGATGCGATGCGCACCACGCACAATGGCAGCGATCATCACTCCGTCTTCATGACTAAAGGCCAACTCACACAAGCGGCGGCCCGCCCATGCACTATTATCGGGCACTTCGAGTTCGGCTATGTGAATGTTGCGATTGGTAAGTCTACCAGCATAGCCAGGTTCTGTGCCGTCGGCCAGGGCACGTGCCTCACGCGAACGAAGGTTTTGTAAGAAGGTGCGCTCCATTTTGATGCTTATCCACTTTGTTTGACGTGAAGCAATGAAGAGTCCTACTACGGCAATGGCTGCTGCCACGTGCCACGGCCACCATAGGGGCGACAAGAAGTTGAACACGTAATAAACGGCTGCGGCAGCTATGGCATAACGCAACACAAAGGTGATCCAAAGGGCCATGCGATGAAGGCGACCTTGACGGCTCAGTTCTTTCCACTCCTCTGAATGGTTCTTACGCATCACTATAGCGCGCAAGAAGGGTGACGATACGATGAGCGTCAGCAGTCCACACACAGCATTGCCCCACCAATGTCCCAACAGAGCACGGCTCAAGGGCAATAATACGGAGAAGGAGATGAGGATAACAGCCACACTCAGCGTGAGGTAAGCACCCACTTGACTTACCAAGGCAGTGAGCAAACGCTTCCAAACGCCCTCCTCGTGTGCTATCGTAGGCGCGGCTTTCGTACCGCGTTCAGCCAAACGCTGCATAACGTTGGCGGGTACAATGCGCTCAAGCCATTGGTAAGTAGGACGCGCGGCACGTATCATGTAAGGAGTAAAGAAGGTGGTGATGATGCTCACCGCCACAACAACAGGATAAAGGAAATCGCTCGTTACACCCAACGTTGTACCTAATGAGGCTAAGATGAAGGCAAACTCACCAATCTGTGCCAACGAGAAACCACCTTGCACAGCGATGCGTAAGGGTTGGCCTGAGAGCAAGAAACTGGTGGTGCCAAACACGGCTTGCCCCGCAATAATCGCTAAGCAGATAACGAGTATGGGCAGCCAATAGGTGGCTAACACGGCGGGGTCGACCAACATGCCAACTGACACGAAGAAGATAGCACCAAACAAGTCCTTGACGGGCGACACGACGCGCTCTATCTGTTCAGCCTCTAACGTTTCGGCTAAGATACTGCCCATCATAAAGGCACCAAAGGCGGAACTGTAACCAGCCTTTTGAGCCACGACGACGAGTAGGAAACAGAGACCAATGCTCACAACGAGCAACGTCTCGCGATTCATCAGTCGGTGGGCTTTACGCAGGAAGATAGGTATGACGTACACGCCTACGACAAACCATAGAATAAGGAAGAAGCCCAACTGCAATAGGCTGCCAACTAACGCCATGCCCTCAAACTGTCGCGAAACGGCTACGGCGCTGAGCACGACCATGAGGAGAATACCTAATATATCTTCCAAGATAAGCACGGAGAGCACCTCACTCGCAAACTTCTGTTGGCGAAGTCCTAAGTCGTCGAAGGCTTTATAGATAATGGTGGTACTCGACATCGCCAACATGCCGCCTAAGAAGAGGCTGTTCATGCTGCCCCAACCGAAGAAGTGGCCCACCATGCTGCCAACACTCATCATGCAGAACATTACGCTACAAGCAGCTATGATAGGACCTACACCCATCTTGACTATCTTCTTAAACGAAAACTCAAGGCCGAGCGTAAACATGAGGAATATCACACCGATGTCAGCCCACGTATGTATGCTCGTCATATCGCTCACACTGGGCGTATAGGGCATGTGCGGTCCTGCCAAGAAGCCTGCCACAATGTAGCCCAACACGAGGGGTTGCTTCAAGCGTTTGAACAGTAGCGTAACGATACCTGCCGATATGAGGATAATGGCTAAATCTGATATGAAATTTTCCATAAATTTACAAAATTACTTGTTTTATGTGCAAATGCTTGGTGAATGCTTGGTAAATATGCAAATGTGAGAATGTGCAAATGTGCAAATGCTTGGTAAATGTGCAAATGTGTAAATGGTCACATTTTGTTACCGCACCGAAGAATGATGCTATAGCAATATATTGTTAAGGTACAAATAATTATAACTTATAAAAGAACTCAGCTGTACAAGGCGACAATTTGCACATTTGCACATTCTCACATTTGCACATTGACCAAGCATTTGCACATTCTCACATTTGCACATTTGCACATTTACTAAGCATTCCCTAATATTCCCGTCCGTTTTGTAACAAACTCTTGTGCGGCTCGACGTAATGCTCATTGATAACGCTGCGCGAAGGATCGAAATAACGGGAATGTACTCCCAATAGGTCGAACAAGAGGTGAGGCAAGTTGTCGGTCGTAAATTTGCGGTGAAGGGCAGATGCCACACGTTGCGCCTGTTGAGGGTGGAGCTTGAGGTATTGAGGTGTCATGTAGATAAGCAACGGCACATCTAACTGACAGCGAAAAGCCTCTGGCGTATCGGTCGATAGGTCGGTTCGCCCCGCCTGCCGACGAAAATTGTGTACCTCCTCACCATGGTCAGAGAAGTAAACAATAAGGGCATTGCGTCGTTCAAAAAGGCGAATGATACTATCTACTACCACATCGTTATAGGCAGTGGCGTTAAGGTAGTCAGCTACGTCCTGCCGCTGCGCCTGATCCAACTGTGACTTCGAAGTCGGACGCATCGCATAACGCTTACTCACATCGCTGGCCTTGAAACGGGCAAAGGCTGGCGGAAAACGCATAGCGAAACCTACGTGTTGACCATAAAGGTGGAAAATAGTGAGGTTGCGCTGAGGGCGTTCAAGCGCTGCGCGATGTTGGGCATAGTCCGTAATAAGTGGAAGGTCATAGTCGTACTTCTGCGTATTGCGGTGGTTGAAGAGGTAAGGTTCAATGCCGGGGTGATTGACAAATCCCATTGAAGCGTCCCACTGTCCAAGGTTGTCGTTGGGCGCGAACTGGTTGCTATAGAAAGTTACGTTGTAGCCACATCGCCGCAAAATGGTGGGAAAGAGCGGACTATCACACCATGCAACGCCCTTCTGATCGACCGAAGCGGTGGACATAAAGTACTTAAAGTTTTGCGTCGTACCATTGTCTGTAGCTATAGCGTTGGTAAAGACAAAGAGCCGTCCCTTGTCCGTGTGCTGACGTTGCATCAAGAGTGGATTCGTATTGTAAGCACCGTCGTAGAGGTTGCTCATGTGGCGAGAGAAGGATTCGCCAATAATAAATACCAAATCAGCTTCCGTCTCGGCACATTGGGGGTGTTCGTTATACTGCTGTTGCACCGTAGCACAACGCTCAAACTCTGCTCTAAACTCGCCATACTTTAAGCACGACTGCCACAGGTTCCAAAAAGCATTGCGCTTAATAGGTGAAAAGCAACGCGCAGTACGATCAAAATTCTCATCTGCATTGAAACTGAAAAAGTAAGCGTGTCCTAACATTAGCAGCAGCCATGCGCCCCATAAAGTACGAGTCCACCTTGCCTTGGGCACAAGCGATAACTGCCGTCCTCGTCTGCTCAACATGACTTCGGCTGTAAAAAGGACTACAACGAGAAGTAAAGACGCTCCTACTGACCACGAGAAGAGGTAGGTCAAAAGGAACTCTTTGGCTTCTCGCCAGTTGGTCTCGTAAACAAGCTGTATGGTGTAAGCGTCCCAATGACGATGAAAGCACAACGTTAGGAAAAGGCTCGACACAACATACGCAGCCAACAATGTGTGGAAGATGATATGAACCACACATCTTCCCCTCTTACCTCCCATATTGGCTATAAGGCAAAGTGCCCACGCTACTGTCGCGTAAAGTGCCAAGTTGAATATTGTGGCCACTATGGGGTCCCACCAACGTGAGGTGTTGAGCTGCACCACCTCAGGTATCATGAATAGTACAATGTAGGTTAGCAGTACAATAGGACTAAAGCGTAACGTTGTGAGTGGTCTCATGCTTATAGTGAGGTATATATATATTAAGAAGGTGTTCAAAATGATGGTGCTATTACGAATCGTGTGGGTAAACAAACACAGGACAATATTACTAAGCAGGTGTATTGTCAAGTTGGGGCCTCGAGCCTCAACTTGACAATGCCGACGCGAGGACGCGCCGCCTACCTATTTCTTTACTTATTCACACGGCTTGTAACAGATCCAAAATTCAGAACACCAATTAAACTCAATAAACTTATTAAACTCATTAAATAACCACTACCTTCCCCGCAACGGTTGTTTTACCATCGGCAGTAGCCACCATGATGTAATATACGCCAGGGGCAACGCGCTCGCCAGTGTTTTGTTGCGTAACGTCCCACTGCCAAGAACCACCTACTGACGTGCCGCGAGCAACGAGTTGCGAACCTGTGGTGAGCACTTTTATTTCTGATCCTTCAGTGAGTCCTGCTATCGTAACGGGACCTCGATAGTCAGGACGAACGGGGTTGGGGAATATGCGGAGGTTTGCCTTGTCAAGTGTAGGTTGTGCCTCTGTAGAACCTGCATCATAACTGCAAAGACCTTGGTCAGTAGCAATGTAGAGGCGACCGTTGTTAGGATTGATAGCGAAGTCGTAGACATTGTCAGAAAGCAAAGGCGAATTATCTGCCGTAAAGTGTTGCAATATCTCCGATCCATCTTCATTGACTAAGTAAATGCCCGCACCAAACGTGCCTATCCATTTACGATTGCCCGCATCAACACAAATAGCAGAAACGGATATACCCGTTAAGAGGTAGTCTGCATAGTCCGTACCATCGTTGCGAGGCACTTTCGGCTGATTGACCGTAAAGCTTGTTTTGAAGCACTGCTTAGGATCGGGAATGTTGTAGATACCCGAAACGCAACCAAACCATATCTGGCCGTTCTTATCTTCGGTCAGTGCCATGACATTCGAGAAATCACATGACGTGCCGTCTTCGTTGTTAGCAGAAGAGAAGTATACGGAGCGGTCGTCTTTCTCATTATTGAGTGTGCCACCATAGTCAAGCAACATGATACCAGCACCTATGTTTGGCGACCACATACGTCCCTTCACCCATAGGTAGCCACGCGAGTCGAACATGATTTGTTCAGCTCCCTCCCATCCTGAATTATAATAGGCTGGCACACGCATCCATTGACCGTTGGGCTTTAAGACGGTAAGCAGCGTATCAGCAAAGTTGTTCGACATCCAAAGGTTGCCCTCCTTGTCGAAAACACAACCGCCAATGCGCACATTACTATTACGTGCAGCCGTACCAACAACGGCGGGCCACTGAAGGGGCGAATTGTCGGCATTGTAAAGGGTGACGAACTTACCATTACGGTATTCATAAAGGCCTTCGAGCATACTTGACACAAACACGTGTTCAGGGTCAGAAGGATTAACTACTAAGTGGGAGGTGTTCTTAAACTGCAAGCCGACGCGGCCTTCTGGGCCAGGCTCTGTACGAGCACGGTCTTCGTCCATGTCGCTCCAGTTTGTGCCGTCGTAGCAGCCAACAAAGCCTTCCATATCGCTGTCAGAAAATGGGCTACCTGCTACAAAGAGGCGGTTGTGATCGTAGAGCAGTGAGAAGCTACCCGTGTGGCGCGGACCGAAATTGCCCACTACGCCTTGAGCCGCTGGCAATTCTGTGTCAGCAGAAGTAATGCGATACGTTTGCAACCCATCATAGCCTTGTGCTATATAGGTTACCCCAAGCGTAGTGCGTGTTATGTCAGAAAAAGTGTTTTCAATGGGTACATTATATACCAATTCATCTGGATTGGAAGCATCGAATGCTACGATTGAGTTGCCCATTACGAATTGCAGTAGCTTGCCATTTGAGGTGCCTTTGAACTTCTGTTGACCTGTTGCAATCACTTTTATGTCGCCTCGGTCATTGTCGTCTAACAACAACTGTGCAACTCCAAGCGTTAACTCAGAGTTTAGGCGGTAATAGCTCATCGTAATAAACACTTCGTTACCTACGGGCAAGAACTGTTCTACGGTAATAGGATAGAATACCTGTCGCCACGACGAGGTGTTGTAAAGGTCGTCCGTTAGTTTGCCTACTATCACTTGAGCAGTCTCTGAGGCATAAACTTTGCCGTCCTTTACAAAGGCATCGTTAACTTTCTCTCCCAACTTATAATATCCACGTACGGTTTGTCCCTTTACGTCAAACACGATAACACCCTGTGAAGTACTCAGACAGGCCCAATCACCATTGGCTGAGAGGCGGCTAATGGAGATTTCCTCTTCAAAGTTTTTGATTTGTGGCACATTGGTTACGCTAAAGCGCCCATCGCCTGTGGGGTAAACAAGGTCAATGTTATTATTCTTATAAAGTAGAATTAAGCATTGCTGGGTGTTGGACCACGCGAGCGCTTTTATGCCCATGTCTGAGAGTCCGGGTGACATCTTGTCGAGCGTGTACGACTGCCCCGTCTCACTATCATAGGCTAAAAGGTTGCCATTGAAAACGGTATACACCCAATTACCCACAGCTTGCGTGTGAGTGGCATTGTGATAAGAGAGCTGGTAGTTCCAACGCAGGGCATCTGCCGTTGAGTCGGCAAGTACCGAAACGGCACAGCCTAAGAACAGAATAAACGTGAACAGAATTTTTTTCATATTTGTTGTGTCGTTTCGTGATAGTTAGTAGGGGAAATAATTCGGTTTTCTGTTTGAAGGTTATGAGGTTACATCACGTTGATAATTAACTAAACGAACTTTATAACCTTTAAACTGCATTTTATTATTTGTTCAAGAATGCTGCCAATTTGGCCACAGCGCGTGCGCGGTGTGAGATGTGGTTCTTCACGTCTACACCGAGTTCGGCAAAGGTCTTGCCGCCTTCGCCTTCAGGGGCGAACACTGGGTCATAGCCAAAACCTTCTGTGCCGCGCTTCTCGGTAGCTATCTGACCACGCACGATGCCTTCGAAGAGGTGTTCTTCACCATTTTG
Source organism: uncultured Prevotella sp. (assembly GCA_900540885.1). Lineage (GTDB taxonomy): Bacteria > Bacteroidota > Bacteroidia > Bacteroidales > Bacteroidaceae > Alloprevotella. Next base: position 21,378 of record UQHJ01000023.1, read on the forward strand.
AATAAGGGCTATGACCGTGCGAAACTGTGCCGAGCGGTCTGCCTTGCCGTCAAGTTCGGCCAAGAGCTTCTGGGTATTGGCTTCGGGGTCGTGACGATCGGGGTAGGCATAGCGGGCTGTGTGTACACCAGGACAACCGCCTAAGGCTGACACTTCAAGCCCCGTGTCGTCGGCAAAACAATCGAAGCCATAGCGTTCCTTTACCCAACGAGCTTTGATAAGGGCATTGCCTTCAAGGGTGTCAGCCGTTTCGGGTATGTCGTCGTGGCAGTCGATGTCGGCCAACGAAAGGATATGTAACTTATCGCCAAAGATAGCACGTATCTCTGATAACTTATGAGCATTATTGGTGGCAAACACCAAGGTGGGGACGGAGGAAGTATTTTTCATAAAAATGGAAGGGGAAAATTAATGTGCAAATGTGAGAATGTGAGAATGTGAGAATGCTGAGTTAATATGCAAATGTGCAAATGATTGAATGAAGTTTTAATTACTCAGCGTACAAAGGCGACAATTTGCACATTTGCATATTTGCACATTTGCACATTAACTCAGCATTTGCACATTAACTCAGCATTTGCACATTGATCTCAGTTTTCTTTCTTTGCTTTTACTTTAATGCGGTCAAAGCCCTCGCCAAATACACCGATTACTTTCGACTGTGAAACGAAGGCATTGGGGTCGATGCTTTGAATAATGCGGAAGATGTTGGTGCTCTCACGCTTCTTAGCCAATACGACGAGCACTTTGCGCTCTTGCTTGGTATACCAACCTTGGCCGTCGAGCACGGTGACACCACGATGCGTAGCACTAATGGCTGCGGCTATGGCATCATATTCGCGCGAGAAGATAAGGAATTGCACGGATTGACGACCACGGTCTACGACGTAGTCTAACATGAGGTTAACGATAATAAGAGTGCAGTAGCCGTAGAGCAACTTGTCTACATCGCCGTCAGGCAAGAAGAAAGCTGTGGTGATGATAATAATGTCGCAAAGCATCATCATCTGTCCCAACGTGACATCCTTATACTTATTAATAATAGAGGCTATAATATCGGTACCACCCGTCGACCCATTGTGTAAGAATACGAAACCAATGCCCACACCTTCAATGGCTGCACCTAAGATGCACGACATGAAGGCATTGCCTTGCACTACTTGGGGCAAATGGCTACGAGGATTAATGTCGGGAAACATGTCTGGGCGCGTCTGCCCCCAATAAATCATGACCTCTTGCACGAGTCCGAGCAAGAAGGTAAGCATGAATACGGCATAAATCGTTTTTAAACAGAAACGCCAGCCTAACACTTTGACGGCCACTACTAACAAAAGGATATTGACCGAGAAAAAAGTGTACTGCACAGGGAAACCTGTAGCATAGAATATGACGGCACCCGCACCTGCAAGGCCACCCGTGGTAATCTCATAGGGCAGTTGGAAACAGGTAAAGCCGATAGCGTACATCAACAATCCAATGGTGATGATGACATAGTCGCGAACGTCCTGCGCTATGCTTGTTCTATATTTTGTAACCATTTATTTTTTTTAGTTGACGAGTTAACAAGTTGACAAGTTGACGAGTTAACGGGTAGGTTTGTCTTGTGTATATTGAGTAAACAAAATTGACGAGCTAACAGGTAGGTTAGTTCTTTTATATGAAGTAACTTACCTGTTAACCTGTTAACTCGTCAACTTGTCAACCCATAAAAATCACTTTACCACAATGTTAACGATGCGGCCAGGCACAACGATTACCTTAACGACTTGTTTACCTTCAAGGTGCTTTTGTGACTGTTCGGCTGTAAGAGCAGCCTCCTGTATCTGTTCCTTCGTAGCATCGGCAGCGAAGTCAAGTGTGAAGCGTGTCTTACCATTGAATGAGATAGAGAGCGTCTGCTTGTCCTCCTTCAAGTATTGTTCGTCAAACTGAGGCCACTGAGCGTCACATACTGTAGTGGTGTGACCCAACGTGTGCCACAACTCTTCGGCAATGTGGGGTGCAAAGGGGGCGAGCAAGATGACAAACTGCTCTAATACGCTGCGGCTGGTACACTTCTGCTGTGCCCACTCGCCTACGGCTATCATGAAGGCCGGAATAGACGTATTGTATGAGAAATCCTCAATGTCTTCCGTCACCTTCTTGATGAGCTTATGCAGTGTCTTGAGGTTATCCTTTGTAGGCTCGCTATCCGTAACGGCCCAATCGCCATTCTGCGGATAGAAGAGGTTCCATGCCTTGCGCAAGAAGCGGAAGCAACCGTCAATGCCGTTTGAGTCCCAAGGCTTGCTCTGATTGATCGGGCCAAGAAACATTTCGTACAAGCGGAGCGTGTCAGCACCATACTTCTCGACAATCATGTCGGGGTTGACTACGTTGTACATTGACTTTGACATCTTTTCGATAGCCCAACCACACACGTACTTGCCGTCTTCAAGTACGAACTCTGCTGTCTTATACTCAGGACGCCATGCCTTAAAGGCTTCAATGTCGAGTACGTCGTTCTGTACGATGTTTACGTCAACGTGAATAGGTGTCGTATCATACTGATCCTTCAATCCGAGGCTTACGAAGGTGTTGGTGTCCTTAATACGATACACGAAGTTTGAGCGGCCTTGTATCATACCCTGATTGACCAACTTTTGGAATGGCTCGTCCTTGCATGACACACCGAGGTCGAAGAGGAACTTATCCCAGAAACGTGAGTAAATCAAGTGACCCGTAGCGTGCTCTGAACCACCGATGTAGAGGTCGACGTTCTGCCAATATTCATCGGCTGCTTCGCCTACGAGAGCTGCATCGTTGCGAGGGTCCATATAGCGCAAGTAGTAGGCTGAAGAACCAGCGAAACCTGGCATCGTAGAGAGTTCGAGGGGGAATACCGTCTGATTGTCGATGCGATCGTTGTCGGTCACGCAGTTGTTCACCGTATCCCAAGCCCAACGAGTAGCATTGCCGAGGGGAGGTTCGCCCGTTTCGGTGGGCAAGAACTTCGTCACTTCGGGCAATTCGAGTGGCAAGCACTCAGCAGGCACCATTTGGGGCATGCCGTCCTTATAATATACGGGGAAGGGTTCACCCCAGTAGCGTTGACGTGAGAAGATTGCATCGCGCAAGCGGAAGTTCACCTTTACGCGGCCTAACTTATTCTCCGTCACAAACTTCTTCGTAGCAGCAATGGCTTCTTTCACGCTGAGTCCGTTGAGTGTAAAGCCATTGAGCGCTTGTTTACCCTCAGCTGGTGAGTTCATCACCGTGCCTTCCTTGGCATCAAAACTCTCTTCGCTCACGTCAGCGCCTTCAATAAGGGGAATGATAGGCAAGTTGAAGTGGCGTGCAAAAGCATAGTCACGTGAGTCGTGAGCCGGAACGGCCATAATGGCTCCCGTTCCATAACCTGCGAGTACGTAGTCGCTCACCCAAACGGGTATCTCGTCGCCCGTAAAGGGATTGATAGCGTAAGAACCAGTGAATACACCTGTCACGCGGCGGTCGGCAATGCGTTCGCGTTCCGTGCGCTTCTTGGTAGCATCGAGGTAAGCCTCAACATCTGCCTTCTGTGCCTCTGTGGTGAGTTGCTGTACGAGTTCGCTCTCAGGGGCAAGCACCATAAAGGTCACACCGAAGATAGTATCCGCACGTGTGGTGAAGATCGTAAACTTCACGTCGCTATCTTTCACAGAGAATTGCATCTCCGTACCCTCTGAACGGCCAATCCAGTTACGTTGCGTTTCCTTCAGTGAGTCTGTCCAGTCGATTGTATCGAGTCCGTCGAGCAAGCGCTGAGCATAAGCTGATACGCGCAAGCACCACTGCTTCATCTTCTTCTGTACAACGGGGTAGCCACCGCGTTCGCTCACACCATCTACTACCTCATCGTTGGCCAACACCGTGCCGAGCTTCGGACACCAATTGACCATTGTCTCGCCGAGGTAAGCAATGCGGTAGTTCATCAACACTTGTTGTTGCTCTACGTCGCTCATCTGCTTCCACTCCTCAGCGGTGAAGTGGAGTTCTTCGCTTTGGGCGTAATCCTCAGTGCCCTCACTACCTTTCTCTTCGAAGTGTTTGATAAGTTCGCTAATAGGCTCCGCCTTTTGACACTTCTTACAATAGAAGTGGTTGAACATCTGTTCGAAGGCCCACTGCGTCCAGTGATAGTATTGAGGATCGCAAGTGCGCACCTCGCGGTCCCAGTCGAAAGAGAAGCCAATCTTATCTAACTGTTCGCGATAGCGAGCAATATTCGTCTCAGTCGTTACGGCAGGGTGCTGTCCTGTCTGAATAGCATACTGTTCTGCAGGCAATCCGTAGGCATCATAGCCCATAGGGTTGAGCACGTTATAGCCACATGAGCGCTTATAACGTGCATAGATGTCAGAAGCAATATAGCCTAAGGGGTGACCTACGTGAAGGCCAGCGCCTGAGGGGTAGGGAAACATGTTGAGTACGTAGAATTTCTTCTTATTCTCATCGATTTCAACATGGTATGTCTTTTCGGTGGCCCAAGTCTTTTGCCACTTCTTTTCAATATCGATAAAGTTATATTCCATTGTGTTTTTACTTATTTGGGAACAAAGTTAGTGCAAGGTGAGCGAAGAGCAAAATGAAAGTCAAAAAACTTTCATTTTGCTCTTCCGTGCCGCAGCCTAACTTGGCGAGCGAAGGAACGTTAAGGCGCGCTTCGCGCTTTGGTTTTTGAACATTAATGTTTCATTAATCGACCATTTATCTTTTTCATTAATGTTCAAAAACCAAAGCGCGAAGCGCGCCTTAATGTGTTCCTATCTGTTCGATAACTATACTTTATCGTGTGGACAACTTATCTTATTAACTCTTTGCGGGAGTCAATGTGTCGACCAGATTTTGGCCTTCACCTTCAGATTACTTCTTAGGAGCAACAGTGTCCTTCTGTTCGGGTACGACCGTGTCGTTGAGGGCAAACTGTACGGGGTCAGTCTTGACGGGTTCGCTCTTGACGGTGTCCTTCTGTTCGGGTACGACCGTGTCGTTAAGGGCAAACTGTACGGGGTCAGTCTCAGTCTTGACGGTGTCCTTCTGTTCAGGTACGACCGTGTCGTTCGGTACGACAGTGTCAGCAGCAAGGGCTGAGCCACTTGCAATACCGCGATAGTTAACTGAAGTAGTTCCTGCAAAGGCTGCGCTACTTAATACAACAACTCCCATTGCCATGATGGCAGAAATAGTGAACTTTTTCATAATCTTATTTTTTGTTTTTGCGTTTTGTAATGTTCGTTTCTGCCTTATAAAGCGCAATGGGCGTGCCAAAAAGAAGAATTAATTCCTAAGTCATTGAAAATAAAGGACTTATGCTTTTACGGCCAAAATGGGGATATGTGGAAAGTGTGGAAAATAGTGTGGCGTATGTGGAATAATTCCACACTTTAACGTGTGGAATTTATTCCTTATCCTCTAATTGTGCCAATTTATTGTAGAGCGTTTTGCGATCGATGCCAAGTAATTTAGCTGCGCGACTTTTGTTGCCTCCTGTAATTTGTAGTGCTTCTTGAATGCGCGATAGTTCGTCCGATTGCGATACTTTGAGCGAAAGAGAGTTGGAAATAGTGATAGAACTTGAGGGATTAGGCAGAAGCAGTTGTGTAGAAGTAAGCGTGTTGCCCTCTTCTGTTAGTAGTGCTGCACGCGTGATGATGTTGCGCATTTCGCGCAAGTTGCCTGGCCATGCGTATTGCAATAAGGCCTGCTCAGCATCGGGACTGAGGTGGGTGATGTGGCGACCTAACTCATGGTTAGCTTGTTGTAGAAAATAGTGGGCAAACTCAATAATATCTCTCCCTCGTTCGCGCAATAGAGGCATGTGAAGTGTAAACTCATTGATGCGGTGAAAGAGGTCCTCACGAAATCGTCCTTGCGTAATGGCTTCAGTCATATTCTCATTTGTCGCACAGACGAGGCGAATGTCAATACTTCGCTCCTCTGCACTGCCCACAGGGCGAATGCGCCGTTCTTGCAAGGCTCGCAGGAGCTGCACCTGCACGTCATAGCTCAAGTTGCCCACTTCGTCAAGAAAGAGCGTTCCGCCTTGTGCTTGTTCGAAAGCTCCCACTTTATTATTTAAAGCTCCCGTAAAGGCTCCCTTGGTATGGCCGAATAGTTCAGAGGCTGCCAACTCCTTCGTCAGTGCTCCACAGTCAATGGCCACAAAGGGTCCATTGACACGTTTGCTTAGCTCGTGAATGCGGTGTGCCACATATTCCTTGCCCGTTCCGCTTGCTCCATTAATCAAGACAGATAAAGGTGTTGGCGCAACGAGTGCTACCAATCGATAAAGGTCTTGGGCAATGGGGGAGTGTCCCTCAATGCCAGGGTGAGAAGTTGCAGACGTAGAAGAGGCAGAAGTTGTAGCAGTGACATTTTCCACCTTTGATTGAATGGTAGTAGTTGGAAGGGAGGAAAGAGAGGCTGAGCGTAATGCCTCTTTCATCTTTTGCAGCAAGAGGTCGGGTTGTATGGGTTTGCTAATGTAGTCAGTAGCCCCCAGCTTCATGGCTTCAACAGCGTTTTGCACTTCAGCATAGCTTGTCATAACGATGAAGGGCTGAGCGAACCCTTGCTTGCGCATCCACGCCAAGAGGTAAAGCCCATCGTGATCGGGCAGTCGTAGGTCGGATAAGACTAATTGTGGTGTCTCCTTATCAGTCTGCGTAAGTGCCTTAACGGCAGCTGATACGCTTGAAACGGCGTTAACCTCAAAATCTTTTTTGCGCAACCATGTGCTAAGCATGGTGCTAAATGTGAGGTCGTCTTCAACAATTAATATTGGGATAGACATTTGTCTTGCAATATATGGGTTATTTCGTTGATTATACTTTCTGCTTGTTGCCCGTTTTCTTCTTTCCAACGTTGGTCGTCACGTTGTGCATCAAGTCGTTGCAGTGTTGACACTATGTGTGAACTGATGAGCGTAAAGGTGGGCAACATTTTATGTGCTACTTTACAGAGCGTGGTGCGATCGTGCTGGCTAATTGCCGCTTGTAGTTGGGTGAGGTGCTGCTCGCAGTCTTTCTTAAATTGTTGTAAAATAGCTTCTTCAGCCCGCTCGTCTCCCTCAGCAAATGCTAAGAGTGGCGATAGCTGAGATGAGGGAACGATAGACGTAGCGTCTGAGCCAGAAGGAGCGGGGGGATCGTTCTTGGTCTCTTGCTGAAATAAACGTATTAAGTCGTTTTGAGTAAAAGGTTTGAATAGAACATCAGTAAAGCCGTGTTGCTTAAAGTCGCTTATAGGGACTAACAGATGTGAGGTCATCGCCACGACAGGCACATGGCTTGTATCTTCATGCTGTCGCAGTAGATGGAGCAGTTCATAACCTGTGAGTGAAGGCATCTCAATGTCGGTCAGTAAGAACGTGGGGCGATGCCCTTCGTCCAACCATTTAAATAGTGCATCAGGCTGCGTAAAACTAACGACGTCAGTCGCTTGAGGCAATACGTTGTGAAGCATCGCCTCGGTGAGCTGCAGTTGTAAGGTGTCGTCGTCAATTATGGCTACGCTCATGTTGGAGTGGTGAGCGAGTGACGGCTCGTTACCTTCTTCTTGTCGTTCTTGTTTCGCAAAGGCGCATGGAAGACATAGTGTGAAGTTGCTCCCTTGGTTCAGCTGACTGGTAACGTGCAGCGTTCCGCCTAACAGGTGGACAAGCTGTCGTGTAATGCTCAGTCCCAACCCTGTACCCTCTTGTCCTTCACTACCCTTAACACGTGTAAATGGTAGGAATATGCGGTCAATATCATAGGGCGAAAGTCCGCAGCCAGTGTCTTGAATAGAGATGTATAGTTCACCTTGCGCTTCGCCTTTTCGCCATATAGCTAACGTCACCTGTCCCTCTGCGGTATATTTAATGGCATTACTCAATAAGTTGTCAACGACTTGACGTAGGCGAAAGGCATCAGTATGAATTAACAGATCGCATGGCAAGTCATTGGTAAGTGTCAACTCAAGTCGTTTATTCTGGGCAATGGGGCGAAAAGCATCAAAAGCGGTGTGTAAGAGCTGAAGAATGTTGGTCGCTTCCTTGTGTAAAGTAATGCCTCCCACCTCCAACTTATGATAGTCTAAGAGGCTCATGACCAGATGAAGTAAGTGTTGGGAAGAGGCCTCGATGGCTTTAAGTTCATGGCTATTTTGCACTTCGTCTTGTGGTAGTAGTCTTAGGTAGCCAATGATGCTATTAATAGGTGCCTTTATGTCGTGCGATATGGTGAGCAATAGCTGTTCACGGCGCTCCATAAGTTGCTCCGTATGTAGCTTTTCTTCTTCTAACGCTGTGCGATAGTGATTGGCTCGTTTGATATTACGATACAGCCATATTAAGAGAGAGGCCGAAATGATGACAGAAAGTAGTGCCATCGAGCTTAGTACAAGGGCGGCACGACTTCGCTCACGACGCTCATTGCTTACGACGTCACTGATGATACGTTGTTGCTCAAGGGTAAAGTTGTCAATGAGGTTTGTCATGCGGGCTGATAGCAAGGTTGAAGCCGTGCGAAGTTCGTCAGACTTGCGATACACGCGCCTTGACTGCAACTGATCGTCGCGTTGCAAGTGGTGGTGTACATTGGCTAAAAGGTTCGCCATCGTGTCGGCAATGTTGACCATTGCGTGCGTGGTATCAACCACTCTTTCGTGTTGAGTGATGTGGGTACTTATGGTATCATCCTTAGCACGCTTGAAAGCATCGCCAAGGCGACGAAAGAAGCCTCGCTTGCGGCGTTCGATGACCACTCTCTCACCTTGTTCAAGAACGGGCATATCAACGTTCACTTTTAGGAGACGTTGCTCGTTGTGTAGTCGGTCAATTTGCTTTTGTAAGTTATCACCCCGTTTGTTTTCTTTTCGGAGTGTATTGATAAGGTTGATAGTGCCGTCACGTCTGAGCCAGACGAGAAGTTGCAATGAGTCTATTCGGCAGCGTTGCGTCGAGTCGGTCACTTCGGCGCTAAGTTGTCGAACGGCTTTGTCAGCAGCTTTTGCTGCTGTGAGGTATCGTTCCGTCTCTTCATTGTCAGCGTATTGTAGGGTGGCCATTTCAGCTTGATTGCTGGCATTGAGGAGTTCGGTTAGCAACTTATTAGTTGCACGCCGCTGCCGATGTATCTGTTGCTCGGTCAGCGTTACGTTGCGAAGGGTGTGAGTAGACTTTATGACACACCCAATGGCAACTCCCAGTGTAACTGAAAGTAGTAAGAAAGCTATGAGAAGTTGTCCAAAGCTCCATCTCACATAGCCTCGATGTTGGGTTACGCCTTGTCTCGTTTCTATCATAATGGTTTTCGGAATGACAAGCGAAGATACAAACTCTTTGTAATTTATGGTATTATAGGCATATTCTTTTATAGTTCTGTAACGAATTGTGTGGGTAACTGCCTAATTGGGGGGCGAGTCCTCACCTGGGGGGCGACGCGTCCCCGCGTCGGCATTGCCAACTTGGGGTTCGATGCCCCAAATTGGCAATACTTCAAGTATTGATATTCATGTATTTATTAGTCAAGGCATCGAGCCTTGACTAACAAATGCCGACGCGGGGACGCGTCGCCCCCAGGTTAGCCTGCGTTCGTGGCGCATAACTATTCGATAAATTGCTGCTCACCTTGCACTATCTTTACATAAAATAGGCTGCGGCTCGGCATAACGTTCAAGTAAACTTGACGTTATGCGCTCACCTTGCACTATCTTTGCAAACAAAAACGATGAAAGTTAACAATAACCTTATATTTACCTTTTCGGCTACGGGCAATAGTTTGCACGTGGCACAGCGCGTGGCAGAAACTTTACACGCTCAAGTAAACGAGATTGATAAATGCTTAGAACAAAAAAATCTTACGTTTAATATAACTTCTAAGAATATTAGCATAGGTTTTGTCTTTCCCGTCTACTTTTGGGGGCTTCCTACGATTGTGCGCCAATTCGTTGAACTGCTTACACTTGAAGGCGAAAAGCCTGCCTACGTTTACGACATCGTAACCTTTGGCACTTCGTTGGGCGAAGTACACCAACAACTACGGCTATCGCTAAGTAAGAAAGGAATAACACTGAATGGCAACTTCGGGGTGCGCATGGTAGATGTGTGGACACCAATGTTCGACGTGTCGAATAAAGAACGTTGCTTGAAGCGGACCCTTCAAGCAGAAACGGAAATAAAAAATGTAATCGCACAAATAAAAGAACGTAAGAATGGCCGTCGGCATTGGTCGACTCTTCCTCATTTCATCTCTATGTTCGAAACGTGGTTGTACCCTTCCGCACGACGCACGAAGCACTTCCACGTCATCAACGACCGTTGTACTGGCTGCGGACTATGTGCGCGACAATGCCCCGCGTCGGCTATCCAACTTAATGAACAGCGCGTGCCAGAATGGCACAAAGCGGAATGCATAGCTTGCCTGCGCTGCTTACATCACTGCCCCCACTTTGCCATTCAGTATGGCAAGAATACAATCAAACACGGACAGTATCTACATCAAACGTATAAATGAGGCCTCACCCCCTAGCCCCCTCTCCTTGAAGAGAGGGGGAACAAATTACCTTTACTTACTGCGTTTCTAACTGAATATCTGCAAGAAACTCAATATATAGAAGTAACTTGTTCCCCCTCTCCTCAAGGAGAGGGGGCTAGGGGGTGAGGCCTTTAGGGGTGAAGCCTCATTATCACTTACCCCATTCGCTGGGGTTAGCACGCCATTGGTGTAAGAGATCGACGTGCTCCTGCTTAATGTAGCCCGTTTGCAAAGCCACCTCGACTACAGCTTCATAGTTGGTAAGCGTAGTAAGTTCGACGTTGGCTGCCTTGAAAGCCTCTTCAGCTACGGGGAAGCCATACGTGTAGCTGGCTACCATGCCAATCACTTCACAACCATGTTGACGCAAAGCCTCAACAGCCTTCAAGCTGCTACCGCCCGTTGAGATAAGGTCCTCAATCACTACTACCTTCATGCCCTTCTGCAAGTCACCCTCAATGAGGTTGGTCATGCCGTGGTCTTTGGGTTTAGAACGCACGTAAGCGAAAGGCAAACCTAAAGCATCGGCCACCAAAGCTCCCTGTGCGATAGCACCCGTAGCCACACCTGCAATGGCATCAGCCTCAGGATACTTCTCTGCCACGATGCGACTCAACTCCAACTTAACGAAGCTACGCAATGCGGGGAAAGCCAACGTCTTGCGGTTGTCACAATAGAAAGGCGACTTCCAACCACTGGCCCAAGTAAAGGGCTGCTCAGGTTGCAACTTAATGGCCTTAACATTCAATAGTTTCTCTGCAAAAATCTTTTCAAGCGTACTCATATTATTCAAAATGTATGATTTTCAAATGGAAGTTCTACAAAAGTACAACTTTTATTTTCGTTAAGCACTCATAGTGCGTTTTATTAACTCTAATGTACAAAAAAAACGTTTTTTTCTTTCTTATACAATGCATTTGCACTACCTTTGTTGCTCAAAATAATAAAAACACTCTGAAGTCGTCTAAACTTTTATGAAGTTCAAGATTTGCCTTTATTTTTGAAGCGATTTTTGGCATTGAAGAGGGAGTGTAGCGAGCTACACGACCGATGAAAGGTCAAAAAGCGGTCAAAAAGAAAGGTAAAGATTGAACTTAGAAGAGATAAAAGTTTAAATATAATCTTCGTCAGAAAAGTTTAGACGACTTCTCAATAAAGAAAAGATACTATGACACTGATTAAATCCATCTCAGGTTTTCGTGGTACTATCGGAGGCCGTACGGGCGATACTTTAAACCCCGTAGACATTGCCAAGTCTGTTTCAGCATTTGCCGCTTTGCGCGAGAACGTTGTAAGCCGTTCATTCCGTCGCAAAGTCGTAGTAGGTCGTGATGCACGTATCTCAGGCGAAATGGTAAGCCACGTAGTATGTGGTACATTGATGGGTATGGGATTCGATGTAGTCAACATCGGTTTGGCTTCAACTCCTACCACTGAGTTAGCTGTAACGATGGAGCACGCTTGCGGTGGTATCATCATCACTGCCAGCCACAACCCCCGTCAGTGGAACGCATTGAAGTTCCTCAACGAAAAGGGCGAATTTCTCCCCCCCGCAGAGGCTTCAGAAGTAGTACGCTTGGCTAATAGCTGCAACTTCGAGTTTGCTGACGTTGATAGCCTCGGCTGCTACACCAAGAACTTTAGCTACGACCAGCGCCACATCGAGTTGGTAAAGGATCTCGAATTGGTAGACATCGAAGCTATTCGCCGCGCTCACTTCACCGTAGCTATCGATACGGTAAACTCTGTCGGTGGTATCATCATTCCTAAATTGTTAGGTCAGCTCGGCGTAACAGAAGTTACAGGCTTGAACACAGAGCCTACTGGTAACTTCGCCCACAACCCCGAGCCCTTGAAGCAAAACTTGGGCGAGATTCGCAACCTCTTGCGCAAAGGCCGTCACGACCTCGGTATCGTAGTTGACCCCGATGTTGATCGTTTGGCACTTATCTGCGAGGACGGTACCATGTTTGGTGAAGAGAACACCCTCGTAGCTTGCGCTGACTACGTTCTCCAACACACTCCTGGCCCAACGGTTTCAAACCTCTCTTCTACTCGCGGTCTGCGCGACGTAACCGAGAAGTATGGTTGCAACTACGCAGCTGCTGCCGTAGGCGAAGTAAACGTTGTAACGAAGATGAAGGAGACAGGAGCCGTAATCGGTGGTGAAGGCAATGGCGGTGTCATCTATCCCGCTGCTCACTCTGGCCGCGACGCTTTGGTAGGTATCGCTCTTATCCTTACTTACTTGGCTAAGACGGGCATGCGTGCTACTGAGTTGCGCGACTCTCTGCCTCAATACTACATCGCTAAGAACCGCATCGACCTCGACCCAACTACCGACATCTTTGCTATCCTGCAGAAGGTGAAGGAACTCTACAAGGACGAGAAGGTAACCGACATCGATGGTGTTAAGATCGACTTCCCTGATAAGTGGGTACACTTACGTAAGAGCAACACCGAGCCGATTATCCGCGTTTACTCTGAGGCTCACACCATGGAGGAAGCCGATGCACTTGGCAAGCAAATTATGGACATCGTCTATAATATGACACAGAAGAAATAAGAATGACTCGTTGACGAATAGATAAACGAATCACACACAACTAATAATTAACGAGTTGTCGATTATGCAACGCACACACATGGGCTGCATAATGTGCCAACTCGTTTTTTTTACTTCCTATCGTATGAAGAAAAATCTGCTTTTATTAGCTCCTATATTATTCCCTGCAGCGGCTGCCGCACAAGGTCATTATAATATTGTCTATATCATGACCGACGACCACACGGCACAGATGATGAGCTGCTACGACAATCGATTTGTCGAAACGCCTAACCTCGACCGCATTGCAGCCGACGGCGTAAAGTTTGTCAACTCTTACGTGGCCAACTCTCTCTCTGGCCCCAGCCGTGCTTGTATGATTACGGGTAAGCACAGCCACAAGAATGGATTTACAAACAACGAACACGGCATCTTCGACGGTTCACAACAGACCATGCCGAAACTCTTACAAAAGGCTGGTTACCAAACCGCTATCGTGGGTAAGTGGCACTTGGTAAGCACCCCGACAGGCTTTGACTACTTCAACATTCTGCCAGCACAGGGTGATTACTACAACCCCAACTTCATCAACATGGACGGCTCGACTACGCGTGAGAAGGGATACGTGACCAATATCATCACCGATAAGGCCATTGACTGGATGGAGCACAAGCGCGACAAGTCGAAGCCTTTCATTCTCTTCATTCACCACAAGGCTTGCCACCGCGCGTGGTTGCCCGAGTTGAAGTACCTACGTGAGTATGAGGACAAGACGTTTGCATTGCCCAGCAACTTCTACGACAACTACGAAGGCCGTGATGCAGCTAAGACAGCGGAGATGCAGATCGACAAACACATGGACATCGTGTACGACACAAAGATGTTCACACCTGGTGCTAAAACTCGCCTTACCGACACTTACTTAGACATGGTAGGTCGCCTCGACACACGCGACCGCGCAGAGTACGACTACTTCTACGACTCTTTGGCCGTCGACTTCAACAATCGTCACCTCACGGGCAAGGCACTCGCCGAGTTTAAGTACCAACGCTACATGCGCGACTACGCAAAGGTAGTAAAGAGCCTTGACGACAACATTGGCCGTACACTTGACTACTTGAAGCAAGCCGGACTATTAGATTCAACGCTCGTAGTCTACACCTCTGACCAAGGTTTCTACATGGGCGAACACGGTTGGTTTGACAAGCGCTTTATGTACGAAGAGTCGCTCAACACTCCACTCGTCATGCGTCTGCCGAAGGGCTTCAACACGCGTGGAGAAGTGAAGGAAATGGTACAGAACATTGACTATGCGCCTACCTTCTTGCAATTAGCAGGTGCGCCTATTCCCTCTGACATTCAGGGTGAGTCTCTCTTACCCTTGTTGCAAGGCAAGCACCCCAAGAATTGGCGTAAGAGCATTTACTATCACTACTACGAATATCCAGCCGAACACGCCGTTAAGCGTCACTATGGTGTACGTAGCTCTGATGGTTACAAGCTCATTCACTTCTACAACGACATCAATAAGTGGGAACTCTATGACTTAAACAAAGACCCACACGAGATGCACAACATCTATGGCCAGAAGGGCACAGAGAAGATTACAAAGCGCCTCATGAACGAACTCGTTCGTTTGCAGAAGCAATACGACGACAAATACGGCTTGAAACTTAACTCTTTTGGCAGATAAACTCTATACGTTTTCAAAACCTTTGATTTATCTTTCATGTTTCATTTTTATGTTTCAACTTATTGATTATCAATCATTTAAAAAAGTGAAACATACGACTTTAATGTTTCATTTTTAGTTTCATGTTTCACTTTTAAAAACACTGAGGGAGCGCTTTCACGCTCCCTCAGTGTTTTTGAATCGCTCCCTCAGTGTTTTTAAATCGCTCCCACAGTGTTTTTAAATCGCTCCCACAGTGTATTTGTTCAAAGGTAGACTATAGATGAATAGATTAATGAAAAGATTAATGGTCGATTAATGAAATTAAGATGAGAATTTTCAATCACATGCCCACGAGATAAAAAAGGAATCACAGCA
>UQHJ01000024.1 GCA_900540885.1 uncultured Prevotella sp.
TAATGCATTAATAATCAATGCCTTACAATTGGAAATGTTGCAGTTTTTATCCGAATAATTTTGGTGCGTCTGCCCTGGTTAACGTGCATTAGTTAGCGTCCACTGGCCAGTGTACGTGTTTCTACTGGGCAGTATACGTGTTTCCACAGGCCAGTGGAAACATGTGCACTGCCCAGTGGACGCTAACTATTTGTGGTTAAACGATTGACAATTCGTTGTTAACGATTTAAATTGACCGCTTCCCTCTTTAATAGTAAGATAGGTAGCCTTTGTTTTGTTTTTATTTATGGTTCTGTAACGTAACTGTTCGACAAATTGCAGTTTATACTTGTCATAAGAAATAATCAGACCTATATAGTTCTTTACAGAGCCAAAAAAAAGACCAAACATCTTGTACGATGTTTGGTCTTAAATCATTTTAAGTGTGAAGTGTAAGCTTCAAGATTATGCTTCGGCGGGAGCTTCAGCAGCCTCTTCAGTAGCTTCAGCGTTAGCAGCGGCTTCAGCTTCTGCTGCAGCGGCAGCAGCAGCGGCCTTCTTCTCAGCTACCTTTTCAGCAATCTTTTCGTTTACCTTCTTTTCAGCTTCAAGACGAGCTTCAGCAGCGGCCTTCTTGTCAGCAGCCTTCTTGTCAGCAGCAGCAGTAGCCTTAGCGTCCTTAGCTTGCTTCCAAGCTTCGAACTTAGCTTGTGCAGCAGCCTCGTCGAAAGCACCCTTACGAACACCACCATTGAGGTGCTTCATAAGCATAACGCCTTCATTAGAAAGGATGTTGCGAACAGTGTCAGTAGGCTGAGCACCATTCTCTACCCAATAAAGGGCGCGTTCAAAATTCAAATCTACTGTAGCAGGATTGGTGTTAGGGTTGTAGGTACCAATCTTTTCAGTAAACTTACCATCACGTGGTGCTCTTACGTCAGCAATTACGATGCTGTAGAATGCATAGCTCTTACGGCCATGACGTTGCAAACGGATTCTTGTTGCCATTTGTTTTGTTTGTTTTAATAGGTTTGAATTATGCCGCTATCTCGTAACGGCGGTGCAAAAGTACAACTTTCTTTTGATTTACAATGCTTTTATGTCTTCTTATTGTAAAAATATTAGTTTTGTTAGCCTAAAAAATGTCTTTCGAGGCAAGATATAATGATAAAAAAGAACGCTGCTATCTTTTTATTAATAGCAGCGTTCACGGGTTTATGGTGACTTTTCTATTACTTCTTTATGTTAGGCTTTTGTAGGCCGTATCCCTTACGTTTGTCCTCCATGATGAGGAGCAATGAAATAACGATAGCGATTGCACCGAAGCAAGCAAAGATTGTCATTGATTGTGTGTAGTCAATGGTCTTACCGTCGGCCATTGTATTAGCTTGGTTGACTTTACCTATCCATACGGGGACAAGGGCCAAACCGATATTCTGAATGTAGAAGATAAGTGCGTAGGCCGTACCTAAGAGCTTCATAGGAATGATTTTAGGTACAGAAGGCCACATAGCTGAAGGCACAAGACCGAAAGCGATGCCCAATACGATCATTACGATAATGGCCAATACCCATGAGTTGAGCGGTAGAGCAAAGGTGATATGTACCAACGTGAGCAGAGTACTACCGATTAACATAAGCGTCGCGCCCTTGCCATATTTGTCGTAAATGCTACCAAAGAGGGGAGTAAGGAAAATTGTACCAAAGGGAAGCATGGCTGGGATGAGTCCTGCAGTAGCTTCAGGCACGTTGTATTTCATTACCATTAGTTTGGTGGCAAACTTAAGGAAGGGGAATACACCCGCGTAAAACATGAGGCAGAGGACAGCAACATACCAGAAGCCGCGGTTGCAGAAGAGTGTGCCGAGGTCGGAGAACTTAAATCCTTCTTCAGGTTCTGATTGTACAGCAGCAGCTGAAGCGTCCTCTTTCTTATCCATAATGCAATATACGATGAAGGCAATCATGCCAGCACAAAGCATGGCAGCACCGAGACCTACTGAGGCAGATACGCCTCCCATAGCCTTGGCAAAAGGCAATGCTAAGGCCAAAGCTCCTGCTGTACCAATACGTGCTAAGGCTACTTGTAAACCCATAGCCAGTGCAAGTTCGTGACCTGTAAACCATTTTACGATTACCTTACTTACGGTGATACCTGCTATCTCGCAGCCTACACCGTAAACGGCAAATCCTGTAGCGGCAAAAACGACTTGTGTGTGATAACTACCAAAGAAAGGTACAGCGATAGTTCCGTCAAAGTCGTGACTAACAGCGTACCATTTAATCAATGCACCACCGAACATCAAAATGGTAGACATAATGCCCGTAAAGCGAATACCAAACTTGTCGAGTATGATGCCGCCAAAGAAAAGCAGCAGCAAGAATACATTGAAGTAACCGTATGCTCCAGAGAAGAAGCCATATTCGTCACTCGTCCAACCCAAACCGAGTCCGCCGTTAGCTTTGGCGGCTGTAAGGAGGGGTTCGAGCGGTGACATCACGTCGGTAAAGAAGTAGCCGAACATCATTGTAACGCTGACAATGACGAGGGCTGTCCAGCGAGCAGATTTAGAGTCGCTCAGCTTTTGTTGAATCATTTCTTTCATAAAGTGTATGTATTATTTTAAATATTTATCTAACCAGCGGAAGAAGGTGCGCTGCCATAATATGCCGTTTTGTGGCTTTAGTACCCAGTGATTTTCATCGGGGAATAAAAGCAGTTGAGCATCAATGCCACGCATACGTGCCGTGTTGAAGGCAGACTCTGCGTGCGTGTATTCTATGCGGAAGTCTTTTTGACCATGAATGCACAGAATGGGAGTGTCCCATTTATCAACGTAAAGGTGGGGTGAGGTAGTAAACACCTTTTGCACTTGTCCGTCAGCTGCTTTCTTCCAAGGTGCGCTACCCATGTCCCAGTTGGGAAACCACATTTCTTCCGTTTCAACATACTGTTGTTGCGTGTTGTAAATGCCGTCGTGAGCGATGAATGCTTTAAAGCGTTTGTTGTGATTGCCAGCTAACCAATAGACGCTATAGCCACCGAAACTTGCGCCTACAGCACCTAAATGGTCTTTATCAACATAGGGCTCTTTGGCAATGTCGTCAATTGCACTTAAGTAGTCTTGCATGCAGAGTCCTGAGTAATCGCCCGAAATCTCTTCCAGCCATTCCATGCCAAAGCCTGGTAAACCGCGACGGTTGGGGGCTATGACGATGTAGTCGTTGGCTGCCATGATTTGCATGTTCCAACGGAAGCTCCAAAATTGGCTAACGGGTGATTGTGGACCACCTTCGCAGAAGAGCAGGGTGGGGTACTTCTTACTGGGATCGAAGTGGGGAGGGTAGATAACCCAGCATAGTTCTTCTTTGCCGTCAATGGTTTTTACCCAACGTTCTTCAACCTTGCCAAAGGTAAGGTTGTCGTAAAAGAATTTGTTCTCTTCTGTAAGCTGTTGAACTTTAGCCTCTTTCTTTATAGGAAGTACAAACACTTCGTCTGCGCTGCTCATGCTCTGACGCTTGCAGTATAGACTCTTTCCGTCGGGTGAGAGACCTAATAAAGAGTAGTCGGCTACGTCGTTAGTGAGTGCTTTGTGTTCACCCTTCAGATTGGTTTGATAAATATTGGTCTTGCCGTGCCATACGCCAGTGAAGTAGAGCGTCTTGCTATCTTTGCTCCAACAGAACTCATTCACACCGCTTTCGAACTTTTCGGTAACGTAGTTTTTCTTCTTACTACGCAAGTCAAGTACGCATAAGCGAGTACGGTCGCTTTCGTAGCCGTCGCGTTCCATACTGCTCCAAGCAATGTAGCGTCCGTCAGGTGAGAATTGTGGATTTTGGTCGTAACCCATGTTGCAGTCTGTACGGGGGTGATTAACTGCTTGGTTTTTTAACGAACGATCCGCCTCGACTGCTGGTGCACTATAGTTTGCAGGTTTGCAAAGGTTGGTAGTGCTACCAGTTGTCGTATCGTAAAGGAATATGTCACTATCGGTGCTAATAGCATAATCTTTGCCCACCTTCTTGCGACAAGTGTAGGCAATGGATTTCGAATCAGGACTCCATGCTAATTGTTCTATGCCTCCGAAGGGCATCATGGGACATTCGTAGGGTTCGCCTTTCAGTATGTCTTGTGCGTTTGTTATGGTAGAGCCGTCAAAATCAGCAATAAAAGGGTGGGGCGCAGAGGTGACGTATGTATCCCAATGTTTATACATGAGGTCATTTATCACCATACCCGTGGCTAAAGGTAAGTCGGCATCGTTCTTTTGAATGCTATGGTTTTGGTCTACCTCCATGATGAGAATAACCTTCTTTTCGTCGGGCGAGAATAGAAAGTCAGCCACGTCGCTCTGTGTGTGGCTAATTTGCTGACGTGATGTGCCGTCAGCGTTCATCTTCCAAAGTTGACTGCTGCCCGATTCGGAAGAGAGGTAAACAATCTCTTTTCCACCATTAACGTAGGTGGCTCCCATTTCGCTATGGGTGCTTGTCGTGAGTTGTGTAGACTTGTGTGAGTTGAGATTGAGTGTGTAAAGTACTGAGTGACTCTTATTTTGTTTAACACTGTAATAAGTTACAGCGTATACGGCTTGCTTGCCGTTAGGAGATACTTTGAAGCCACCGATGCGACCCATAGCCCAAAGTGCTTCAGGGGTCATGCGGTCTGATTGTAAGACTGGCTGTTGCTTGCCTATAAAATCTTGTGCCATAGCGGGTGTGATAATGGCAGTGCTTGTAGCAATCATAGAGGCTGTAAGCATTGTTCGGATTAAATTCATGTTGGAATAGGGAAAGAGGGGAGTAAAAGAATGTAGGTCTATAAAAAAAGAAGCTAAAAGCCAAAACCATAAGAGGAATAGCTTTTAGCTTCTTAATAATAAAAGATGATTTTAATTATTTCTGTTGTCTGCGTTGCTGGATTTCTTGCTGACGCTTCATCATTTCTTCTTGTTGCTTTTGCAAAGCTTCTAAGCGAGCAGCCAATCCGCTTGGCTTTTTGTTGGGATTGTTTTTGTTTGCTTGATAGTTGGCTTCAAGTTTAGCAAGAAGTTTCTTGTCGTCTGTAGTCTTGCGTAAGTACCACATGGTCAATGCGCTGAAAAGCAATGAGATGAAGTAATAGTAGTTAAGACCAGCTGAGTATTTGTTAAACATGAAGAAGAAGAAGAGTGGCATGAGCATCATCATCCATTGCATCATCTTCATCTGCTGTGCTTGTTCGCCCGACATCGTCTCGCGCTGTTGACGCATAGTCATAAAGCTATAGAGCAAGTTCGTTGCGCAGAATAAGAGACAGAATAGACTGAGGTGATTGCCTAAGCCCCAAATGTTGGTGTTCCATGAGATGAGCGAGTCGTAGGTAGACAAGTCATCGGCCCATAAGAAACTTTGTTGGCGCAACTCAATAGCGTTGGGCACAAAGTTGAACATGGCAATCCAAATAGGCATTTGAATAATCATAGGCAAGCAACCGCCCATAGGACTGACACCGTATTGTGAGTAGAGCGTCATGGTCTCTTGTTGACGCTTCATGGCGTCTTCTTGCTTGGGGTACTTTGCTGCGATTTCATCCACTTTAGGCTTCAGTACACGCATTTTAGCACTGCTCAGGAAGCTCTTGCGTGTAGGCACGTAGACAATCGCACGAAGTAATAGCGTAATGAGCAAAAGCACAATACCCATTGGCAAACCAAGGCGTGTGAAGAAATCGAAGATGTAAAGCGTAAAGAAACGGTTAATCCACTTTACAATTGGCCAACCTAAGTAAACGAGTCCTTGAAGGTCGTTGTCGTGTGTTGAGATCTTGTAATCGTCCATTGATTGCAGCAAACGATAGTTGTTAGGGCCAAAGTAAAATTGGAACTTTGTTGCTTTCGCTCCCTTTGTGTCGAAGCTTGCAATCATGTTGGCACTATAGTTCTTTAAGTAACCAGAGCCTTCTTCTAACTGCTCGCTCTTGACGTTAACGTTCTTCAGCGGTTCTGCTGCAAGCAGTACAGAACTGAAGTATTGGTTTTTGAAAGCAATCCAATCAACGCTTTCCGTAACGCTTTCTTCTTGCGTTTCGTTTTCTGACATCTTTTTGGTGTCATCATCATGCTTTTTGTAGGTAAGCGTTGAATACATGTTCTCGAAGTAGAAGCCCTTCTCTTGTTGTGCTACGCGGTCGTGCCAATCTAAGAGAATTGTTTGCGTAGCTCCAGGGAAGTACTTTTGCAGTCCGTTTGCCTTTACTGAGAAATTAACTAAGTAATTGTTGGGCAAAAGTTGGTATTCAATGTCGATGCTTGCACCATTGTTAGCATTAAGGCGCATCGTGACAGTGCTATCGGTGGCATTGATAGGGGTGAAGTAGTAGTCTTCAAAGCTAAGTGTACCTTCTTTCGTGTCAACCTTAAAGTTAAGGCCAGCGTCCTTTGCGTTATAAAGCGTAAGTGGATTCTCGTTTTTCGCTTCAAAGTCCTTATAACTCTTGTATCCGTTTAGCTTTACTTCGCTAATAGCACCACCTTTTGTGTTAATCTTAACGCTTACTTTCTCGTTTTTCAATACAACTTCTTGTGCTTGTCCTTTAGTAGCAGCATAGAAGATGTCGGTACTATCGGCTTGAGAGAAAGACAACGGCTTTTGTGCTGCTTCTGCATTATTAGAAGTAGCTTTGTTTTTACCTTGAGAAGTTTGCTCTGTTTGAGAGGCGTGCTGTAATTGTGCTTCTTGGTTGCTATTGTACCAACCAAAGCCTATAATAACAGCAGCCATTAGCACTAATCCAACGATTGTGTTTTTGTCCATGTCTTGCTTTAACGGGTTTGCGGGTAATGGGATAGGAGGCGGTGAGCCTCCTGTCTTCACCCATTCACCCAATTATTATTTTTTATTTTCAATTGCAGCCTTTACGAAGTCGAGGAACAAGGGGTGCGGTTTAAGCACCGTGCTTGAATATTCGGGGTGGAATTGCGTACCGACGTACCAAGAGAGGGTAGGAACCTCTACGATTTCGACTAAGTCGGTGTCGGGATTGGTACCTACGCATTCCATACCAGCAACTTCGTATTGTGAGCGGAAGTCGTTATTGAACTCATAACGATGGCGGTGGCGCTCACGTATAATTTCTTTACCATAAATCTCGCGCACGCGGCTACCTTTGCGTAAGGTACATTCATAACCTCCAAGACGCATTGTACCACCCATATTGGTAATGTTCTTCTGATCCTCCATGAGGTCAATAACGTTGTGTTCGGTCTTAGCGTCCATTTCAGCTGAGTTGGCATCGGTTAAGCCTAATACGTTGCGTGCAAATTCGATTACCATCATTTGCATACCAAGGCAAATGCCAAATGTCGGACGGTTATGTTCGCGGCAATATTGTGCGGCAATGATTTTACCTTCGATGCCGCGTTGGCCAAATCCTGGGCATATTACGTAGCCATCCATGCCTTCTAACATTTGGCTGACATTCTCTGGCGTAATCTTCTCAGAGTTGATAAAGTGACATTTTACTTTACGGTCGTTATAAGTGCCAGCCTGTGAAAGGGCTTCGAGTATGCTCTTATAGGCATCTTGTAAATCGTACTTGCCTACCAAGCCGATGTTAATAATCTCAGTAGCTTTGTGGCGTCGGTCAAGGAAAGAACGCCAAGGGCCTAACCCTGGAGTGTCGCCTACAGGCATGTCAAGCTTGCGAAGTATCGTTGCGTCAAGTCCTTGTTCTTGCATACGAAGAGGTACTTCGTAGATAGTAGGCATATCAAGGCTTTGAACAACGGCCTCGGGTGAAACATTACAGAAAGCGGCTATCTTACGGCGTAGCGCAGCGCCCAACTCATGTTCTGCACGCAATACCAAGATATCGGGCTGAATACCAAGACTTTGCAACTCTTTAACAGAGTGTTGCGTTGGCTTCGTTTTCAATTCGCCTGCGGCAGCGAGGTAAGGCACATAGGTAAGGTGAATGCATACAGCGTTCTTACCCAAATCCCATTTTAACTGTCGAATGGCTTCAAGGAAGGGTTGGCCTTCGATGTCGCCTACGGTGCCACCGATTTCGGTGATAACGAAGTCGTACTTCTTGGTTTTGCCTAAATAAAGCATATCGCGCTTTATCTCATCGGTGATGTGGGGAATAACCTGAATGGTCTTGCCAAGGTAGTCGCCACGGCGCTCTTTATCGATAACGCTTTGGTAGATGCGTCCTGTCGTAAAGTTATTGTAGCGTGTAGTGTGAATGCCTGTAAAGCGTTCGTAGTGTCCGAGGTCTAAGTCTGTCTCTTGCCCATCGTCGGTCACGTAACACTCGCCATGTTCATAGGGGTTGAGCGTACCGGGGTCGATGTTGATGTAAGGGTCGAACTTTTGAATCGTGATGTTAAATCCACGAGCTTGTAACAATTTGCCAATTGAAGCGGCAATGATACCTTTACCGAGTGACGAGGCAACGCCTCCAGTCACAAAAATGTACTTAGTCTCTGACACCATTTTTGTTCTTTCTAGTAAGTTTCAAATGTTTCAGTTTGCAAAGTTATATATTTTTCTACTACCTTTGCAGCAAAAAGTTAAAAAAATGGACGCAAAGGTAATCTTTCGATATTTTAAGGAGTTGACTGAAACTCAGCAGCGACAGTTTGAACAACTGGATGCACTCTATCGTGAGTGGAACGCAAAGATTAATGTTATATCGCGTAAGGATATTGACAATCTTTACGCTCACCACGTATTACACTCTTTGGGCATAGCCAAGGTGATACAGTTCCGTGCGGGAAGTAATATTATGGACATCGGTACGGGGGGAGGCTTCCCAGGCATACCTTTGGCCATACTCTTCCCTGAATGCCACTTTAAGCTAATCGACAGTATTGGCAAAAAAACAAAAGTGGCTGCGGCTGTGGCTCAAGCAATCGGTTTGAAAAACGTAGAGGTAGAGCATCGCAATGTGATGGAAGAAAAGGGTAAGTATGACTTCGTAGTGAGTCGCGCCGTGATGAATGCTGCCGACCTTGTAAAATTGGTGCGTAAGAACATCAGTCGCGAACAGCGAAATGCTTTGCCCAATGGCTTAATTTGTTTGAAGGGTGGAGAATTGGCTGAAGAGTTGGCTCCCTTTAAGCATACATCTGAGGTGTGGAACCTAAGCGATTACTTCGAAGATGAGTTCTTCACTACTAAGAAGGTAACTTATATACAACTTTAATTGCTATGCAGATAACACGGTTTGAGGTAAATATGATAGCAGAGAATTGCTATCTGTTATGGGACGAAGCTACGCTTGACGCTGCTATAATTGATTGCGGTGCATTCTATCCCGAGGAGCAACGGGATATAACAGACTTTATAGCCGAGCATAACTTAAAGTTAACCCATTTGCTTAATACGCACGCCCACTTTGACCACTTGTTTGGTGCCCAATACATATATGACACTTATGGTATCGGCGTGGAACTCGGTATGGATGACAAAGATACTTATCAGCATGCAGCGGAGCAGACCAAAGCATTCTTGCGTGTAGATTATCCACTACAGTTGCCCCCTGTCGTGCAATATCTGAGTGCAGGTGACGAAGTGCACATTGGGCATATCACGTTGCAAGTAAGAGCAACTCCAGGTCATACTCCTGGTGGCGTATGCTATTATTGCGCAGAAGAGGGCGTCTTATTTAGTGGCGATAGTTTGTTTCGCCATGCCATTGGTCGCTGCGACTTCCCTGGTGGTAATCAAGCTTCGCTCGTAGCTTCCTTACGTCAAAACGTACTTACGCTTCCGCCTCAAGTAAAAGTATTGCCCGGACATGGCGAAATGACCACCATAGCAGAAGAAAAGCAGATGAACCCATACCTTTTGTAATCATAGGAGATATGCGCAAAATGGTTGCAATACGAAGTATTCATAGGCGATAGCTTTTCCTCTTCTTATTATTTGACATTACCATATTATAGCAAAAGGCTCATTCAGAACGTGTCTGATGAGCCTTTTACACTTTCTATATTAATACTATTGTCTTGGTATTTCTCCAACGCTATCAAAGACATTGATTGTCTTTTGTGAAATAGTGTATCCTGCCAAAATGCCAATGCCTCCTGATATGTTAGAATAAATCTTAATAGGGTCAGCTATGCCAAGGTCAATCATTCCTCCTTGTAATCCTCGATCGTCGGTTTGGTTAACCAATACGCTAACTAAGTATTGGTAGTACTGTTTTGAAATAGCGTAAAGCTTGAAGTTGCGTTTCATTTCAGGCTTTCGCCAGCCACCACTGTATCTGTCGGCTTGTACTGTCTCTTCTAACACAAGTGTGTGTCGTTGTCCGTTGATACCACGATCCGAAAAAGGCAGACCATAAGCACAATAGGGCTTCCACCCAGGTAGTGTTTCATGTATATCGTTTGCAAGTGCTTGAAACACCAATTCATGTGTAAAGTCTCTTTCTCCCATCATGACGTCCCTTTGTGCGTCTACTTCATTCCACTGTAAGAAGTAATAGTTAGTTTCGTTTGTAGGGTCGTCAAAGGTAATGCTATAGGTGAAAACAAAATCACGATCGGTATAAATGGCAAGTGGCCCACGTCGTTTCACATCGATGTCAAGTAATGATACACGATAGGGAATGGTATCGTAAGCTTCAACTAATTTATCATTAAATACAGTACTTACTTTGACAATGTCTCCTTGCTTGGGCTTTATTGTTGATAGGTAAAGATGTCTTGATTCATTATAAGTAAGAGTCTCACATTCTTGTCCGTTGATAGAGAGTAATATATTGAGCCCCTTTATATATGTACGTTCGTTGTGCTTATCTGAGAAGAAATAGGGGCGTGTTGCTGAGACTGCGATTACAGAATCAGGATATATAAGTGAGTTAAGCGTAAGTAAATTCTTGCCTTCATTGTTCTTAAAATCATCAAGATCTACCTCATGATAGCACGATGTAGTAAGTAATGCTAGTAGAGCGCTGAATAGCAGGTTTGAATATTTGCTCATATTCTTGTCGTTTAGAAGATGTAAGTATATGATACAGATGGAATGGTGGGTATAAAACTTAATGTCTTGAAAGCTCGGTGCCATTTATCTTTATTGGAGGTAAAAAAGACATTATTCTCGTTGTCTTTCTGAATGGTTATAGCATTCATGTGGCAGTATGCATTATACAAGCTAACATTCCAAATGGCCTTTCTCCCTTTCTTAAGCTTTTTGTTTATGTTTATAGCAATGTCCAATCGATGATAAGCCGGCATTCTTACATTGTTGCGAGACGAATAATAGTCAATGCCGTCAATTTCGTTTCCATAACCTGGAGGGCCTACTGTCGGTGCATCAGGAAATTGACTTCCAGGAATGTCGTAATTATACATTGATAAAGTCAATCTGTTGCCTGTCATATAGGTCCAACCTGCATTGAACTCAACTTTTTCGTTTAATTTATAGGCCGCGTTAATATTGATTTTGTGTCGGTTGTCAAATTTGGCTGGAAACTTTACCCCATGATTTAATTGACTAAATTTTCGCCAGTTCCACATTAATCCATATCCTATTGTGCCCGTAAAGGAACCTACTTCTTTTGTAAAACTTAGGTCAATTCCATAGCTCCACCCTTTACCATTGGTTAGTTTGTCAGCCCAATTAAGTTGTGGGTTAAGGACAGAAATGCCTTCACGGTACTCTAATAGATTGTTCATCTGCTTATACCAACCTTCAGCTGAAAAGTATATGGCGTAGGGTAATGCTCCATAGAGTCCAATGGCATATTGATTACTATATAGTGGCTCGAATTGTTTGGTAATGGGTTGCCATAAGTCGGTTGGTAGATTAATGTAATTACTTGAAATTTGCTGAACATATTGAGTCATTCGCGCATATCCCAACTTTATACTATAGTTATCACTTATGGCATATTTGATTGATGTTCTAGGCTCAATTGAAGCAAATTCGTGGTTTTGTATGTTGTATATTGTACTGCGTAGTCCTAAATTAAGTGCTATTGCATCAGTAAAGTTAAACGTATTGTCGGCATAGATAAAAGCTTCATTTGCCTTTATGCGTGAACAATGATTATCATCATTAAGTGTAAAATTTTTTGATGTTGATTTATTTAGTAATTGTTCTGGTAAATAGTCATGTAGCACGTAACCTGTTCCCACGTGCAACTGATATAGGTGTGAAAAGTCGGCAGTATAATTTATTTTTATGCCAATATCGTGAATGCTATTATCTGTTTTACGCAGATTAAATCCGTATGTTGACTGATCGGCAGTGTCTGATTGGTATTCTCTTTTCTGACTATAGGTTGATGAGTAGTCGCTATAGTATAATGATGTGGTTAAAAGTCCTTTTCCTATTAACCAATCAAGTGCACCTAATACACCCCAATTGCCCCACGATAGTTTATTGGTGTTTTCGTCATAAAAGTGAGTACCTTTTGAGCTATTTGTGTTTGGTTGTCCATTAACACCCACAGAGTTATCGTCATTGGCTTCAAACTCTCTTTGTCCAATTTTAAAGTTGTCATGTCCATAGTAGCCTATAAGATAGGTAGAAATCTTATCATTCAGCTTATGGTCAATGCGAGCATTAAAATCCATAAAAGCGTAGTTCGCAATATGTCTTTTGCCTTTTTTCTTTTCTGCACTATTAATGATGGCCAATGTCGGAATAGAAACGACATCTATCCACGAACGCCTTACTCCAACGCTAAATGCCGTTTTGTTTTTAACAATAGGTGCAGTTAAAAAGACATTGGCACTTAAAAGTCCAATATTTATTCTACCGTGAAATTGTTCAAAATCAGGTCGCTTTGTCTTTATGTCAGTAATGCTCGAAATGCGTCCTCCATAAATTGCAGGAAAGGACGATTTATAGAAATCGACGCGATTAATGGTGGCTACATTAAACGATGAAAAAATACCTCCGATATGACTTACATGATAAAGTGGTAGCCCTTGGTATAAAAACAAATTTTGATCATTATCGCCTCCTCTAACGAGCAAACTTGTAAAACCCTCAACTCCTTGTGATACACCAGGTAGTGCTTGCAATGATTTTACGATGTCAGGCTCGCCAAACATAACGGGCTGCCTATTTATCATATTTTCATTTAGTGACACATGTCCCATTTCGGGCGTTTTTAAGTTTTGCTCTGGGCCAAAACCTGAAACAATCGCCTCTTTTAAACTATGGGGCGTTTCAATTAATGTATCAGGCTGTACTATAATGCTTGCTGCGAACGTAGCATTAGCGGGAAACATAATGCTCCCCGCTAATGCTAACATGTAATTTTTCAGATTTATCATTTGGTGGTAAACTGTAAAATTAATCCTTGATTCTTATGCCAATCTAATGGGTGGCCAGTGAATGTAGCTGTGTAGTCGTAGGTGATATTGGCTATGGTAGTTGTTCCGCTAAATCCTTCCATATCAGAAATAGTCTCAAATGTGGTAGTTTCTCTTTTTGTTGGAAATCCTATGACTTTAACTACAGTTGTATAAGTAGGGTCTGCTGCTGCCCACGTCGAATTGGTGTGTGGCTCTATGATGGGTCTGTTTTTTAGAAATTCAGAAGTTAGTGTCACTTTTTCTATGGTAGGCACTTCTTTGCCATCTAATGTAACAGAAAGTTTTTCTCCTTCATAAACTCCATCTCGATAGCTAGGGTGTGATATAGCTGAGCCGTCATCATCATCGCTACAAGCTATGTAAACTAATGATAGGCAAAATAAGCAAAAACAATATGTAAATAGAACTTTTTTAGTCATTACTACTTTGTTAATTGATTATGTACAATAGCAATTAAAAAGAGCTTGCATACATTCCTTTTTGGGCGAGGAAAAACTTGAAAGAAGAAAGCTTGTCATTAAATCCAGGCAAACTTGCACATTCTTTCCTTTCTGCCGCATGAGCAACACATGTGATTGTCCTATCTGTAAATTTTCTATCGTCATAGCCGATAAATACTGCATCAACATCTGAGCAAGGAACTTCAAAAGTCCCGAGAATTATGTATTGCTTAGGGTCGTTGACAATAAAATTCGCAATTTTTAATGAAGAGCATTTATCGTTAAATTTCCAAGGGCTTTTCTTTAAATTTCGAACTTCTGTAGCCATTAACGTATCGTTTAAAGTGAAATCTAAATGCCTATCTTTGTAGTCTCTGTCATCATATAGCGTTAATGTCGCGTAGTCATAGTAGTTATCAGATGTTGAACGAGACAAACGGAAACAACTTTTAGAAGATGCTATTTCTGTAGCGGTACTTAATTCAACCCCATTGGCTTTTAAATTGGAGTTTAAGTCAGTAAAGAACTCAATGTCGTTTCTGCCTTTCATTGCTACAGACCAATGGGGATTGTTTGCAAGATCGTGCTGATAGATTTTTGAAAACGCATTGTCAAGGAATATCAAATCTCCGTTAGAATCGTAGGCTATAGGTACATTTTTATATGTAATCCCATTGTAGGTGATGTTAAGAACTTCTTCAGGCGTTAAAGCTACTTGCATCGTGGTAGCGTGGGTATCTACAGTTTCATCTTCATTACTACATGCTGTAAACATGAATGTAAGAAGTGACAATACCCCCAATAATAAGGTTTTTGTGTTGAACATTGTTTTTTAGTTTTTGACACATGAAATAGGTCATGTTTCTTACCATCTGTACTTTATAGAGTTTTTTTACAGTGGCGATGCAAAGTTATAAAAACACAAATAATCAAAGAACCAATGGTAGGTAAAATATACTGAAAAGGACAATAATTATTCTTTTTAGGACACTTTAGAAATACTTAATTTTTACGTGCTTGTGCTTTTCGCTTAGGTATTTTTACTTGTCATATTGTATGCTTTTTTGAAAAAAGTTTAATAATCAAACTGTTTTTTTGACTATGTTGGGATAATTTCTTAATTTTGCGCGTATGGAGATAAAATGGACTTTGAAAAATCAGTTATTTAAAATAGGAACGTACGCGTTGGCTTTCGCTATGTTAGCCACGATACCAGCTACGGCTATGGCTCGAAAGAAAGACAAGAACCAAGGTCGTGGTATGGCAGCGTATGTTGCTACTGAACCTGACGTGTTAGCAAGTAAGGCTGTGGGCGAGAAGCGTATGATACATGCCGCGGCTGTATTTATGCGTTCGTCAAATGCTCGAATTAACTCTAAATATAAGGAAGGAATTGACGTGTCGCATTATCAAGGACGTATAGATTGGGACGCTGTCGTGAATGGTACACCTATATCCTACGTTTATTTAAAGGCGACCGAAGGTGCTTCTTTGGTGGATGATACTTATGAGCGAAACCTTGAGGAAGCTCGTCGTGTGGGACTGAGCGTGGGGAGTTACCACTTCTATCGTCCTAATGTTGATTGGAAAAAGCAATTTGACAACATGACGGCAGTGGTAAAGTACGATGACCAAGACCTCGTGCCTATTATTGATATTGAACATCGTGGCTCAGTGAGTGATGAGGCTTTTATTACTGACTTGCGTTCGTTTATAGAACGAGTGACGGAGTTCTACGGCAAAAAGCCTTTGTTGTATACCTATCACAATTTTTACAATCGTTACTTGCAGGGAGAGTTTAAAGACTATCATTTTATGATAGCGCGTTATCGTAGTGACTCGCCCACACTGAACGATGGGAAAGATTATATTATGTGGCAGTATACGTCTACGGGGTCAATTCCTGGCATTCGTGGCCATGTAGATCGCTCAAAGATTATGGGCAACTTCTCGCTTAATCAAGTGATGATGTAGCATCATTACAAGAATAAAAAAACTTCTGCAAAAGTTGCAGAAGTTTTTTTTTGAGCAAAAGTCTTATATAGAGATCTTTCGTCCTAATTATCTTTTTCGATTAACACAACGGCGTATGCAGAGATACCTTCTTGTCGACCTGTGAAGCCTAGCTTCTCAGTAGTAGTGGCTTTGATGCTTACGTCTTCCTCTGTGATATTCATTAAGGGGGCTAAGATGGCTTTCATAGCCGGTATGTGAGGGTTAAGTTTGGGCTTCTCTGCACAGACAGTGGCATCTACATTGCCCACTCGCCATCCTTTGTCGGCTAAAAGTTGGGTAGTCTCTTTGAGTAATATTTTACTATCTATGCCTTCGAGGTCGGCTGCAGTGTCGGGGAAGTGGTAACCAATATCGCGCATATTGGCAGCTCCTAACATGGCATCGCATATAGCGTGAATGAGTACGTCGGCATCACTGTGGCCTAACAGGCCTAATGTGTGTTCAATTCTTATTCCGCCAAGGTATAAGGGGCGATTGGGTACTAACTGATGTACGTCGTACCCCATTCCAACTCTGATTTTCATAGGTGATTGAACTTTTTGGAAGTGTTAGGATAGGGTGGAATTAGCGTCGTTTCCCGAAAAGGTCGCGAATGCCGTCCATGTCGAATGTGAGCGAAACGCGGAGTGTCTGGTCGAGAGGGTTAGAGGCAGAGGTGGCGATGACATAGCCTGCGTCAATGGCCATAACGTTCATGCGAAATCCTGCACCTACAGTGGCATACTTTCGGTTGCCTTGCATATTGCTTTCGTGATGATAACCAGCGCGCAAAGAGAATTTGTCGTTGTAAGTATATTCTGCACCGATGCTCCACTGAATCTCTTCCATTTCACCTTTAAAGCCGCGTTCAGAGTCACCGAACGATGTAAAGATGCCGCTGATTGACGACTTGTTGTAATATTCGCGGTCCAATCGTTCTTGGTAGTCTTCGTCAGTCTCGTCAGATCCTTGCAAGGGCATGGAGGGTACGAGGAGTTTGTTGGCATCGGCCGAGATGCTTATGCGATTGTATTCGTTAAGGGGAATCATGTAGCTCAGACCTAAGCGTAGGTTGGTGGGAATGAAGTAAGAGCGGTCGTCGCCGTATGAGATTTTGCTACCAATGTTGTTGATATTTAAGCCCCATGCTAACTGACACTCGCGTTGTCCCATCATTAAATAGGTGTTGTAATAAAGCGCAATGTCTGCAGCAAAGGCAGATCCTGCGGTAGAATTGTCGTCGTAGTGGCCAGATATATCAGAGTAGATGTAGCGTAGACCTACGGCTGCCGAGAACTTCTCGCTCAACATACGTGAGTAGGCTGCATCGAAACTCATTTCGTAGGGACGCACGGTAATGTTTTCGCCTCCTTCTACTTCACCTAATGTGAAGTAGCGAAGTGAAGCACTAAGAGCTTGGTAGTCTCCTAAGCGGACATAGCCTGCAGCGTTGAGCAATGCGATACCTGTTGTGAGTTTACGCAACCATGGGGTGTAGTTGATGGCTATGCCTGCACGTGATATGGTGAAGGGAAATTTGGCTGGATTCCAATATTGTGAGTGTACATCGGGGTCGGTTGCAGCACCCACGTCGCCCATACCTCCAGCACGCGCATCGGGGGCTACGCTGAGTGAGGTAACACCTGTGCGAACTGGATTGAATTGGTCGCGTACTTCATCTTCAGCCTTTGCTGATTGCACTGTTGCGAGGCCTAAAAGTAGGAGGGCACTGCTTGTTAGCAGTGTGGAGTTATTTCGTGTCATCGTTCGTTTATATCCTTATCGTATAATAATCTTTTTAGTTGAAGTCTCTTTATCACCGACCTTGCTTCGGTAAAGATAAACGCCTGCGGGAACTTTGTTGCCTGCGTAATCAGTCAAGTTCCAATTAAATGAGGCATATCTTACGCCAGCTGCGATGTCTGCCTTATTATGCCATACGCGTAGGCCTGATACGTTGAATACTTCTGTTATCACAGGAGTAGTCGATTCAGAATTAGCTCGCTCGGTGAAGGTCGTGATAAAGCGTGTCGATACAGTAGGCGTTAACGTCGTGGCTGATACGTCGAATTTGGGTTGCTCCTTATCTGTAACGTTGAATGACAGAGTTGTTGTTGTATTGTTATCGAATACGTCCCATATTCGTAGTGTAGCAGTGTGTGCTCCTAATGAGAGTGTGGGTAAGGGGTAGGTGAGCAGCCCTTCGTTATACTTGCCAGCTGATAGGGTGAAGTAGTCACTTACTTTATATACTTCATTTCTATTGCCGTCGAACCAAAGTTCCATATCATGGCCTAAGTTGCCCGACATCATTGATATTCCTGACGAGTCAGCAATGGTGGCATAAAGCGTGGCGTCTGCCCCTACAAAGCCACCATTGGGAAAGTCGGGCGCATTGAGGTACATGTAGACGTTAGGACCTATGGTATCAGCCTCTTCCGTATTGGCACTACGCCCAAAGCAGAAGCGGTCAAACGTTCCGTTAAACTCCTTGGTGTTATCATTGTTAACAGCATAAAGCGATAGTTTTGAGGCGTTGGTCGAAAGTTCAGCGCCACGTGGTATGATAACGTCTATTGTAAATTTGCCATCTTTTACTTCCACCTTTCCGTCAAACATGTTTTGCGTATAGTCGGTATATTGGAAGTTCTTGGCAGTAGTGTTGCCCGTACCTTTGCATGTGATGGATTGTAAAGGTGCGAAGATAGTCGCATAAAGAGTTCCATTAAAGCTTGTGTCGGGAGAAGGATTGCTTGCATTGTTGTAGACGTATCCAGAGAATTGGATAGGACGGCCAACGGCCATGTTGCTAAATGAGTTAGCACCTAATGGAACGTGGTCAATGCTATCAATGGCTATACCCGTCTCGGCATATGCCAAAGTGAGTGCAGGGTCGCCGAGAAAAGTATATTTCAACTTGTTCATGGTGGGGTCAGACCCAATGGTATTGCCGTTCGAAGTAGAAGTAAGTAACTCTACCTTTGCATAACGCATAGCATCACCTATGCTGTAGCGTTTGCCGGTATCGTCCTTTTTGAAAAGATACTTTATCAATCCTTTATTGATAGCGCTGTTGTAGTTAGCATAAACAGAGCGTGAAGCACATATTACCCCCATGGCTCCACCATTGCGATTGAATAGAGCGTTGCGGCCAAGGTCGGAATAGGTGTTGTCGTAAGGAGTAATTTCGCATGAAGCAAATATCCACAAGGGCATAGCAGAACAAACGTTTGTCTGCATATCGCTTTTGTCAATTAAGAAGTAATGTGATAAGCGATCAGGGTTACCATGGCCGTTATAGTTGAAGATAAGTGCCCCTTGTTTCATTGAAGCCTTCAACTTATTAGTGGCTTGCGGTATGGTGGTACCTTTGGCCTCTGCTGCAGTAGAGTAAGCATCTAAGAAGATGCGGCGCAACATGAACCCTTCGTTAGCAGATTGCTGTAGTTGCTTGGTAACGCCTTGAGCGTCTTGCATGTGTAAGTTGTTATTACCAGCATCGGCTATGGCCCACATATTGTTTTTCCATGCTCCAGTGTTTTCGTTGCGGTCGTAACGAATGGCTTGGTCGACGAGCCATTTAGCACTCTCTTCATCGCTGCATAAGAAACGACCTATTCCGAGGTCAAGTTTTTCAGTTACGATATTGCTTCCCTCGTTGTCGTCTAACATGCCATAGTAATCTTCTGTAACATAGTCGTAGAGCGTACCAAGTTTATATTCACCTGTTTTCTTTTCCTCTTCGCTACGTTCGTAGGCCAATAGATAGTCGTCGGGCGAGCTATTCTTCATTTCGTCGCTTATCATGCGGTTGTCGTAGTTACATTCACCGAAGAGTAGTAGATAGCGAGGAGCATTGTCCATTGACTCCGCTTTATCGTAGAGCATTTTGAGGTAGCGGCGATAAGCAGAGGCATCAGGGGTGCCTGACGAGAATTCATTATATAATTGGTCAGCACGCACAACTTTAACTCGCAGTCCGTTCGTATCGCGATGTGCTTGTGCTAAACGTTCTGCTTGCGCTGTAAGTTTGTTAGATGCTGGTACTATAATAACGTAGTCGATGTCCTTGTCAGCGTGTAAATTCTGATTTTCTACGTTACCGACAATTGTGGGAGAATCGTAGTTCGCGGCAACGTTAACGACTACATATCGATCAGAAACGTCGAACACATGTGCTTTATACGTACTTCCTGAAAGCGTGCCTGGTAGTTCGGCCACTTGTGATTGAGCGTCGCCCAACTTCCACACGCGCGTATTATTATCGGCTCCTTCAACGCATAGTAAAATGTTGCCATGCTTCTCAGTCGTAAAGGCCTTGTTACATTGAGGCGTTAAGTAGCGTTGGTAGGTGGCGTATAGGTAGTTAAGACGTCCTTTAGCCTGTGTGAAAATTGCAAATCGCGCCTCTTCATTTGTTTCGAGTTTAAAACTACCGTTATAGCCGCGTGCTTCTTCTCCTTCTCCTAATTTAGAGAAGTAACCGCTTGCCATTTGTTTACCATCAGTCGTATTGGCAATGGTGAAAGTAGACGTACTTTTAGATGCGGCTGTAACGTCGTAGGCAATTTGACATTCAGCCCCCGTGTTGCCTGGAAGTGATAGTTTAAAGGTGTGGCCATTCTGTAGCTCATTATTATCGTAGAAGCGACGTCCACCGGCATACCAAACAAAGGCTTCGTTGTCGTTGAGCGCATGGTCGATAACAGTAGTTACTTCTTCTGTGGTTTCACTTACGGGAGCAGCTAACGTCTCTAATGAGGCAGGTGTTTCGTCTGCTTGAGCTTCGGTCAAGAAGTAGTAGCTATAGTTAGAGAAGGTGTTGCGCGTAAACTTTGTGTCGCTATTCCACGTTAGCACGCCTTCAGCATAGAACAAGACTGACCCATCGCGGCGGTAAAGTGGCACCTCGTTTAAGTCGTCAATTAAGCCATTCTTCCCTGTAAAAGCAAAGTTCTCAGTAATTAATCTACCACCGTAACCATAGAGACGAACTTTAGAGGGATCAGTAAACCCTGCCTTCTTTAGTTGTTCATTCGTTAACTGATAAATACCTTCTTTATCGACTTTTATTTTGACCCACTTCCCCTCCGCTAAGACAGAGTTATCAGCATATCGTTGTGCTTTATCAGTCGCTAAAGTCGCTTTGATAGCAGCCCGTAGGTAAGTAGCTTTTATTCCCTTGTTGTGTACAATAGGCTTTAAATCGTATTGTTTGATAGCGAACCATTCGCCTCTGCGTTTCACAATAGGAGTGTAGGCAACGTCAACAATCGTCTCGCCACGACTGATGCCACGATTGATGTAAAACTGAACTTGATCTTCAGCTTCAAATCCCTGTTTGCGTAGCTCGTCAATGGTTTTTCTTGACAATCTTTCGTATTCTGGATATTCTATTTTGAAACTGACAGAGTCTGTTGGCAGCAGTTGCCCCAAGTTGAACTGTTCTGTTTTGCAAAACGTTTGTGCTTGAAGGCTTGCCGTCATTAACGCAGACAATAGTAAGGTGGTAGCTCTCATGTATGAATCGTTGCTAAAGTAGTTCGAATGTTAGATTTTGTGTAAACGTTATATACGTAAAAACGTACAAATATACTTGAAAGTATGGACAACATGAAAACTTTTGCGCATATTCTTATAGTAAGTTGTCACTTTTAGCGGGAAAAGTCAGCTTATTTGATATTGAACGATACTAAGTGTGTGTCGTTAAGTGATAGCTTTATGTTGTCATCGATATTGACTAGTAGCGCTTCCATATTTAATGGCATGAGTAAAATGTCACCTTGGCGCATGGTGTAAAACTCGCTGATACGTTCTATTTGTCTGTCAATCACTTCTAATAAAGGTCTTGTTTCAAATTGACAGGAATGGGTCACGTCGTTAAGTTGCAGGTCAGCGTGCATTTGTTCTGTCAACGTGTCGCACTTCCTTTCAGCAACAACAACAGCGTTGTCAAAACCAATGGCGAGTTCCCAAGGGCGGTTTTCATGTTGTAGTTGTTTAAGTAAATCGTGTGCAATGAAATGAATGCCTAATGTAATGTCATTCATATTATAATAGCGGTGTGCAAAGCGCTGGCTAATGCTACGTCCTAATCGGTTGATGCGAATGCAACACACAAGTTGAGCCATACATTGCTTTGTAAAGTCAGGTATGAAGAACGGACGCTTCTGAATTAGCAATGCGGTGTCAGGAATAGTCGTTACGTCTACATCATTATATAACGTATTGTCGTTCGTTTTATTGTGTGGGAAAAATCGGAAAATCTTCATTTTGTAAAAGTTGGTAGTTATGGAGTGGTGGGGAAACTGTAAGGCAATGCTTGCCTTAAAACGTTTAAAAGTTGAGAAACTGAAATGTACTTCCTAATTAATATAAAGAACTTTCAATTTCTCAACTATGTAGTTATCGGTTCAGAATAAACTTGAGGCTAACGCCAAAATCCTGTGTAGTAACGGGGTATGAATTTGACGTAAGAAGCGGTTTGTTCATCTGACGGTCGTAGTAAGCCGTCAGCGTAAGGTATTTGCTCAGCGCGTAGTCTGCCGAGAACGATACTTGTACAGCCTTGTTACCACTTGTAGCTTGCGTCAACTGCGTAAGAATGTCGCGGTTAAGAGCACTCTGATTACGCAGTGTGAGGTCAAAGCGGAGGTTCAAGTCGTTAGCAAAGCCGCGGCTATTGGTGGTTGTGGCTTTGTTGCCAGTTCCAGACTTCTTACTCTTAACCGTTTTCTTCGGAGCAAAGAGGTTGAGGTCGGCAATTTTGTAGCCAAGGCCAATTACAAAATCGTTAGAGCGTGTCTCGGTTAGCTGTTGTGAAGTCATGCTTAGGGCCAAAACACGTGTCTTACGCATTTCAACCTTCGCGGTCAAGTTGTTTTGGAAAGTCATGTCAACACCAATAAGAGGTGAGAAACTTTCGTTAATGCTCACCGTTGTAACGTCGTACATACAGCTAGGCACGGGATTGCCCGATGCAACGTCGTTGATAAAGCCAAATCCGTTCATGTACTCCATGTAGCTTGAATACGTATTGTACGACCCCACAGAGTAAACGCTCTTGTAGGCGTGATTAAGATTAAAGCTCTTGAACGTTTTCTTCATTTTTGGCAATTTAGCTAAACCACCATAGCTGATGCTCCAGTTAGGCAAAAGTTTGAGCATGGCGGGGAAGATGTCCAGTCCCGTGTTGCCCATGGTATAAGCATTCAAGAAGGCTGGTATCATAACTTCGGGTGAATAAGCGCTAACCGTACCGTTTGCGGGATCGAACGTTGAACCTGCCAACGTAGAGTTGGCGGGGTAGGGTGCTCCTACGTATTTTTGCTCAATTTGTTGGCGATAGCTTTCAAGCGAACTTACAAACTTGTTGAACGTTTTACTCTTGTACCCCTTGTCTGGTGATCCAGCCTTTTCAAAAGCCGAACCAATAGATATGGTAGTCATAGTAAACGAACCCGTTTGTGTGGTAGGCATACCATCAAACATGAACTGAATGCTACGGTTGCGATTGACGTTGCGTGAGGCATTGAGGTCAATCTTAACGTCACGGAATGGTTCAAGTGTAGCTCTCAGTTGTAATGACTCCGTTAGAGCAGAAGTGGCAGGCGTAGAAACACTGTCGGCCATTAAGAGCCAACCGCGTTGAGCCGCTTTGTTGATGTAACCCTCATCGGTAGCACCAAAAGCAAAGTCAAGTCCAGGCGAAAGCAGACCACCCAACTTTCCTTGTCCAAACACATTGCCCACGTTTGGCAAGAATCCCGGTACGTTCATGTTGAAGCGGTTCGTATAGTTGACGCTAATGTTGCGCACCATCATTAAGAAGCGCGTACCCAATTGTAGCGTTTTATACCACCCTTGATCTTCCTTACGCTTTTTAGGCGTTACAGTAATCTTTATGCGGGCTGTGTCTTTTGACAAGATTTCAATCTTGTTATTATCCACGACCTTATAGCGCAGAGGGTAACGACTGCCGTCAGTGCGTAAAGCAGTAACACGTAGATTCTTAGACCGTTGGTTGTGAAGCAACGTCTGTGTCGTGTCTGCCTTCAGCGTGAGTTCCTTTTGGAAGTTCTTCTTCTCGTTTTGCTTCGTCTTTGTCTTAGGAGTTTGTGAATATTTCTTGTTCACTTTCTTAAGGAAGTCGGAGTGATTATAGAGAGTTTCGAGATTAAGACGGCCGTTACCCGTGATGTTGCGAGAGTTGCTGATTGTATTGCCGAGTGTAGAGCCGTCTTGCAACTCAGAGCCTCTTGCCCAGTTGTATGTAGCGTTGTAGGAAACATCTGTTGTAATCCAATCAAAGAGAGGAATCTTGTTGAGTGGCAACTTCCAAGAGAAGTCAAAGTTTTGCTGATAGGTTAAAGGGCGACCTAAGTGTTTAATACTTTGCCAGACGGAGTCCTTCCATGCCGTATAACGGTCGGGGTAAAGGTCTTTATTAACAGCCGTATAGGGTTGTTCGATTTCAGCATTTGTGCCAGACGAGAAGTTGGCGTGAATGTTTTTGGTCAAGTCCCAACGCAATTGGAAAGAACGGTTCCACAAGAAGTCGCTCGACCAACTCAAAGGTAGAGATTGGTTATCAAGATTTTCCATGTCGCGCTCCTGTAGCTCGTAGTAAGAACGCGTAATGTCAGAGTTGAAACCAATGTTTTGCGGTAAGAAGTTGATGCTTTGGTCTTTCATGATTTTGAACCATTTAGACTTCTTCTTCGACTTCTTAAAAGGTTCGAATGCCTTTAGGTTAGGCGACCAATTATAGTTGAAGTTGTACTTCCAATTTTGGTTCTTCTCCCAAGCTGTCGTCTCGCCCGTAGTGTTACGTGAAGAGTAAGCATAGCCAAACGTAAAGTTAGCGGGGTCGTAGGGCATAGGGTGCGACTTGGTCGAAATGTTAAATCTTGCTCCCGAGATGCTGAAGTTGCGATTAATCACAACATTCTCAGCAATGTTTCTGAGAGAGTCCTTTTGTGCTTTGTCGGGCAAAGCATCTAAGGCATCCTTCAACTCCATGTCCGTGTCGAGCGGATTGTAGCGGGGCGAAGTGCGTTGCTTTGCGTAAGAGTAATAAATAGGTGCGTTCAATTTAGCCTTTTCAGGCAAGAACTTACCAGCATTAATGCTCGTGGTCACGCTATACTCGTAAAGGTTGTCGTCGCGACGCTGACTTACAGTCTCTTCCAATCCACCAAAGCCTTCGGTTTCGATATGTCCCGTAAGGTTGACCGTAGCCAGATCAGATAGTTGAATGTTCAGTTGTGACTGTGCAGCCCAACCACCTTTATTCGTAAACTGTTGCAAGCGCAATTCATTGGCCCACACTTCAACGTTTTGAACGGTGCGTGAGTTGTTGCGCACACCAATCATGATAGTACGAACCTCGCCCAATGAGGGATTACCCATTACGCTTACCTTATTAGCTGGACGTGAGGGGTCGTATTCGGAGTAGAGCTGCGCATACGAAGTTAGTCCTAATGCCTTTTGCTTGTTACGCTTGTTCTTAGTGTCAGTAAGCAGCGACAAGTCAATGTCAAGCATAT
Source organism: uncultured Prevotella sp. (assembly GCA_900540885.1). Taxonomy (GTDB): domain Bacteria; phylum Bacteroidota; class Bacteroidia; order Bacteroidales; family Bacteroidaceae; genus Alloprevotella. The sequence goes on from UQHJ01000024.1 coordinate 25,291, forward strand.
TGTCGTTAGGCCAAACAATACGTGCATTGCTGGTGTTGTCGGCATATCTTTGAGCAGGCGTAATCTTCAGAGGAATTTCGTATTCGTAGAAATTGTTCTTGTAGTCCGAACCTAAACGAATAAACAATGAAGTCTGTCCGTCCTCAACGGCCTGTTCGCCAATAAGAGAGTTGGCATGAGCAAACATTTGCAAATGCTTATAGCGGCGAAGGTCGAGTGACGTGTTCTTGTACACGGCACGTGCATCACCGCTGGCTAACTGCTTAATGGTGAGAGAAAGTGCCTGCTCGTTATTCTGCAGTATTTGTGTTTGTCCAGGGTCAACTACACGACTAATGCCAGGAGGCATAATGTAGTTGACGGGTTCTTTGGCATTGTTCTCTTCAAAGTTAACAGCACTTACCTCTAATGTGCCGCTCACATCGGGAGTCTTGCCTTGGTAAAGTGCTTGCTCGTATGAACGCCATTCACCATGCACTAAGTTGAGCGTAGCAAAACGCAGTACAACAGGCTTTTCAAACCCTGTCATAAACATACGCATAAAGCGAATTGAAGAGAAATCAGAAATACCACCAACGCGCTTCTCGTACTGATCGACAGGAATGCGGAATTGGTACCACGTGTATTCGCGCGTCTTTCCGTCGCGTGTCTTTTGACTTGCTACACGCTTGTCGACAATGTAGTTTTGTCCTACTTGCATGTTGCTCTCGTCAATGCGCACGTGGTATTGGTAGTACTTTTCGTACTCATTGAGCGTGAAGTCTTGGTTGATGTCTTCAACATCGGGCGTAGTCTTGTAGGCCGTACTATAACGCTCAGGAGAGTTTTCCGCATCGACCGAGTTGCCGTTCGGATTGTTAATGTACTTATAACGGTCTAAGATAGAACGGCGTTCGCTATCGTAGTCCGAGCCGCGATAATAGTGGAACTTATCCGCTGACGGACTGATGAGTATGCTGTCATACACTTCAGGACGTACTTTAGACTGAATGCTATTTAAAAACTCCGCGTAAGCTGGATAGCTCTTTTCTTGTTCCGAACTTAAACCATTAAAACCCACATCTTGCTTAGCGCGTGAGCCGCTTGAAGTATTAAAGGCGTAAGTCACGGTATTTTGGGTGGGAACGCGTCCCCAAATGGTCTCCGTGTATTGCGAAGGGTCGTCGTTAGTGGGGAGTCCACTTTCGTAAAACTTCTTACCGTCCTTCAGCACGTCTTCACTAATTTCGCCCAAGTTAAAGTAAAGGTCGCCATTAAAGGTTGTACCCGCATCGCGTGCCTTAATAAAGGGGTCGAGCATCCAAAACTCGATGTATTCGATGTTGGCCGCCTCAAAGTCCGATGTTTCTAACTTACGCATCATGCCGCCCCAGCGTTGGCGCGGATTGAGTAAGTGACCATTAGAATCAAGTGAGGTATCGAGGTTGTACGGACCACGTTCATTGGGGTAGAAAGCAAGGTTAAGTACGCTTAGCGTATTAGACTCTTGCATGTTGACGCTCTTGTTGGGGAAGAGTTCGCTTTTGTACACCTCACGTACATCAGGGTCGGAGAGCTGAGCCAAGTCGTTCTTGATGTGGCTGGGTGTGAGACTTGACGAACGACGTGTGAAGAGAGGGTCAATATAATACCACGCTAAAAGAGCACGATTATAGCCATAACGCACATCATTGGTCAACTTCGACTCCTCAAACATAGAGGGAACGCTTGACAAATTCCATTCCTTAGGGTTAGAAATGTCTATCTCGCTCTTCGAGTTCTCAAAGTCGTCAATGTAGGAAGCATTGCCTTGTGCTCCTTGACTCTTACCCGCAATGAGTTGCGCAAACTCAGCGGTAAAGTTAATGCTTGAAGGCGTAGTGCAGTGAATAAAGGGCAATTTGTTCAGCCAATCTGTAACGCGTTGGCTCTGTTTCTTCCACGAGAGGTTCAAGCCCCAAAGCGTGTTGTTAAGAGGTTCAGAACCCATTGCCACCTTTGTGGTGAGAGGTTTCTCGCCAAGGTGCATAAAAGTTCCGCCCATTTGGAAGTCCTTGCTGAAGTCGTAGGCAAAGTTCATACCGAACATGGTCTTGCGTTGCATGCCATAGTCCGTGTTGCTTTCAAGACTTACGTTGATGTTGGTGCCGGCATCGAGAATGCTCTTATTAAGAATATGAACAATGCCTGAGTTATAGTCAACCGTATAGTCCGAACCTTCAGTAAGCGTTTGTCCGCCAGCGGTAACTACTACCGATCCGCGTGGCACGTTCATGGCACCTAACTGTATTTCGTCATTACGTGTGGCCTTGTATTGACCAGTAATCATGAACTTATTCTTCTCAGCTATTTGTTTCGCAATAGTGCGCGTTGAGTCATATAGTTCTTGGAATACGTATCTGCGTGCCACCTCATCGTTGCCAATCGCTTTGGCCAAAGAAGAACCGAAGGGTTCAACAAGGGGAAAGAATACACGGCCGCTTGAGGCATCAATGGTGTAACCTTCTACAAAGTCGAAGGTGCCGTTCGCACCAATCTTATTATTATTGTCTAAACGGTCTAAGCCAACGAGTGAGAGTATTTTCTTATTCTTAAGGCCAGGCTCTGGAATGTAGCTGAGGTAAACACCCGTAGTATCTGAAAGGAGTTTTATGTCAAGTTTAAACTTATCCTTCTGCACTGAGGTCGCACCTAATGAGTAAACGTTTTTCATCATCAAGTCCCAGTTGCCCATTTGAGGAGTGCAGGCGGTATTTTTGAGCGTCTTAACGTAGAGCACTTCTTTCGTGTCTTTACGGTCAGACGAGAGTTCGCCCACTTGATAAGTTTGTCCCTTGTAAGTATACTCGTAGGCTACGGCCAAAACTTGGTCGGTCTGTAAAGATTGTTTCAGCGACACATAGCCTAAGGCAGAGTTGACCGAATATTCAGAATTTGACAACTTGCGGGCTGACTCCAACTTCTCGTAGTCTACGCCTCCCACAAAGCCCGCACCGTCGAGTGTAGTCGTAGCTGTAGAAATATTGCGAGAGTCGGTTAGCGTGCTATTCAACGTGGCATAAAGTGAGTTCGCATTGTTGGCAGGATAGCTTACGCTACCTGCTACCCACATAGGGTTCGCTATCTTGTCGTGTTCCGCTAAGTCGGTAAAAGCCAATACATTACGAGTGTCGGTAGTCGCACCCGTCTTATTGGTTACCCACACTTCGATGCGCTTAATTGTGATGCCCGAAGTGATGTTGGGTAGTTGGCGCATATTCTCGTCATAATGGTCGCGAAAGTAGTGTGAGAGGAAGAAGTGACGATTTTCATCATAAGCATCGGCAGAGAACTCGAAACTTTGTAACTGAGCACCGCCTTTAGAACTTACACTTGACGACGACGACTTCTTCTGAGCCACCACGGTCTGTAGTTTTAGCTTGCCAAATTGCATGTCGGTTCGCACACCAAAGAGTGACGTTGCACCGCGCACTAATGATGAATTAGTGGGCATGCTAACGTTACCAGCCTCGATGAGTTTGATAATTTCATCTTCTTTGCCTTCGTAGCGTAACTTAAGATTCTGTGTATCAAAGTCGAAGGTAGCCTCAGAGTTGTAGTTAAAGTCCATGTTTACCTTGTCGCCCACTTTACCATTTAGGCTAAGGTTAATCTTCTCGTCAAAGTCGAAACCAAACACCTTGCGGTTGCGTTCAGAGAGGCTTGGGTTGTCAGTGAAGCGAGTGTTTGCTCCCACTTTAAGTTCGGCCGAACCTTGTGTTTTAACGCGTACGCCACCAGGACCAAACACCTTATTTAGCGGTCCGAGGTCAAAGTGCATGTCAGTAAAGTCGAACTTGTCCTTGCCCTTGGCCTTAAACTCCTCAGCATTCTTTGTGCGGTAATAGTTGGCGATAGAGCGCTTCATCATCATGTCTTGATACTCTTTCCATGTCATAGAAAAAGGAGTGTCAAGATAGTCATCGCCCATTTTCGTTCCCCAAAAGAAACCGCCTGAGTTCTCGTCATATTCACCTTGCGTCTTAATGTTCTCAGGGTCGCGCAAGTCAATAACGCCACGCGCAGTGTCAGCGAGAGTGGTAGGTATCGTCTTCTTTACTTTGATGAGCGTATCTTCATCGGCTATATTTATGCCATTAAGCTCCGCAGCGTGGGGAGCTACGGAGGCAGAAGTGGCAGTGTTATAGGTTGCTCTGTTATAATGCACAAATGCTGCTTGACCAACCCCTATGCCAATCGAGGCTAGTGCGAGCAGCAGTAGGTAAAACGTACTTCTCAATGGTTAAATATTATGATTGAGGTGTTTTGATATTAGGACAGTACTAAAAAGGGGGGCGAAGTCTTCATGCTTGAGGTCGCACAGTAAACTTCCAGTTGGGAACAAATGCGGTTGCTTTGTAACCTAATAAAACGTCCACTATATACCTATATATATAATAGGTACTTCAAACGCCCATTTTTAGAACTGATCATTATCCTTTATGGAGTGTATCTTAAAGGCTGATTTTTCGGAACACCTTCCCCTTCCCTTTGAAACTACAACATTTTCAAGGCCTTTTTGATAATACCTTCGACGGGCAGATTGGGGTCTTCCTTTACTATCTGTATAACCACCTTCTGTGTGGGGACAGGCGAGAAGCCTAACACAGCCAAAGCTTGTACGGCCTCTTCAACTAAAGGTGAAGCAGCAACCGCATTACTGCTTGTTCCGCCTTCATTACTTGTAGCGCCCATAAAGCTTGTCATCTTATCCTTCAGTTCGACAATGATGCGCTGCGCTGCTTTGGGTCCAATACCCTTTACGCTTTTTAATGATCGAGCGTCTTCGGTTTGAACGATATTAGCTAAGTCAGTGGGGGTGAAAGCAGAGAGTATCATGCGTGCGGTTTGTCCACCAACGCCCGATACGCTGAGTAGTAATGCAAATAAGTCACGCTCGATGCGAGTAGCAAATCCAAAGAGTAGGTAAGCGTCTTCGCGAATTACTTCATAGACGAAGAGGCGTGCCTCTTTCTTATTTTGAATAGCGGTGTAGGTGTTAAGTGAAATGCTAAGAGCATAACCTACGCCTGAAGCCTCAATGACGGCTTGTGTAGGTGTGACTTCATCAACGATGCCTCTGATATACTCTATCATTATAAACGAATATTGAGTTTAAATATTGTGCTTCGAGAGAATTTATTTTCGAATTAGTTGCAAAAACTCTTCACGCGTCTTAGCTTGCGTAAAGGCACCGCAGAAGTCGGACGTGACGGTTGTTGAGTCATCCTTTTCAACACCACGCATTTGCATACACATGTGTTTGGCCTCTACCACAACCATTACACCGAGAGGAGAGAGCGCTTCGTTAATGCAATCTTTGATTTGTGTGGTAAAGCGTTCTTGTACTTGTAAGCGGTGTGAAAAGATGTCGACAACGCGCGCAATCTTTGACAATCCCGTGATGTAGCCATTGGGAATGTAGGCTACGTGCACTTTACCATAGAATGGAAGCATGTGGTGTTCGCAGAGAGAGTAGAACTTGATGTCCTTTACAATGACCATTTGGTCGTAAGCCTCATTGAACTTTGCTGAGTTTAACACAGCCTTAGCGTCCATTTCATAGCCGCGCGTAAGCGTTTGCATGGCTTTCGCTACGCGTAAGGGCGTCTTGAGCAGTCCTTCGCGTTCAGCGTCTTCGCCTAATAGCTTTAGTATTTCGTGATAATGATATTGCAGTTGCTGCAACTTAGTTTCATTTTCCATTGCGTAATTCGATTGGAGAAAAGGAGTAGATAAACTATTCCAATTTAATAGGGAATGTTCACTTCGCTTGCAACGACGCGTACTTCGTAAGTGATGCGTGTGCGGCGTATTTTGCTGACATATTTGTGGGCATCTTCGCGTGTCTTAAAGTCGCCAACGTGTGTGACCCAACGTGGTGCTTCAAAGCTGGGATAAGAAGCCAATTCTGGAAATTTAGCACGGCATTTTTTGCCCATCTCAATCGCCTTCTGCTTATCAGCACGCGAGTTGCCTCCAGTAAAGATGCAAATGCGGTAGCCGCGAGCTTTGTGACGAACACGATTGATATAGGTGTGAGATTGTGCAGAGTTGCCACCGTGTGATACATTGTTCGCTGTATTGTTTCTGGCCTTTTCGCTTTTTTTCGAAGCGTTGGTCGCTGTTGCGTGCGAAGTTGAAGTGTGTGAAGTGGCGGTCGTGTGATGGCTTATTTTGCCTTCATTGGTTGAGGTACCTGTAGCGACAGGCTTGTCACCAGTAGCGGGTAGGGCCGTGATGCGCCCTTTCGTTTCAGACTTCTGTTGTACTTTTCCATTCACCACTTGTTCTATTTCTGGTGATTGATTAATAATCACCGTACCTTTTCCAGCTTCGTTTTGACGTAGTTTCTCTGTATAAGTTTGCTGTGCGTGGATTTGTACTGCAAAAAGGGTGAGAGCAATGAGCGTATAAATAAACTTCATAAAAAAGGAGAGAATTTATGGAGAGTTAAAGAGGTTATAAGGCTGAAGCAAATCTTTAGCCTTATAACCTAAAAGTAATGGAATTCAAGACAATTTCTGATTTCTCTTTAAGAATCAGAAGATAGTCTTATGCCTTCCAAGCGTCGATAATGCCCTTGAAGTCAGCAGCCTTCAAAGCAGCGCCACCAATCAAGCCACCGTCAACGTTAACCTTAGAGAAAATTTCCTTAGCGTTAGAAGGCTTGCAGCTACCACCGTAGAGGATAGAAACGTTCTCAGCAGCTTCAGCACCGAACTTGTCAGCGATAGTTTGACGAATGAAAGCGTGCATCTCTTCAGCTTGGTCAGCAGTAGCAGTCTTGCCTGTACCGATAGCCCAAACGGGTTCGTAAGCCAAGATGATGTGTGAGAATTGTTCTGCAGTGAGGTCGAAGAGTGAACCTTCAAGTTGAGCCTTAACGATTTCGTTCTGCTTACCAGCTTCGCGGTCTTCGAGTACTTCACCGATGCAGAAGATAACGTCGAGGTTGTTAGCCAAAGCCAAGTTAACCTTCTCCTTTAAGATTTCGGGAGTCTCGTGATAGTAAGCACGGCGTTCGCTGTGGCCAAGGATAACGTAGTTGGCACCAGTGCTCTTTACCATTTCGGCAGAAACTTCGCCCGTGTAAGCACCGCTCACTTTGTCAGCGCAGTTTTCAGCACCCAAACCAATGATGTTTGAGTCGATAACGCCTGCTACAGAAGCGAGGTGGATAAACGGAGTGCAGATGATAACACCGCAGTTGGGCTTGTCGGCAGTTAATACTTCGTTTAATTCCTTGGCCAAAGCCACGCCTTCCTGCAGGTTCTTGTTCATCTTCCAGTTACCTGCAACGATTTTCTTTCTCATGATTCTTTTGAGTTTAAAACGTTTAACGTAAATATGATGTTTGTAAAATTTGTGTCCTATCCATAGCGCGTCGAGCACAATGATAAAGCCTAATGGAATGACAAACCATAGGACGAGTGTCGTAAGGGGGTGTGCGTTATTATTGGTGCTCCACGCTTCGATGTTGTCTTGATGGTCTGTTAATTCGGGTAGGTTGTTGTTGCTCCATTTGTTGACTACCTTGCCGTCGTGCAGCAATAGCAAACCAGGATTAGAGCGTACCATAGTGCTTAACTCCGTGTCTTCAGCTAAGAGAATAGGGTAGGCAGCGCCCGTGCGGTCAATCCATTCGCGAAGGTCCTCGCCCGTTGATGCTGTAGCCATGTAAAAGGCGTACGAGTGGTCAACGCAGTAGTCGTAGAGATCGTTGATGCGGTCGCAGCAGCTGTCATCGGCTGTGCGAACTGAAGGCACTGTGAGTAAGAAGGTATAACTTGAGTCGCTTACAATGTCAAGTGTGCGATCTTCCTCTGTTCGGGCATCGGCTAAGTAAAAGTTGACTAACCCTTCAGCGTCCTTGCATTCTTCACCCATTAAGGCTGCTCGTATGTTGCCCCCAGGCTTGTAGGCTGAGAAATCAATTATGGGCAGGTAATGGAAGGAGTAGAGGGCTAACGTAATGGCGTATACCCATGCGTAGATAGATATAAGCCACGCGTTGTGTTGGGTGATGAGTCTGCGATGACGAGTAGGACAGAATTGTACGATGAGCGCTGCTGCCAAGAGAATGATGTTCTTGCCGAGCGTTTGCCCATTCGTTAGCTTGATAGCGTCACCGAAACAACCGCAGTCTGCTATGGGGTTGCTCGTGTATATCCATATAGTAAGTAGGGTAAACACGAACATAAATAAGGTGACCGCACGAGTTGTAAATCGGCGATTAGCTCCGATTAGTAGGTAAACGCCTAATACGAACTCTATCGTACCTAGACTCGCTGCCGCAAACTCTAATAGTAGAGAGTTGCTGCTTAGATGCCAACCAATGGCTGCCGTATAAGCATGTAGCTTATTGGTCATGCCCATAGGGTCGGCTACTTTGACAAAGCCTGAAAATATAAAGGTTAGGCTGAGCAGCAACCGGCACAAGGTGTGTAACGTTTGGATTGAATATGTTATCGCTTTATGCTTCAACGTCGTTTTCTTCCTTTTCGATGGTTAACTTAATGAGTGCAAAGACGGCATAGTTCATCATGTCCATGTAGTTAGCAGCAATGCCCTCACTCACCAAGGTCTGTCCTTTCAAGTCCTCAATCTGTTTGGTGCGGAATATTTTCATAAAGATGAGGTCGGCATACGAACTTACGCGCATGTCGCGCCATGCCTCGTTGTAGTCGTGGTTCTTCTTTAGCATAAGCTGAAGTGCCTTTTGTGCCTCAGCGTCATAAAGTTGCGCTGCTTCGTCAATGCTAATATCCTCAGCGTTAGCCACCCCCTTACTTAATTGTATAAGGGCAATGATGCTATAGTTTACAATGCCTACAAACTCAGGTATAATACCTTCGCCTACTTCGGAGTGCCCCTTCATTTGTAGAGATCGTATACGAGCTGCTTTGATGAAGAGTTGATCGGTCATAGTCGCAGGACGCATAACGCGCCACGCTGTGCCGTAATCGTGCAGTTTCTTGAGGAATAGGTCGCGGCAATCGCGCATTACTTGCTCAAACTCTTGCTGCGTATTTAGTTGTGCCATATTTGTAGGTCAATGTTTTTGAGTCAATTCTTTAGGCTGCAAAGTTACACTTTTTGCGCTAAACGCGTGCTTTTTCGTTTATCTTTTATGCAGCAATGGGTTTAGTGGTGAGGTGTGAGGCTTCAGAACGCCCTAAATAGGCATTGGGGTTACGTATATTTTACCTTTGTATATTTTATGTTCCATGTTTCATTTTTATGTTTAAACTTCTTGATTATCAATACTTTTGAAGACTGAAATATAAGACTTCTATGTTTCACTTTTAGTTTCAATGTTTTCTCTAAAAAAGGAAATAGGAATAGCCAAAGCAATATGCAAACCTCTAGT
>UQHJ01000025.1 GCA_900540885.1 uncultured Prevotella sp.
CGACGCGTCCCCGCGTCGGCATTTGTTAGTCAAGGCTCGATGCCTTGACTAACAAATACATGAATATCAATACTTCATGTATTGCCAACTTGGGGCATCGAACCCCAAGTTGGCAATGCCGACGCGAGGACGCGTCGCCCCCAAGTTAGCTTGCGTTCGTGGCGCGTAACTCTTCGATAAATAGCAATTTTTCTGCCTAATTGGAGGGCGGGCTTTTAACCCGTGGTAGCAGAATGCTTTGAATATCTACTTACTTCGGTCTCTTATTTATTTCAGGTCTAACTCATCGAGTACGTAGGTGCTGCCACCAAACTTGTCGATGATGAAGAGGACGTAACGAATGTCAACGTTGATACAACGCTGCAAGCGAGGATTGAACTTCAAGTCGCCAGAAAGGCTCTCAATGTTGCCGTCGAAAGCAAGACCAATGAGTTCGCCCTTAGCGTTGAGTACGCCCGAACCTGAGTTACCACCCGTAATGTCGTTGTTAGAAAGGAAGCAAGCAGGCAACTTACCATCTTCGCGTGCATAGCGGCCAAAGTCCTTTGCCTCGTAGAGCTTGCGCAAACGTTCGTTGATGAAGTAGTCGCTTTCCGTCTTGCTCTCCTTCTCAAACATACCGTCTAATACCGTGCGCCAGTTATAGTGAACGCCGTCGCGAGGATCGAGGTCCTTCACGTGACCATAGGTCATACGAAGTGTAAAGTTAGCATCAGGAGCCTTTGCCCAGTCATACATCTCGCAGAGGCCGCGTACATATATCTTGTCTAACTCCTTACGCTGAGCGGCATAACGCATTTGACTTTCGCTCCACGTATTGGTGTAGGCGACGATAGAACGACATTCCTTTACTAAGGGGTCGTTAAGCAGGGCTTCTGCATCATTGCTTTCTAATGCTTTGGCCAACTTTGCGCTATCCGTAAATAACGTGTTCGCATAGATATTGTTGATTGTAGCACGGAGGTCATTGCTTTCGGCAAACACTTGGGGAGCCGCCTTCAATTTATGTGCTTTCATAAAGTAAGGAACGAGCAACTGAACCTTACCCTTGTCAATATCGAGGTTCAAGCCCTTATAGTTAGCTACGTAAGCCAAGATAGCAGCTTTGGCCGTCTTAATATCCTTTTGCTTACCACTCTTAACGGCTGCAGCGAAGGCATCAACCAATGAAGGACGCATCCACAAACCCTGCTCGCTCAACGTGATACGATAAAGTGTGGCATCATAAATGGTGTCGGTATAGGCAGTGCATAGCTTTTCGATGCGTTCGATAATATCCTTATACTCAGCTTTACCACTCTGAGCGGCAAAGGTGCGGAAGCGTGCCTCTTCAGCCTTTTTCTCGTCGATGAGGTGTTCTTTCTCAACGGCCTCGTTCATGCCGCCAAAGTTTTTGACCGTATTGCCCCATGAAGCATAATCGTCTTCCAAGAGTAAGCGCTTCTCGTCACTTTGGTCCATCAACTCCTTCATATACTTTAGCAAGGGGTTACCAGCCAAAATGATAGGAGCATTGGTAGCTTCGCAGCGCATCTTCACCTCAGCAGCGGTGAGGTAACGTGAGGTAGAACCAGGGAAACCCATAATCATGGTGTAGTCGCCTTCGTTCATGCCCTTAAGCGAAATGGGTAAGTACTTCTTCACCTTCAAAGGCACATTGTCCTTGCTGTAAGGTGCTGGCTCACCATTCTTATCGGCATAGATACGGAACATGCAGAAGTCTGCATTATGGCGCGGCCACATCCAGTTGTCGGTATTACCGCCAAACTGACCAATGTTATAGGGGGGATTGGCTACGAGGCGCACGTCTTGGAAGGTCTGTTCGTAGAAGAGGTAGAACTGATTGCCACCAAAGTAAGGAACGATGCGCGCACGCATACCCTTCTTCTTAGCATACTCGCTCTTCTTCAGCATCTTCTCAGCAAGGGGTTCGAGGAAACCCATGCTTTGACGTGTAAACTCGTCCGCTTTCTTCTTCTTTGCCTCAGCGTTTACCTCTTTCGTTACATCAGTGATGCGCAATACAAAGGTAAAGCCAAGCGAAGCAGGAGTGCGAAGTTCTTCACTGCGATTGTGAGCGAAGTAGCCGTCTTTCATGTAGTCGTGGCCAATAGCGCTCATCTCGTGTACGTAGCTAAAGCCGCAGTGGTGATTGGTAAGTACCAAGCCTTCCGGACTTACTACTTCGCCCGTGCAACCTCCACCAAAGATACCAATGCACTCGCGGAGTGACGACGAAGTCTCACTATACAATGCCTCAGGGGGCAATTGCAGTCCAGCCTTGCGGAGTGAGTCCTCAAGGTGTTGCTGCTTCATCAATTTCAGTAGCCACATGCCTTCATCGGCGCGGGCTTGTGTGAGGCTCAGTAGTAGAGCCGCACAGAGTAAGAATAACTTTTTCATATTTTATTTATTAGAATGTACCAAGTTTAGACGACTTCATAGGCATGTGATAGCGTGCCCCTTTATTATCTTTCAATTTTCCAGTCTGTAATATTATGTGTCTGCATATCAAAATTAATGCCGACCTTCACCGTGGGTAAGCCACTATTGGCAAATCGCGTGGCATACCCTTTTATATCGATTTGCTTCATGGCTGTATCAGCGCTCTTTCCCAATTTCAGCTCAAATATATAAATATGCGTTTTGGTGCGCAACACCATGTCTACACGTCCTTTCGGTGTTCGTACTTCAACGTCTACCATGTGAGCCGAGAGCAAAGTAAAGATTACGAACAGCATTTGTTGGTAATGCCCCTCATAATTGGTATTGTCACAATAGGGAATAGTGCCGAGAAACGTTTGCAAATGTTGCAAAGCCAGATTTAAATCTTCTTTGTTCAAAGCACGCGCCATATTGCGCACCGTGTTGTTGGTTGCAAGTGTATTGGGGGTTATATAGTAAGGTATGAGCGCCTTCGTCAGGCCAATTTTAACTTCTTTATTAGGTAGACCTAAGAAATAAGAATTGTACTCACGGTCGTAATCTTTAATAGTAATATATCCACTCTGATAGAGCAACGGCGTGAGCATTGTCATCGTTTCGGTTGGCGCGTCAAAGTCAGAGACTTCAGCTTCTATCCCCTCGGCAAAGTCGGTATAATCAACGTCGAATTTTCGCATCATGTTGATAAGGTAAGTGGGTGTACCAGAAGTAAACCAATAATAGTCTAACACGCCATTTGCCATAGCACTGAGCAAACTGAATGGGTTGAACACATCGGGCGATTGACTTGCGAAATGGTATCCGTCGTAAAGTTGTTGCAACGCTTCGAAAGTTTCTTCTTTTGTTTTACCCAACTTCTCGCCAAGTACTGCAACGTCTGCCGACATTTGCGTCTGAAGTTCTTCCTTTGTTATGCCACATATCCCTGCATACTGTGGCAACATGCTCACGTTTGATATATTGTTAAGTTCACTAAAGATGCTCAACTGCGAAAACTTTGTAATTCCCGTCAAAAAGACAAAGCGTAGGTATGGTTCACAATCTTTCAAGGGACTGTAAAAGTTGCGCATGATGTCGCGTAAGTCGTTCAGACTTGTTTCTTCATGCACGACGTCGAGTAGTGGAGCGTCATATTCATCAATGAGCACTACTACTTGATGCCCCGTTTTTTGATATAATGTTCTTATCAAGTAGCTCAAACGTAAATTGGGGTCAGTGGCTTCGTTGCTAATGCCATAGTTTCCCTCATTATCTTTTAATATATAGAGAAGATAGCGTTGCAATTGCTCTTTCCCCATGTGCTTTCCACTCGCCATACTAAAGTGCAGCACGGGATATTCGGTCCACTCTTTTTCTAATCGCTCAATGGCAAGTCCTTTGAACAGATCTTTCTTTCCTTCGAAATAGCTTTTAAACGTAGAAACCAATAGCGACTTTCCGAAGCGACGCGGGCGACTCAAGAAAAAATACTTGCCACCATCATGCGTCATTCTATATAGATATTCCGTTTTATCTATATATAAAAGATTACGTTTAACAACTTCCTCAAAAGTCTGTAATCCTACTGGGTATCGTTTTAAATTTGCCATATTATGAGAGTTTATTTACAAGCAACTATAGGTTGACAAGCCAACAAGCAAAATTGTCCATAAATTATCTGCAATATCACTTGTCAACTTGTTACTTATACACTTATTTCACCAACGGTTCGTCCTTTTGGCGAGCGGTGGCAGCCCAGTCTTCGGGAATAAACTTCCACTGGTTGAGCGGCTTGGGGTTGATAGTACCTTGCTTCTTAATCTCTTGCATGAGATAGTAGCGGAGGTCTTTCTCAGTGCTCCAAACGATGCGCTTAGTAAGTTCACTTTCGGGAATGTGTGCTCCCTGCGTTAAGAGTCCGCCGCCACCGTTGCCACGATAAGAGTTAAGTGCACAACGATAAGTGCGTGTGAGCGAGAAGGGTTGACCGTCGGCCATTGAGAGAATGGTGATGCGCTGACCTGTCGGCTTCGTTAAGTCTACTGTGTAGCGAATGCCCGCAGCAGAGTCGAAGTTATAACTGGGACGTTGGAAGCGTTGCCAAGCATCAGCATACTGTTCGGGATTGTCGTGGAAGAGAAGCATGTGGTCATCCTTATTTTCCATTTGCTTAACCCAACCGCTGTAAGAGTATTCAAGGTAGTCTTTGATCTCTTGTCCAGTAAGGTTCATGACGTAGAGCAGATTTTCGTAACGATAGAGGTTGAACATATCGCGCACGTAGATGTTGCCCTCTGGAATGACAGCGTCCATAGCTAATGGAGCGGCAAACGATACTTCGGCTTTACCAATCTGAAGTTGCATCTGATGAATGAAGTCGATGAATGCTGACGGCCCAAAGAAAGCGGGCACAGACTCCATGGTGTTTTGGCTCTTGCCCACGAGGTCGTTCGTAAACTTCTTGCCTTGTTCGAATTGAGTGGCAAAGGTCTTCATAAAGTCAGCATCGGGTGTGAGGTGGTCAATGTCTACCAATGAGCCTTCCACCTTCTTACTTACCACTTTCTTGCCGTTAAGCGTAATCGTAAAGTCAGCCTTTGCGATAGCGTGCGCTTGTGCTGCGGGGTTAAGCACCCATACAGAGTCGCCCGCTGTATTGACAATACGACGATTGGCACGGCGGTGGTCGTGGCCGCAGAATACGATGTCAAAGCCCGGCACATTCTCAGTTACTGCTACCGAAGCATTCTCCGCAGCGATGGGGGTGCCCTTATCTTTGCCTACGCCAGAGTGAAAGAGGCCTACTACTATGTCGGCCTTCTTTCGCATTTCGGGCATGTATCGTTGAGCTACTTGCAGCATATCGTCAAAGCGGAGGCCGCTCCACAGATTTTCGGGCAACCACATAGGAATGCCAGGTGTAATCATGCCCAACACGGCTATCTTTACGCCTTGGCGTTCGATAATGGTATAGGGTTTCCAATAGGGCTTCTCGTTCTTAGTGACAATCACGTTGGCTCCAAGCATCGGAAACTTACACTGCTTCACCCAACGGTCGTAAACGGCATGGCCTGTCTCCACATCATGGTTGCCCACCGTGCCTGCATCATATTGCATATAGTTGAGCACAGCTGAACAAAGGTGAGGTGACTTCGTGTCCATGTAGTTATAATAATAGGCGATGGGCTGACCTTGCAGTATGTCGCCATTATCGAGCAGTACTACGTGGTCTTTCCCTTCCGTTTGGCGCAGTTGCTTTACATAAGTATAAACGCGTGCCATACTGCCGGTGCCGTCTTCGCCCGTAATAAAGTTGTAGGGGAGGTAGTTGCCGTGTACGTCAGTTGTTTCGAGCAGCGAAAACTTTACTTCTTTCGTTTGAGCCGCAATGCCTAACGTAAAGCAGGCAGCGCAGAGTGAGAGTAGCATCTCCTTCATTTTCGTATGTAGTTGATAAAACTATAAGGCAATCTATTCTTTTCGTCAGGTTGGTAGTGTTCTTCACTTTCGATGCTCCATTGTGATGCATCGTAAGCGGGGAAGAACGTATCGGCCTCATCGGGTGTAGCCTCAATGTGGGTTAAGCAGAGGCGGTCGGCCTTGGGAAGGGCTGCCTCATATACGCTTTCGCCACCAATAATAAAGACTTCTTCGTCGGTGGCACACGCTTGCAGTGCCTCATCGAACGAGTGGAATACTTCAATGTTGGGCGCAGCATAGTCCGTCTGACGCGTAATGACCACGTTGCGGCGGTTGGGCAACGCGCCTTTGGGAAGCGACTCAAACGTTTTGCGTCCCATAACGATGGTGTGGCCCGTTGTAAGATTTTTAAAATGTTTCAGGTCGGCTGGCAAGTAATAAAGCAGTCCGCCTTTATTGCCTATGGCGCTATTTTGGGTGAGCGCACAGATGATAGATAGTGTCATTGCTTTTTAAGTTGACAAGTTAACGAGTCTGTTTGTTCTGGCGTGACAAACTGATTCGTTGACCCACAGAACTCGAAAATAAATTAATTTCTAATGCGCCACTCCTGCGGATAAAGATTGTTGGCGCGTGAGCCCAAGTTATTTAAGAAGCCCAAACTATGGCCTTGATAGGTGGCGATAACGTAGCCTCGTGGCACATTAGGCGAAAGCACTAAGGCCTCGCGGCGCAAATAGGTCAATGCTTCCTCACGTGTGAGTGCTACCGTTGGAAAAGCTTCCGCGTTGCGTTGCATTGACAAGGCCAAAGCGTGCTGCGGAATGCGCTTGTTACCTTTTTCTTCGACCAACAATACGCCGGCCGTAAGCGCTCGCACCGTGTTGCAAATGCGTTGCACATCGTCGGCAAGTGTCTCTCTAACGGCCGTAATGTGTGCTTCGTCAATGCGTAATAATTTAAAAGCCTCATTTTGCTTGAGCCAAGCAGCCACTTGAGCCCCACCTTTAATGGCAGTCGACTGCTTACCACCGCGTTGACGCTTGTTCTTCTTTTCCTTCAGCTGAGGTGCCTCAGCCGTTTTACGCAGCAAGGCTAAGAAGAGGCCCTCGCCCTTAGCGTGATGAGGGAAGAAGTGATAAACAGGTAATTCTCTGCCAGTGGTATCGCCCACGATGCCCCAAGATGGGTCGGTCGCGATAGGCACTAATTCAGCCCCTAACTCTTGACAGATACGAAGTACATTGTCTTCGTCCTCAGCGCGATTATACGTACAAGTGCTATATACTAAATAACCCCCTTGGCGCAAGGTGGGCCAAACGCTCTCGACGATGTTCCACTGTCGTTCAGCACAGCTGATGACAGCCTCTGGAGTCCACTCCTCGGTAGCCACCTCGTCTTTGCGAAACATTCCCTCGCCCGAACAGGGCACATCGGTTGCTATCACGTCAAACAGACTACTTAGCGGAGCGAACTCTTCGGGATAGGCCGAAGTACAAATGACATCGGGGTGTCCCCACTTGGTTAGGTTCTCTGCTAATACTTGAGCGCGCTGTCGTATCGGTTCGTTGGCCACTAATAAGTCGCCATCATTGAGTAACGAACGCCACAAGGTGCTTTTGCCTCCAGGGGCTGCACATAGGTCGAGTACGCGGTGGGGCTGAAAGTCCTGGGTGATTTGGCGGTAGGCTTGTTCGATGAACATGGATGCGGCCTCTTGTACGTAATAACACCCTGCGTGGAGCAAGGGGTCGTAAGTAAACTTAGGGCGAGATAGCAAATAGCGTCCTTGTTCGCACCAAGGCACTACGCTTGTCACGGCTTCAGGCAGTTGCGTTGGGCATTTTCGAGGATTGATACGAATGCTAACGGGCGCTTCTGTTTCGGTGAGCGCATGCAGCAGTTGTTGCGTTTCTTCTTCGCCCAAGAGTTGCGTCATCTGCGCTATGAATGATTGCTTTATCATGGGTTACACAGATACTTTTGCTGAGATGTGTGGCCAGGGGTCGTACCCTTCGAGTTGGAAGTCCTCATAACGGAAGTCGAACAAATCTTTCACATCAGGGTTGATAACCATACGTGGCAGTGGGCGTGGCGTGCGCGTGAGTTGCAACTGTGCTTGCTCTAAATGATTTAAATAAAGGTGGGTGTCGCCCGTTGTGTGTACGAAGTCGCCAGCCTTGAGTCCCGTCACCTGTGCCATCATTTGCAAGAGTAAAGCATAGCTGGCTATGTTGAAGGGCACTCCCAAGAAGGTGTCGGCTGAACGCTGATAGAGTTGTAGCGAAAGGCGTCCGTCAGCCACGTAGAACTGGAAGAGCAAGTGACAAGGGGGAAGGTTCATCTTGTCGAGGTCGGCCACATTCCATGCCGAAACAATCATACGACGTGAGTCGGGTGTCTCTTTTATCTGACGTATCACCTCTTTTATTTGGTCGATGTGTCCTCCATTATATGTTGGCCACGACCGCCATTGATAACCATAGACGTGGCCTAAGTCGCCATTCTCATCAGCCCACTCGTTCCAAATGCGCACCCCGTTCTCTTGTAGATAGTGCACATTCGTGTCACCTTTTAAGAACCATAACAACTCGTGTATGATAGACTTTAGGTGAAGTTTCTTCGTGGTGAGTAAAGGGAAACCTTCTTCAAGGTTAAAGCGCATTTGGTGTCCAAATATGCTTTTGGTGCCTGTCCCCGTACGGTCTGACTTTACCACACCGTTGTCAAGTATTTCTTTTACTAAGTCAAGATACTGTTTCATCTGTAACGTTTTATTATAAGATAGGCTGCGGCTCAGCTGCACTATCTTTGCCGACAAAGGTACAAATAAAATAAGGTCGGTAAAAATTATGTGGCATTGAAAGCACAAGAATACGATAAACTGCAATTTGTCTGCCTAATTGGGGGGCGGGGTTGTAACCCGCGGCAGCAGCATGCTTTGAATATCTACTTACAGTCGCTTAGCGCGAGAACATACATAACATATAATTTAACAAACTTATTTACATACTACTCAATTTGTGCCTTGGCACAAATTGAAACATACAGGCTACGCCCTTGCGCTTCAGCGGCAATGTGATAAATTGGGTGGTATGTAAATAAGTATGTTAAATTGTATGTTATGTATGTTCTCGCGCTAAGCGACTATAAGCAAAGATAGTGCAAAGCATGCTGCTGCCGCGGGTTACAAACCCGCCCCCCAATTAGGCAGACAAATGCAGCCTTTATAAGTGTCTGTTATTTAATATTTTCGCGTATCTTCTTTAGGTAGTTGTTCAGACCGTTTTCGTCCTTATTGTTAATAATGTCAATCAACTCCTTCAGCTCTTCGCGTATATTTGACACTTGACCAGAGGTGCGTGGGTTGAAGAGAATTTCGCGTAACAACGTGTCGTCCTCGCCTAATACACCACGCGCAATTTGCATGTGACGCTTAAAGGTGGTACCTGGTGCGTCTTGATGCTTCATGACCGCTGCAAACACAAAGGTGCTAACAAAAGGAATACTGAGCGAATAGGCTACCGTCTCGTCGTGTTCGTCGAAGGTGTATTCGCAGACGTGGAGGCCGAGGTGGTTGTAAAGGTCGCGGAAGAAGAGGCGTCCCATGTAGTCTCCCTCGGTAATGATAATGGCATTTTCGTTGTTCAGTGCGCCCAAGTTGGCAAAGGTGGGGCCAAACATGGGGTGGGTGCTGACGTAACGCATGCCGCATGTGCTGTAATATTCGCGCAGTCCCGTTTTAACGCTGGCTATGTCGCTTATAATACAGTCTTTGGGCAGATGGGGGATAACTTGGCGAAAGACATCAAGCGTATATTTTAGTGTAACGGCGTTGATTACCAATTCGGGCTGAAAGGCTTCGATCTCTTCAAGCGTGGTAAATCGCTGCGTATTGTACATAAAGCGCAAACGCTTCGGGTCAACGTCGTAGACGGCCGTTTCGTGATCAAAACTCAACAGGTCGACAAAGAATGAACCCATTTTGCCTGCGCCAAGGATTAATATTTTCATTTTGGGGAATATTAATGTGCAAATGCGTTGGAAATGTGCAAATGCGTTGGAAATGTGCAAATGCGTTGGGAATGTGCAAATGTGAGAATGTGCAAATGTGCAAATGATTTGTAGCTTATGTGGAATGCGAAATGGTAAAATGCAAGTTGGAAAATATCCTCACATTCTCACATTCTCACATTAACCTCGCATTTGCACATTCTCGCATTTGCACATTCTCACATTTGCACATTCTCACATTTTCACATTTTCACATTTACTTTTACTGGTTCATAATTTCAATCTGTTGACGTACACTCTCTTCGTGAATGCTTTCGAATACGTCTTTGATGAAGTCAGATGACATGCCGCAAAGTACGCCTTGAGCACCGCGCTTGTCAAGGATTTCGGTGTAACGGCTTGTTTGAACTACCGTCATATCGTGCTTGCGCTTGTATTCACCAATCTCGCGGCTGATACGCATACGTTTAGCCATGAGTTCGATGAGAGAGTTGTCAATCTCGTCTATCTGACGACGAAGGGCCGTAAGACTTTCGGTAGTCTCTGTAATCTTACGGATAACCAACTTGTCGAGAATGAAGTCAAGCACGTCGGGTGTAACCTGCTGGCTCGCATCGCTCCAAGCAGCATCAGGGTTGCAGTGACTCTCAACAATCAGACCGTCAAAACCGAGGTCCATGGCCTGTTGGCAAAGGGGAGCTACCAATTCGCGCTTGCCACCAATGTGGCTGGGGTCGCCAAAGATAGGAAGACCAGGGCAGCGACGACGCAGTTCGATAGGAATGTGCCACATGGGGAGGTTGCGGTAGAGTTTCTTCTCGTAAGTAGAGAAACCACGGTGAATTACGCCCAAGCGGGTGATGCCAGCTTGATTGATGCGTTCAAGACCACCAATCCAAAGTTCCAAGTCGGGGTTGACGGGGTTCTTTACCAAGACGGGAATGTCAACGCCCTTCAGTGTGTCAGCAATCTCTTGCATGGCAAAGGGGTTCGCTACGGTGCGTGCACCAATCCAAAGCAAGTCAACGCCAGCCTTCAGACAGGCTTCAACGTGATTGCGGGTGGCTACTTCGGTGCAGACCTTCATGCCTGTCTCCTTCTGCACCTCGTTGAGCCAAGCCAAGCCTGGTTCGCCAACGCCTTCGAAACCTCCTGGCTTGGTGCGGGGCTTCCAGATGCCAGCGCGGAAGAGTTTAACCCCCTTCTTTGCCAACTGCGTGGCGGTGTTCATTACTAGTTCTTCGGTTTCAGCAGAGCAAGGGCCTGCTATAACGATGGGACGCTTGTCGTCGTGGTCGGTCAGTTGTAAGGGAGTAAGATGGAGTTCCATATAGTAGTTAGTTTAATGAGTTTATAAGTTTAATGAGTTTAATGTGTTTTATATGCAGTGAGAAAATGTAATCATTCTCACATTTACACATTTGGCTCAAAATCCAACTTCTTTGATGCGTTCTAACGCTTCGGCCAGTTTCTCTTCTTTAGCGCAGAGCGAGATGCGAATGTAGCGTTTGCCGTTAGAGCCAAAGATGAAACCAGGGGTGATAAATACGCGCGCTTCGTGTAATACCTTTTCGGTTAAGTCTTCCACATCGGCATAGGTATCGGGAATGCGTCCCCACAGGAACATACCCACTTGGTTCGTGTCGTATTGGCAGTGCAAGGCTTCCATTATTTGACCTGCCAGTTTGCGGCGGCGAGCATATACGTTGACATTTGCCTCGTGGTGCCACTCATCAGAGTTTTGGTAGGCTTCGGCAGCGGCCAACTGCATGGCGCGGAAAGTACCCGAGTCGATGTTGCTCTTTACCTTTAATATCCAGCTAACGAACGTAGCATTCGTGGCCAACATACCCACACGCCAACCCGGCATGTTGTGACTCTTACTCATAGAGTTAAATTCGATGCAGCAGTCCTTAGCACCAGGTATTTGTAGTATGCTCAAATGCTCTTTGCCAAGGATAAAACTGTAAGGGTTGTCGTTGACAACAACAATGTCGTGACGACGGGCGAAGTCAACCAACTTCTCGTAAGTTTCGCGTCGGGCTGGTGCTCCCGTTGGCATATTAGGATAGTTCACCCACATAAGGCGAACATCGGTTAAGTCCATACTTTCTAACTCCTCAAAGTCAGGTTGCCAATCGTTCTCAGGACGCAAATTGTAATTAACAATGGTGCAACCTAAGATTTTCGACAAAGAAGTGTAGGTGGGGTAGCCAGGGTTGGGCACTAATACCTTTTCGCCTGGATTGACAAAAGCCAAGGTGGTATGAAGTATACCCTCTTTCGAACCGATGAGTGGTTGAATTTCGGTTTTAGGATCTAACGTTACGTTGAACCACCTTTTATAAAATCCTGCCATGGCTTCGCGTAGTTCGGGAATGCCTGTAGTGGGTTGATAGCCGTGTGCATTCGGCTTCTGTGCTTCTTTGCAAAGAGTCTCAATAGTTTGGGGTGAAGGTGGCATGTCGGGGCTACCAATGGCCAATGATATAATGTCTTTACCTTCAGCGTTAAGTCGAGCGACTTCTTTTCCTTTTCTCGAAAAGTAGTACTCGCTCACGCTCTTCAGTCGTTCAGCAGGTTGTATCATAATTAATGTGCGAATATGCAAATGCTTGGTTAATGTGCAAATATGCAAATGTGTAAATGTGCAAATGCTTGGTTAATGTGCAAATGCTTGGTTAATGTGCAAATGTGCGAATGTGCAGATGTGCAGATGTGCAAATGATTTGTTGCTTATGTGGTAATGTGCATGAAAGACATTAAATCATTCTCACATTTGCACATTTGCATATTTGCACATTATTTAGCGTTATATTCTCCTAATATCTTGAGTTCGCGAAGTAGGGGGCGCACGGCTTCGATGCTTTGGCGGTAACGCACGTAGTCGTCGTAGCTAACGTCGACGTAGAACATGTATTCCCATTCGCGTCCGATGATAGGTAGAGATTGTATTTTAGTTAAGTTGATTTTGTAGAAAGAGAAGATGCTCAGCACTTGCGATAGGGAACCCTCTTCGTGAGTGATGGTGAATACAATGCTGCTCTTGTTCGTGTGGTGAAGGTCGCGCATCTTGTCGGCCGACCAAGGATCGCACATTAAGAGGAAGCGTGTGAAGTTGTGCTTATTGTCTTCAATGCCTTGTTCCAACACCTTTAGTCCGTAGAGTGGGGCAGCACCCGCGTGACAGATAGCAGCGTGTCCGCGCAAGTGTTTGCGGCTAATCATTTCGGCAGCGCCAGCCGTGTCTTCTGCTTCAACCACTTTAAATTCGGGGTGACTCGACAGAAAGTCGCGACATTGCATCAAGGCTACGGGGTGAGAGTTAACTTCTGTAATCGTGCTCCAATCGTCTTCGGGTAAACACATGATACTGTGTTCGATATGCAGTTTGTGTTCACCAATGATCGTCATGCCACTTTCGCGAAGCAACTCGTAGTTGTGAAGCAGCGAACCTGCAATGGTATTTTCGATAGCCATTAGTCCGAGTCGAGAGTAATCATCGCGCATTTGTTGGAATATCTCTTCAAACGTGTTGCAGCAGATGAGTTCTACGTCGTCGTTGTTGAAATATTGATGTGCGGCAATGTCGTGAAATGAACCTTTGATGCCTTGTATAGCGATTTTCTTCATAGTGTGGTCTTAAACAAAAAGTCCCGCTTCCTATCATATAGGAGCGGGACTTAATTGTTCGTTGTCAAGTTATTGATGTTGGCATGCGACATCCCGCTCTGCTTGTTCGGCAAAGTAAAAATAAAAACCGTAAAAGTAGAATGCGTTTGTCAACATGTGATTGTCGTTTTAAATTGTTTTACATCGGCAAAAGTAATACTATTTTTATTCTTAACAAACATTTCGTAAGTTTTTTTGCTAAAAAATGTCTGAATGTTACAAAAAGGTAAAAGATTAGTACAATAATAACAAATTGCAATTTATCTGCCTAATTGCAATTTACAGACCTCTACAAAACGTTTCAGGAATTCGTTATAGTGATAGGACATTTCTAACTATTCCCCATACGATAAATAATACGCAATAAAGGGTGACGGCTTCACGGCCTTCAAATATACGTTTGCAGCGCTGTTGGCATAAGCCCTTTGTTCCCCACTCTGTGAAGACTACGGTCAGGAAGTAAGGCAAGGAGTAGACAAGGAAGTAGTTATAATGCAGCGCTTCGGCCCAACGGCCGTGCATCAAGGCATGTAAGCAACGCTGAATGCCACAGCCTGGACACGACCACCCCGTGATGAGCTTGAACGGACATTTGGGCATCAATACGTAGCGCGAAGGGTCGAGAAAGAAAAGCATTGTCAACATGCCGACTACGATTGCAGCGGCTATGTACCACTTATACTGGACGAGAATGCGTTTCATACCTTATCTAATCCCTTACGGTCGGACACGCCAAGGTCGCGATAGGCCGTGGGGGTGAGTCCGGTGAGTTGTTTGAATTGGCGCGATAAGTGGGCTACACTTGAGAAGCCTGTGCGCCAAGCTATCTCTTTTATACTCAAATCGCCATATTCGATGAGTTCCTTTACGTATTCGATGCGTTGCAATAGGTAGAACTTTTCGATCGTTCGTCCCTCGGCTGCTACGAATAGGCGGCTCAGCGTGACATAGTCTGTCTTTAACTTTTCGGCCAATAACGTACTGTACGATTCGGAGTCCCCCCTCGCTTCAGCGCGTGCAATCGTAATGATAGCTTGCTTAATATCTTCTACGATTTGGGCTTTCTTGTCCATGACCAATTCAAAGCCCTTTTGGCGTAAGGCTTCAGCCACTTGGCTCGTTTGTTCGGACGAGAGCGTTTCGTCCACTTGCGCCTCGCCCAGGGCCACACTCTTAGGCGTTAAGTGGAGTTGCGCCAACGTCTCCGTCACCGCCATGATACAGCGGCTGCATACCATGTTCTTTATTTTCAGTGTTGTCATTCGTAGTCGTTTGTTGTGTTGCTTCGAGTTGTGCGATAAGGTGGCGCACATCGTTCTGTATGCGTTTGTATTGTGGGCAGTCAGTAAAACTGGTATGTTTGCGCAGCATCTCTTCTATGCTGCCTGTGGCATTCTGATAGGCTGAAAGTTCGTTTTGCATCTGCACACTGTGTTCGGCCAAGTGGCGAATTTCGCGTTCGCGTTCTCGTCGCAGTTGTTCACATACTATGCAGAGTAGCGGACTTGCTATGCCGTCGAATAGATCGTGACCACGCATATATAAATAAGTAGTTTCGGGCGTGAGTCCTAACTGCAGTAACTCCTCGCGCAGCGGTTTATAAGTCGTTCGTCCTTGTGGAAACTGCTTTTGCAATCGGTTGATTTTAGCATTGACCAAGTGGCGAAGGTGTTCGAGCGTCTGTTCGGGGTGATAGAAGTTGAGCTGTTGTAGCTGAACGATGTGATAGAAGTCAAGCATCGAGAATTGCTTATACGTGCCATAGCGGTAGCACCAAATGTTCCACACGAAGAGGGGCCAAATAATGACGGAGTAGTTGCGAAGGAAAGCCTCGAAGTCGAATATGTGGTGATCGTTCAGCGTCGCCATGACACACACGTTTTGTAGCCCTGGCGCGTAGCATTGAAAGTTTTCGATAGCGTAAACGTAAGTGTGGAATATATAAGGATTATTGCACACCTCGGCCGATGTGAGCGTAGCCCCCTGCATCAGGTAGTCATAGTCAGCATCGACACAAGCTATCATGCAGTGGCCGAGACGGTTGCCTAAGTCGTTGGCCATGGCTATCTTCTTGCCCTTACACAGCGAGGTGCGTGAGGGTAACATCACTTCGAAGAAGTACTTATCCGTTTCGAGGGGGCGCAGTAAGTTGCTCCAGAAGAATACGTCGTCATAACTCTCAACGTAAGCCACAATACGCTGGCGGGCGTGTTGTCCGCCCAACTGGTTCATGGCGTGAATGTAGGAGGAGTTAAGGTAAGAAGTCAGGTGGGAGTGTTTCCTCTCGGTCTCAGGGGCTGAGGTGTGGCGCGAAGCGTTTTCGTTATAGCCTCTTTCGCTTTGTACTTTATAGGGCCGACCTTGTTGCTGACGTTTTAAGCGCTCCTCTCTCATTTTGCGATAGGCTGCCTTTCTCATAGCTTTGCGTACTAAGGTTTTACATCGTGATGTCTCCCACTTCCGTTACAGTGTCTTCCCAGCCGTCCATGATGAGGGCGGGCGAATGGGTGGTAAGGATTACCTGTGCGTTGGGATTGAGTTCGCGCACCAATGAGATAAGATTCTTTTGCCACTCAAAGTGTAGGCTGGCCTCTGGTTCGTCCATAAAGAGCACGTAGTGTTGTTGGTCTTCCGTAAGGGCTGTGAGCAAAATGAGCAAAATCTGCTTTTCACCGCTTGAGAGCAAATAAGGAGGCAACTGCTCGTCGTATTGAATGAATGAGAGTTCGTTGCTTTGACGGTCAATGCGTTTGCCTGTTTCGGCAAAGAGTTCGTCTACGATGTCGAGAAAGCGCGTCTTGAGGTTAGCCGCTTCGGTAGCCTTCTCACGTGCTTCGGGGTCGCCACTCGTAAGGAGTGAAATCATGCGATTGCCTACATTCACCTGATAGTCGAGGTAGCGACGCTGAATGAGGTAAAGTTGCCAATCGAGCTCCGTGACGATGCGCGCGTCAGATATGGCACTGGTGTTCTTAAAGTTTACCATTTGGCGGTCAAAGCTCCGAATGACATCGTAATGAATGCCCGTGGCATCGCTTGGATCAAAGTCTATCTTCACGCCAAAGCGTGTATTTCCTTGTATTTCGCCCGTAGTAGGAATGGTACGCAGGTGCTGAATTAAGCGGTTGAGAATGGTGCTCTTGCCCGCACCATTGTGGCCACTCAGCACGTTTACATCGGGGCGTAATTGCCATATAATGTGTTTGTGGCCGCTCCAAAGGCTTGAAATCTCGATTTTCGATATGTAGTTGGCTAATTTTATCATAAGGTATGTTGTATAAAGCGTTGCAACAAAAGTAACGACAAAGTTAGTAACATGCAACTTTTCGTTTTGCTTTCGTCGACTGAAACCGACATTTCGTCGATTTTTAAGGTAAAATAAGAAATTGCAGTTAAACTTTTTGCTTCTTTTCCTATCATAATAACGTGTGAACGAATTAGCAAGTTAATGAGTAGGATCGTTCACTCTTAAACAGGAAAAAATATAAACACTATATATGAAACGTAACATTTTACTCTTCATCCTATCGTTTGCTATGGCCGTATCGGCGGTGGCACAACAATTTGTGGTGACTGGAAAGGCTATCGACGGCAAGTCGAAGAATGCTGTTGACTTTGCCTCGGCCGTGTTGTTACACACCGATAGTACGGCGGTAACAGCGACTACTACCAATGATGACGGAACGTTTAAGCTACAAGCAAAGGACGCAGGCCGTTATATCGTCAAACTCTCGTATGTGGGCTTTAAGCCTTTGACACGCATTGTAGATCTTTCTATCGAGAAGGACTCTATCGACCTTGGCACACTCCAAATGGTGTCGAACGACAAAGTGCTGGGTATTGCTACGGTTACGGCCACGGCAGCACGTGTAGAACAGAAGGACGACACAACGATGTTCTCAGCTTCGGCCTACCGCGTGCCAGCAGGTTCTACCTTGGAGTCGCTCATTAAGCAACTGCCAGGCGTCGAAGTAAGCGATGATGGTACGATTAAGTGGAATGGTAAGACCGTGCAAGAGTTCTTGATCAATGGTAAGGACTTCTTCAAGGGCGATACCAAAACAGCTATGAAGAATTTGCCCACCGAACTCGTGAGCAAGATTAAGGCTTACGACAAGAAGAGCGATTACACCGAACAGACGGGTATCGACGACGGTGAAGAGACTACCGTGCTCGACATCGCGACCAAGCGCGAACTGAACGAGTCGTGGGTGTCGAACCTCGACGTGGCCTATGGTAGTCACGACCGCTATTCAGCTCGCTTCTTTGGCACGCGCTTTACTGATAATACGCGTGTGACGGCTTTCGGTTCTATCAACAATACCAACGACCGTGGCTTCGGTGGCCCGCGTGGATTTGGCGGTGGCGGTGGTGGCCTCTCTACCAAGAAGCACGCTGGCTTTGACTTCTCGTGGGAGAATGGTAAAAAAAAGCGCGAGGCTGGCCGCTTAGAGTTAGGCGGCTTCTTGCTCTACAACCACAATAATAATTCATCTATTACGAAGTCGAACTCTGAGACGTTCTTGACCTCAGGCAGTTCAAGTTCTTTTGCCAACAGTTATAGTAGCAGCCGTTCGGGTAGCACCAATGTAATGGCCCGTTTGCGTTTGGAATGGCAGCCTGACTCAATGACCAACATCAACTTCCGACCACGTTATAACTACTCAGAGTCGTATAACACAGGTCACTCGATGTCGGCTACGTTTAATAGCAATCCTTACGACATCGAAGGCATGACAACTCCGCTTGACTCAATCTTTGCCGAGAATGCCGCACAGCGCAACCCTGAGTTATACGCCATGATGGTCAATACCAACAATCGTTGGTCGATGGGCGATAGCAAGTCACATAGCGTAAATGCTGACTTGAACTTAGTGCGCCGTCTCTCATCAAATGGTCGCAACATTTCGTTCCGCGCCAGTGGTGGCTACACCAAGAGCGAGAGCAATTCTTACTCTATCTCAAGCATTGCCTATAATAAGGAAGGACAGGAGAATAGCTTCTTAAACCAGTTTAGCACCACTCCTGGACGTAATTATAACTACAGCCTACGTTTGGGCTACGTTGAGCCATTAGGCAAGAATTGGTTTGGCGAGGTGCGCTATCAGTACAGCTATAAGTACAACAAGAGCGATCGCTCACGTTACAACCTCAACGAGTTGGCCGACCTCTACGGCAAGGCAGGCTATGAAGCCATTACCGAGGACGACTTAAAGTATAGCGATCCCGCCTACGGCAGTTCATCACAACGCCCCGCTATCTTGGGTACTGTACCTACGCTAAACGAAGTGTTGAACTATGTGCGCGACCTCAACAATTCGCAATACGCTACCTATAAATATACCAACCATACGGCTACACTCGGTGTGCGTTATAACTCTGGGGCCATTCGCTTCAATGCAGGCGTCGACTTCAATCCCGAACACACTAACATGGCTTACAACCGTCCCTTACAGGTCGACACGGTCGTAACGCGCAACGTGTTCAACGTTTCTCCACAGATTCGTTTTCGTTATAAGTTCTCAAAGACCAATCAGTTAGACATTCGCTATCGCGGTTCGTCATCACAACCTTCGATGACCGACCTCTTGGCCGTAGTTGATGATTCTAATCCTTTGAGCATCTCAATGGGTAATCCAGGATTGAAGCCTTCATGGAACAATAGCATTCGTGTTAACTATAATGGCTACAACGCTACGCGCCAACAAGGTATCATGGGAGGATTTGACGTTACACAAACGCGCAACTCTATCTCTAACCGCATGGTGTATGACGAGACTACTGGTGTGCGCTACTTGCGTCCTGAGAATATCAATGGCAATTGGAACGGCCGTGGTATGTTTATGTTCAACACGGCTCTTGGTAAAGAGAAACTGTTCAACATCAACACCTTTACCAGCTTGAGCTACGACAACGCTGTGGGCTATGTAAGTAATATGCAGAGCGGCCGTTCGGCTGCTGCCACGAGCTATAACCTCTTCGCAACGCCTACAACAGACGCTGCGACTGTTAAGGACTATAACTATTACAATGAAATCTTCAACTCAGCCCTCTCACAGAAGAACACGACACGCACGATAGGTGTAGACGAAAACCTCAATATCTCATACCGCAAGTCATGGTTTGATGTAGGCTTGTTGGGTAAGTTGAACTATCAGCACGCACGTGCTACGGTGCAGGACAATGCCAATATGGACACGTGGAACTTTGCCTATGGTGCGAATGCTAATTTTAATTTCGACTTTGGCCTTAGCATCTCGACAGACATTCGCATGAACTCACGTCGTGGTTACTCTGACGCTTCGATGAATACAAACGAATTGTTGTGGAACGCACAGATCGCACAGTCGTTCTTAAAGAATAAGGCTGCTACGCTGAGCATTCAGTTCTACGACATTCTCCAGAAGCAGAGCAACATTAGCCGTACACTCAGTGCTACTCAGCGTGTTGACTCTTGGAATAACGGCATCAACTCTTATTTCATGGTTCACTTCATCTATAAGTTGAACATCTTCCCAGGTGGTAGCAGTAGTAAGAAGGGTGACGACAATGACGGCCGTCCTGGTCCGCCCGATATGCGTGGCCCTGGTGGCATGCCGATGCGCCCAATGGGACCAATGGGCCCTCCAATGGGACGATAAAAAGTATATATGCTTCACCTCTAAACCAAGTGGGCATATCTCACAGTAACAGAAGCGCAAACAGAAAGGGGCGCGGGCTTGATAGCCCGCGCCCCTTCTATTTGCGCTTCTGATAGATTATTTCAGTCCTTCAATCGAATTACTAATAATAACGGCAAGGACGATAGCTGTAATAAGTGCGTAAAGCCAATCACGTTCTTTCAAGAAGTCAATGAGTGAAAGAAACACACGCATGATTGGAGTAAGAATGAGGATGAGCACCCCCGTCTGAATCCAACCAATGGCGGTGAAAGCCGAAAGGCCTGCAAAGATGCCTTTCAACGTTGTATAGTCAGCGTGTTGTGAAGCATCAGCGTAGCTAAAGTTGCGATATTGTGAAATGTCGAACGCATCCGTTCCATGCTTCGCTAAGTAGATGATGCCCCCCACAAAAGCGACCAAGCAAGCTAAAGATACGCCAATACGTAGCGTATTACCTATAAGCTGCTGCATGTCATACTTCTGACGTTCCGCTTCAGTCTTAAATTCCATAGTTATATTCTTTATAATATAGAGTAGTTGAACAAGAAGTTAAGTAACTTCTGCCTCTTTTTTTGTTGTTTGTCTTTATTCGTGTATTAGCACATTAGCATATTTGCACATTAGCACATTAGCATATTAGCATATTTGCACATTAGCACATTTGCTAATATTTCCCAGCCACCCCCTGCCAAATCATGTTGATAGCGACGAGTAAGATGGCAACACAGAATATCTGTCGTAGCACACGAACGTTCATGCGTTTCAATAGGCGGGCACCTGTAAGTGCACCAAACAATACGCCAATCATTACGGGGCAAGCAATGCCAGGAGCGATAACGCCACGTTGTACGTAGATGACGGCTGAGGCACATGCGGTTACTCCCATCATGAAGTTAGAAGTAGTCGTGCTGACTTTAAAGGGTACCTTCATCATTGCGTCCATAGCCAACACTTTAAGTACACCTGAGCCAATGCCCAAAATGCCTGAAAGCACACCAGCTACGTACATCACACCGAAACCACCGCCTACGTTGCGCAGTTCGTAGCTCTTTACCGAACCGTCCTTTTGTGGCCACGTGCCATAGAGCTTTAGGCGACGTGCCATTTCAGAACCCTTTATGCCGTCGTGGTCACTCTTACGTCGCTGTTGCATGGCAGCAGTAAGTAAAAGTACGCAACCATATATAACGGCTATGACGTTGTTGTTAAGCCAAATGGCAATGAGGGCTCCCGATACGGCCCCAATGGTGGTGGCTATTTCGAGAAACATGCCAAGACGCACATTGGTTATGCCTTCTTTCACGTATGCTGAGCCTGAACCGCTTGAGGTGGCTATAGAGGCTACTAAGGCTGCTCCCACTGCATAGTGGAAGTCAATACCAAATCCCAATGTAAGTACAGGGATCACTACTACGCCGCCACCTAATCCTGTGAGCGAACCTAATAGTCCTGCACAATAGGCTGCTAAAAGTAAAATGAGTGTAAATGCAAGTATTGTCATATACAGCTTTTATATAGTTTAGTTAAATTTTAGTAGGTCTTCAAATTTAGTCTATATTCAGATGTTCCCAATTAGCTTATATCAAAAGCCCTCTCTTTGGGCGCAAAATTACGAATTATAGGGGGGACTGATGCTTTTGCGTAAACAAAAGGGGCTATAAGCTACAATTTGGCAACCTCTCCCCCTAACTCCCTCCCTGCTTGGCGAGAGGGGTAGGGGGGAGAAGCTAAAAAGTAAAGGCTGATACCTTGACTTAATGTGTCATAAGGTATCAGCCTTTCTGTGTTCTTTCTACAAACTTAGGTGTAGAGAGAAGAGAAATTATTATTTCTTGCCATGAACTTCGTCAGAAACGGTCAACTTCTTGCGACCTTTTGCACGACGAGCTGCCAATACGCGACGGCCATTAGCAGTTTGCATACGCTGACGGAAACCATGCTTGTTGTTTCTCTTACGATTGTGGGGTTGGAATGTTCTTTTCATTTTTTGTTATGCTATTTTTTTGTTTTTTTTGATATACATATCATCGAGCGGGAAAGGTAAGCACTAACCACTTTAAAGTAGGCCTTGTTTCTAACCTCGGCCTCTTTCTTCGCTTTGAGGCACCTTCTCACTTCGGGGTGCAAAGTTATGAAAACTTTTGTGAATGAACAAAATTTGTAGCATGAAAAGTTGTGTCGTTTAGCGTTTTAGGCATTTCTGTCCTACTTCTTTGCTACTTATTTTATTTGTTTGTTTCGATGATAGCGTTGGAAGCTTATAAGCCAGTGTTGAAGCGTTTAGCTTGTTCGGCGATGAGTTCAGCGTCATCGAAGTAGTTAATCTTCATAGCGCGACGCACTTCGCTCAATGTCTCTGCAGCTACGGCACGTGCCTCTTCACAGCCCTTGCGCAGCATTTCGTAAACGGCCGGAATGTCTTTCTCAAATTCTGCACGACGCTGACGAATTGGCTCTAACTCCTCTTGTAGAATTTTGTTCAAGAACTTCTTCACCTTCATGTCGCCCAATCCGCCACGCTGATAGTGTTCTTTCACTTCGTCGAGGCTTTGATAGTCAGGCCAGTAAAGGCCAAAGTGTTCAGGCTTGCAGAAAGCGTCAAGGTAAGTAAACACCGTGTTGCCCTCGATGTGGCCAGGGTCTTCTACGCGTAAGTGAGTGGGGTCGGTGTACATTGACTTCACTTTCTTCTCTACCTCCTTAGCCGATTCGGCCAAGTAGATACAGTTGCCAAGGCTCTTTGACATCTTTGCCTTACCGTCCGTGCCCGGAAGGCGGCAGCAGACTGCATTCTGAGGCAGCAGAATGTTGGGCTCAACCAACGTTTCACCATAGATGTGGTTGAAACGGCGAACAATCTCCGTAGCTTGTTCCAACATTGGCTTTTGATCCTCACCAGCCGGTACGGTAGTAGCCTTAAAGGCTGTAATGTCAGCAGCTTGGCTGATAGGGTAGGTAAAGAAGCCTACGGGAATGCTTGACTCAAAGCCACGCATGCCTATCTCAGTCTTAACCGTAGGGTTGCGCTGCAAACGGCTCACCGTCACGAGGTCCATGAAGTAGAACGAGAGTTCACACAGTTCGGGTATCTGACTTTGAATAAAGATGGTAATCTTTTCGGGGTCAAGGCCGCAGGCTAAGTAGTCGAGTGCTACTTCAATAACGTTCTGACGCACCTTCTCAGGGTTGTCAATGTTGTCAGTTAAAGCCTGTGCATCAGCGATGAATACAAACATTTTCTTAAAGTCACCTGCGTTTTGTAGTTCAACGCGGCGCTTTAAAGAGCCAACATAGTGGCCTATGTGGAGACGACCCGTAGGGCGGTCGCCTGTAAGAATAACCGTATCTTTTGCCATATTATGTATGAATTTGGCGACAAAGATACGTTTTTTTTGTAAGTTTCAAGTACCTTTGCATATAGCATTTTAGTTTTATGACTTTCGCAGCATTCGTTTCATGATGAGAGAGAGTCGTAAAGCAAATCAGTTTGTAACCACACTTACCTTATATAATAATGCATCAAATCCGTGTACATAGTTACGAGTCGATGGGTACGTTTGACGGACCGGGACTGCGTTATGTAGTCTTTCTGCAAGGTTGTCCTTTCCGTTGTCTGTATTGTGCCAATCCCGATACAATAGATGCCGTAGGGGAGAGTACATTGACCGATCCCGAATACATTGTGAAACAAGCCGTATCGTTTGCTCCATTCTTTGGTCGCCGAGGGGGTATAACCTTTTCTGGAGGTGAACCCACTGTACAAGCCGAAGCCCTTGTTCCGCTTTTTAAAATGTTGCGCGAACAGCACATTCACATCTGTGTTGACTCCAACGGAGCTATATGGAACAAACACGTAGAGGAACTTTGGGGATTGACCGACCTCGTTATGCTTGATATAAAAGAATTTAATGCAGAGCGTCATCAGCACATTACGGGGCGGAGCAATGAACAGCCGCTTCGCACCGCACGGTGGTTTGAAGATAACAACCACCTCTTTTGGTTACGCTACGTGTTGGTGCCTGGCGTGAGTGACTTTGAAGAAGATCTCCATGCTTTAGGTCAACACTTTAAGGACTATGTGTGGTTGGAGAAGGTGCAACTCTTGCCCTATCACACATTGGGCGTACATAAATACGAGGCCTTGGGATGGGACTACCAACTAAAAGACGTGTCTGAGAATACGCCAGAACAAAAGAAGCGAGCCGAAGAAATCTTACGCTCGTACTTTGGTCAGAAACTTGAAGTACATTAAAGCAGATATATGCAACCCATTATAGCCATAGTCGTTCCGAATACTTTAGCTGCAATAGGACTGTCAGACGTTATACGTCGTATGATGCCTGGGGCGGAGGTGCGCCTCTTTGCCCATTATGCAGACTTGGTTGAGGCCGCTGATGCTGATCAATACTTCCATTATTTCGTGTCGGGTGCAGAACTCTTGGTAGGAGCCAGCTATTTCTTACAACGGCAGCACAAGACGATAGCCCTTGTACATGGCGATGAAGTCTGTCATTTGCCACAAGGCTTTCATACGTTGAACGTCTTTCAGACGGAACAAGAGTTGGTGCGTTCTATTATCACCTTAGCACAGCGTTCGCATACGGCGCATGGCGCTCCTCCTGAAGTGGTGCGCAAGGCACAGACGCAGCCGACAGAAGAATGTCGCCCTGTCAGTTTAATGCCACATCTCACTCCTCGCGAACGTGAAGTACTCAAGGGAATAGTCGAAGGGTTGATTAATAAAGAGATTGCAGCGCGTATGGGCGTGAGCTTGGCCACGGTCATTACCCACCGTAACAATTTAACCGACAAGTTGGGTACGCGAAGTGTGGCTGCTTTGACTATCTTTGCCATTATGCATGGCCTCGTGAGTAGTGAAGACCTCATGAAGAATAAAGAATGAAGAATGAAGAATAAGTGATAAACACAATCTAATATTATAAAATAAGTAGGTCTTCAAAATTAGAAGTCGTCTAAACTTTTATGAAGTTCAAGATTTGCCTTTATTTTTGAAGCGATTTTTGGCCTTGAAGAGGGAGTGTAGCGAGCTACACGACCGATGAAAGGTCAAAAAGCGGTCAAAAAGAAAGGTAAAGATTGAATTTAGAAGATATAAAAGTTTAAATACAATCTTCGACAGAAAAGTTTAGACGACTTCTTAGTTTATGATGTTCCCCATAGAGCATTTTGATATAAACTAAAATCAAACACCTACTTAGATGAAGCCTATATGGCCTCTTTATTTACGTGATGATGAAAGAAGAAGAGCAGCAAGTATCAGAAATATTTCAGTCCCAACAAGTCAATGTGACAGATGCGTTCAGTCAGATAACAGAAATCTATCGTTCAGACAATAGCGTTCTGTATCGAGCCCAACGTGGTGGAAAGTGGTGGACACTCAAGACATTGCCAAAGGATAAAAGTAAAAACAGTGTCTATAAATTTTCGCAAGAGAAGGAATATGATATCCTTTCGGCACTTGACTCTGATTATGTTGTTCGTTGTGAAGGGGTAGAGCACGTTGAGGGTATCGGCACGTGCTTGGTGCTCGAATGGATAGATGGTGTTACGCTTACCGAGTGGCTAATCACTTGTCCTTCAAAGCGTAGTCGGACGGCTGTGTTGCAACAGTTGATTGCGGCCTTGAGCGATGTTCATAGCAAGCAAGTGGTACACCGCGACTTAAAGCCCGAAAATATTATCATCACGCGCAATGGTTGTCATGTGAAACTTATTGATTTTGGTCTCGCTGATGCAGACTTCTATTCAGAACTCAAGCAGCCTGCGGGTACTATTGGCTACATCTCGCCCGAACAACGCGTTGAGAGTGTAACCGACTTCCGCAACGACATATATAGTCTGGGTCGCTTGATTGATACTTTGCGGTTAGGGGGCATTTATAAGCGAATAAAGTATCGTTGCTTAGCCGAAAAGAAGAAACGTTATGCTTCTGTCGAACTCTTGAAGGCTGACCTTCACCGTATGAAGCGCAATCTGTGGGTATGTATTTATTTGTTGCTCTTCTTTGTGATTGGAGGGTGTGGTTACGCTTATTATCAGATGCGGTTGGAAGAAGGACGCCCACACTATCAAATACAAGCTAAATTTCGTGTCGCCAATTTGACCTATACCTCGTGGGGCGGTTTGACTACATCAGTAAAGTTGGCTGCAGCGAATGAGAGCACGTTGCTGATACCCGATACGGTAGAATATGAAGGTCTGCGCTATTATGTGAGCGAAATAGGTAAAAATGCCTTTGCGCACGATGAAAGGTTGTGCGACTTATACATCAATGCTAATCTCTTCTCCATATTAAAGGGTGCTTTCGTGGGGTGTACGAATTTACGCAGCCTACATTTTAAGCAAGCCGTTCCACCAAGCATTGGTAATGAAATATGGCCTACAAAAATTGATAGCGTATTTGCTCCTAATCACTTCAATGAGGTAACGATCTATGTCCCTCAAATGGCTGTTGATACTTACAAACAATCCTCTTGGAGACGATTTAAACACATTAAAGGCGTGAGTCAACGATAAACTATTGGGGGGCGGGTTTGTAACCCGCGGCAGCAGCATGTTGTAAATATTTGCTTATAGCGCTAAGCGACTATAAGTAGATGTTCAGAGCATGCTGCTGCCGCGGGTTACAAACCCGCCCCCCCAATTAGGCAGACAAATTACAGTTTATTTAACTGTATTCCCACGTTAGAGATGCCAGGTAGCATTTCGCGGCGCATAATATGTATAATGCTGATGTCGGCTGATTGACCAGCTTGTAGTTGTAGCGTTTGCCAAGGGTAATCGTATTGATAAAGCGTTACGCCATGACCTTGCGGGTCGCCTCGTCCGTTGGCAAGTTGAAGGTGTATTGTGTCGATCAACTCTTGTGATGGGTTGTGCCAATGTTGGCGCACTACAAGCCATAAAGTTTGGTAGGGATATGGATTGGAAGAAGAGGTGCGCACTCCGATACTTAGTTTATATTGTCCAGATTGTTGGAGCGTATCAATATGAAACTTTAGAGAGTCACCCGGTTCCCAACCTTCAACAGCCGTAGAGCAATAGTCAAAAGCCACAGGCTTGTTAGTACAAGAAAATGCAAATAGCAATGTACATAGGAATGCCATTGCTATTTGTACGATAGCTTTACGCTTCATTCTTAATTGTTGTTAGCTGAAGTATTCGTTTCCGTATTTCGAGGGCGTGGGCCTTCGCCATGACGTCGATTGTTATCACCATTGTTGCCTTCGCGACGATTACGGCGATAGCGTTGTTGACGGTCGTCACGTTCGCGACGATTGGTGTGTTCATTACGCTCGCCCTTTTCGTTTCGCTCGTTGCGTTGTTCATTATTAGAGGCGCTTCGCTCATTACGGTTAGGACGTTCGGTGCGTCCATTATTACCTCCGCCACGGCGGCGATTGCTTCCACGATCCTTCTTAGCAGAACGCGTTTTGTCAAATCGTGTCAAGTCATCTTGTTCAGCGAGGTCGACGGGTCGGACAGGTTTAATAGGCCCTTCGGCTAAAAGAGATTCAGGCTTTTCGCCTGCAGCATTCATTTCAATCACCTCGTGTGCACGGTCGGCCGTGATAGTTACGAGATTGGCGGCCAAACGTCGATCGGTACTGTAGGTGATGAGGCCAGCCAAGGTGTCGACTTTGAAACAGTAGTATGTGCCGTCGATGGTCTCAAGCGTTACATTGCGCTCAGGAATCTTGCGAGCGGCTTCCATGTAAGTATCGACTTCGTAGTTAAGGCAACACTTTAATTTTGCACACTGTCCTGCCAACTTTTGAGGGTTGGGCGTGATGTCTTGAAAACGCGCGGCAGCGGTGCTGACCGAACTGAAGTTCTTCATCCATGTGGCGCAACAAAGTTCACGACCACAAGGCCCAATGCCGCCAATTCTTCCAGCCTCTTGGCGCGCACCGATTTGCTTCATTTCTATACGTACTCTGAAGGCTTCGGCGAGCACTTTGATGAGCTTTCTGAAGTCGACACGCGCATCAGCAATATAATAGAAGATAGCCTTGTTACCGTCACCTTGGTATTCCACATCGCCAATTTTCATCTGCAATTCGAGATCCTTAGCGATTTGGCGTGAGCGAATCATCGTATCGTGTTCGCGTGCTTTCGCCTCTTCGTACTTTTCAAGGTCAGTGGGGCGTGCTTTGCGATAGACGC
Organism: uncultured Prevotella sp.; assembly: GCA_900540885.1. Classification (GTDB taxonomy): domain Bacteria; phylum Bacteroidota; class Bacteroidia; order Bacteroidales; family Bacteroidaceae; genus Alloprevotella. The sequence goes on from UQHJ01000025.1 coordinate 28,380, forward strand.
GTTTAATTTCAAATCCAGGTTTGAGGTTGGCCTTTTGCATTTGCAGTAGCACCAACTTGCCAGTAAGCGATATGACACCGATGTCGTGACCAGGTTGTGCTTCAACGGCTACGATGTCGCCCTTTTGTAAGTCAAGGTGATTGTCGTTGCGGTAAAAACCTTTGCGTGTGTTCTTAAATTGTACTTCAACGAAGTCAGTTACCTTATTGTTGCCAGGAATGTCGGCCAAGTAGTCATAGGAGTTGAGTTGGTGGTCGCTGCGTCCGCATCCCTTGGCAGCAAAGCCTCGTAGGTGGTTGTCGCCCCAATGGCAGAAATCGCACGACGGGTCGTTATCGCAGACGCAAGATTGGGCATATTCTTCGCCTGTATTACAGGTGTCACCGCCTTGACTTGTGTTCAACTCCTCAACGGGAAGAATGGTAGGGTTAGGGGTAATATTATTTGTGTTGTCAGCGTTCATATATGGAATGTTATATAGATAAGTAGGTATTCAAAATTAGTTTATATAACCATGTTCTGAATTAGTTGATATGAATTGGTGTAGTATTTCGTTCAGAAACCTATGTTTCTGGGCGAAAGAATGCGCCAAGGCATATCAACAAATTTTGAACACCTACTTAGCATGCGTGTAAGCTATTTTATTAGTAGCACAATCATCTTGAGTGAGAAGTCAAAGAATATCATATTTGCATTGACATTGGCTTCTACGTCGCGTTGAGCAGCGGAAAGTTCGTCCATGATACCAATAACGTTTCGCTCGTTGATGTAACGTGCAAAGTTGACAGAGAAATTATTCTCTTGTTGGTTTTGGTAATTGAGCTCTGGATTGTGAAAGTTATAGATAAAGTTTTCACGAATGAGGTGTTGGGCATATTCTAAGAAAGCCTTTTGCTTCTCACGTCCCCATAGTGCTAGTTGTTGCGACCATTCATAAAGGTCTTTAATCTTGCGCATATAGCACAAGCGCATGAAGAGCACAAAAATATCGAAGAACTGAGCGTTGTCAGCATTCATCGTCACTTGCTCAAGCGCAGAAATGTAACTTCCTGCTGCTGCACGTGCCATTGTCATGGCATCAGTGGGCTGTAGTCCATTAAGGCGTTGTAAGGCATCGGAGATGTCGTCAACGCTGAGTGGTGCGAAGTCAATACGTTGTGTGCGGCTGAGAATCGTGGTGAGTAGTCGCTCTGGGTGATTGCTGGTAAGAATAAAGACTGTCTGTGCGGGAGGCTCTTCTAATATTTTGAGTAGCTTATTGGCGCATTCAACGTTCATCTGTTCGGCTAACCAAATGATGATAACTCGGTAGCCACCTTGACTGCTCACGTTGGCGAGTTTGGCAATGATGTTGTTAGCCTCGGCTACGCTGATAATAGACTGCTGCTTCTCTACGCCCATGGCTTTGAGCCACGTTTGTCGACTAAAGTAGGGTGACTGTGCTATTTGTTTGCGCCATTCGGGTAAGAATTGGTCGCTGAGTACAGTCGAACTTTGTCCAGCGGGCTTGATAGTAGGAAAGATGAAGTGAAGGTCGGGGTGAGCTATCTTTTCAGCCATTCGGCAGGATTGGCACGTACCACACGCTTCGCCTTCAGCCGTAGGGTGTTGGCAAAGCAACCTTTGGGCCAAAGCTAAGGCCATGGGTAATTTACCACATCCCTCATTTCCTGCAAAGAGCAGGGCATGTGGAATGCGGTTATCGGCCAACATTCGTCGAAGCTGTTGCTTCACTTTATTTTGTCCTATAACATCGTCAAAGCGCATATTTATCTTTTATCGTTTTTATACAATAACATACAAAGTTAATACTTGACGCGCTAAAGGCCAAAACATTTTGAGTAAAAAGCATTTTTTTGTAGCTTTGTGGCTCTTAGTGTCAAGGGTGCTGTATATTAGCAAATTGTCACATTATCAAATTAGCAAATTATCAAATTGCCACATTGCCGTCATGTTGAAATATATAAATGCGTTGCGTCTTCCGTTGGCAGCGCTTGTTGTATTCATTCATTCGTATAACACAGCTTGGCGCGGGATTAACAGCCAAGTCGTAGATGGGTTGGGAACGATTTTATCGCGCACCTTGCCCACCTTTGCCGTACCTCTATTCTTTGCCATTTCGGGTTATCTCTTTTTTATCAATCGGCAAACGTTCAGTTGGAAAGGGTATGTAGAAAAGTTGCATCGTCGTTTTTATACTTTATTAATTCCTTACATTTGTTGGAATGTGATAGCCTTTGCGCTTTATGCCTTGAAGGATGTGAGTGCAGGACAGCTGTTACACCTGCCGTTGTCGTTTAATTTATTTTGGGGGTGTACGCAAGTAGGCGGTGAAGGATCAAATATATTAGGGTGGCATGTGATGGCAAGTACCGCTCCTGTGCAAGAACCTTTATGGTTTGTACGCGACTTAATGGTCATTGTGTTGTGTTCCCCCCTTTTATATGCTATATTGCGTTACTTAAAGTGGTTGGGGTTGGCTATTGTGGCGATTGTTTATTATGCTGGGTTGTGGCCTAATGTAGGAGGAATGACGTTGATTGGTGTGTGGTTTTTCATGTTAGGAGCGTGGTGTGGTATGAATAAATACGATGTAGGTGGTAAGTTAGCTCGTTATTGGCCTATATGTTTGGTTAGTTTCATCATTTCCTTTGGATTGCTTTTAGGTCGGGGGCCGGAATCGTTCGTTTGGCATCACGTATATGTGTTCTCTGCTATAGTCACGTCAATAGCCATTGCTTACATTGTAAGTGAACGTTGGCCAAGGAAGTACAAACTATCAAAGGCGAGTTTCTTCATTTATGCGGCTCACAATATCGTCCTATTGCCGCTTACCACAGTGTTGGCAAAGTGGGCAACGTATCAGTCAGCTTTCGTGCAATCAGTTGCCTTTATGATGTGTCCGTTTATTGCCATTGCAGTCTGCGTAATTGCTTATCTGTTGTTGCAACGTTTCTTCCCTCGCACAGTTTGGATTGTTACGGGAGGTAAAAGAGGGTAGGGGACTTCTATTAAAGGGTGATATATAGGTAGTCCTTTTTTATCGTTGCGTTTGGACAAGCTCTTCCAACAATCCCTATACGTTTTTTAAATCCTTTGTTTTATCTTTCATGTTTCATTTTTCTTTGTAATAAGTTGAGTATCAATGCTTTAGAAAAATGAAACATAACACTTCAATGTTTCATTTTAAGTTTCATGTTTCATTTTTCAAAACACTGTGGGAGCGATTTCACGCTCCCACAGTGTTTTGAAATCGCTCCCACAGTGTTTTGTGATCGCTCCCATTGTCTTTTTGTTTTTCTCCCTCAGTGTTTTTGAAATGAAACATTGAAACTAAAAATGAAACATTGAATTGTAATGTTTCAGCTTTTGAAAGTATTGATAATCAGTGAGTTGGGTGTAAAAGATGAAACATGAAACATAAAAATAGCAAAGGTAAAATATACGTAAGCTAAGAGTGCCTATTCAGGGCATTATGAAACGTTTTGTAGAGTTCTGTAAACTACAATTTGTCTGCCTAATTGGGGGCGCGTCCTCACCTGGGGGCGACGCGTCCCCGCGTCGGCATTTGCTAGTCAAGGCTCGATGCCTTGCGTCGCAAGTACTTTGAGATCGAGACGTGTAGTTTTTGCATCT
>UQHJ01000026.1 GCA_900540885.1 uncultured Prevotella sp.
ATGCAAGAAGTATTCACCACTCGGACAGAGGTGTACAATATACTTCTGCTATGTACGTGGAGGTACTCAAGAAAAAGGACATACGAATTAGTATGACTCAGACAGGAGATCCTCTTCATAATGCTCTGGCAGAACGAGTTAATAATACAGTTAAGAATGATTGGCCGTTTAACAATGGCGAACTATTGTTTAATGATGCGCGTAATTCTATAGACAATGCTATTATGATGTACAATAAGGCAAGACCTCATCAAGGAATAGGAATGAAAACTCCATACGAAATGATGAGTGGTAAAGCGGATAATCCACTTCTATTAAAAGAAAATATGTGTAAACTTATTTAGGATTTGCAATGCTATAAACAAAGAAAAGTATTATCTTTGCCCTACCAAGAAACGGACGTGCGACGGCTAATGCCTTTGTTCTTCCAATGATTGAAGAGGGCTTCGAGCCCTCTCCAATCATACCAAGAAACGAACAATGCTCTTGCATTGCCTTTGTTCTTGCGTTTGTAAACGTCTACTACTGGTATATTTTTTATTGTCAACCATTTTAGGTATATCATATTTCTATAATGTAAACCTATATAGGAATATGATTTAGTAGTGGTAACAGTTTTAGGAATACTAAGAAAAGTGTAAACCTATATAGGATTAAAAGCCATTTTGACAACCTATTTAGGCCTAAGAGTACAAGAGTGTAAACAACTTTAGTTTTAATATTTAAAACTGTCAACCAATTTCAGTACACGTCAGTCGCTTAGCGCGAGAACATACATAACATACAATTTTACATACTTATTTACATACTATACTCAATTTGTGCCAAGGCACAAATTGATACAAACTGGCTACGCCCTTGCGCTTCAGCGCACTAATGGCTTGCATAAACGATTGATAATTAAAAGCATTCTCAATATATCACATTGTCGCTGAAACGCAAGGGCGTAGCCAGTATGTTTCAATTTGTGCCTTGGCACAAATTGAGTAGTATGTAAAAAATAAGTATGTTAAATTGTATGTTATGTATGTTCTCGCGCTAAGCGACTATAAACAACTTGCTGCTGCCGCGGGTTACAAACCCGCCCCCCAATTAGGCAGACAAATTGTGTGGATTATTATCGTTATGATATTTCACTTTGGCAAAAAAATACCGAATTCGCGTTTCACAACGCAAATTCGGTTCACAGAACTTATATAGAGATGAAAAAACTATCTTTTTATTTGACTAAGTAACGATTGTTCGTTCCTTAAATCTGTTGCAAATTTAGTGACACTTTTTGCAATTACCAAATGTTTCCAAAGTTTTTTTATTAGAAAGTTGAATTTCTATGATTTTTTGACCAATTGAATGCCTTTATCTGTAATTATAACCACTCTGTTTTTGTAGAGAGTACCCAGGGCGCGTTTGAACGTCTTCTTGCTAACACCGAAGCGTTCTTGAAGTTCTTCAGGTGAGGAATGGTCAGAGTAGGGGAGAAAGCCCCCTTCTTGCTGAAGTTCATCGTAGAGTTGGTCAGCAAAGTCGCGGAAGCGGCCCTTGCCAATGCGTTGGAGTGAAAGGTCGAGTTTTCCGTCAGGGCGAACGTTCACCACCGTAGCTGATAGCACGTCGCCTGCGTGTGGCTCGTCCTCGAATATTTGGTCATCATAGATGAGTCCTGGACAGCGATTATCTGCAATTACTTTAAATCCTAAGGGGGTCTTCTGTTGGATAATAATCTCTACCTCTTGTCCGCGGTGGTAGTCATTGCGGTTGGCGGGTTGTAGGTAGCGTTCTACTTTGGCAGAAGCCACGATGCGTTGTGTCTCTTCGTCAATGTGAATGTGTACCAAGTAGCTGCGTCCTTGTTGCATAGGCAACTTCTGTTCGCGGAACGGAACGAAGAGGTCCTTCATCAGCCCCCAATTCAAGAATGCACCATACTCGTTTACCCAAGCCACCTCTAAGAAAGCAAAGTCGCCAACGCGGGCCAAGGGCGTTTCGAGTGTGCCCACTAATCGTTCGCTTTGGTCAAGGTAAACGAATACGTTTACCTCCGTTCCAAGATGCATATTGCGTTTTACGTAGTTCTTAGGCATCAATATTTCGCCCAACTCGCCTCCGTCAAGGTAGGCACCATGGTCAGAGAATCGGGTAATGCGTAGCGTATTGTAATCGCCAAGTTTAATCATACGGCAGAAGGAGTTTGGTTGTTATTATCGGGTTGGTAGACACGTCCGTCGAGTAGGTGGATCGTACGGTCGGTCAGTGTGGCCAATTCTTCATCGTGCGTAACGATGACGAAGGTCTGTCCTAATTCATCGCGTAGTCTAAAGAAGAGTTGGTGCAATTCTTGTTTGTTGTGTGTATCAAGGCTACCAGAAGGCTCGTCGGCCAAAATGACATCAGGCTTATTCATCAAGGCGCGTGCTACAGCTACGCGTTGTTTCTCACCTCCTGAGAGTTCAGCAGGCTTGTGCTCTGCGCGGTTGGCGAGTCCCATGAAGTCAAGCAACTCAAGGGCACGCTTTTTATTCTCGCTATTGCTGTGTCGGGCTATCATGCCGGGTATCATCACGTTCTCAAGTGCTGAAAACTCGGGTAATAGTTGGTGAAACTGAAATACGAAACCTAAGTGTTCGCAGCGAAACTGTGAGAGTTTGTTGCTTGATAGCTTGAGAATGTCTTGTCCAGCTATCTCGATGCTACCCGTGTCGGGGCGGCAGATGGTGCCCATGATTTGGAGCAATGTAGTTTTGCCCGCACCGCTTGGACCCACGATACTCACTACCTCGTGTGGCTCAATGTTGAGGTCGATGCCTTTGAGCACTTCCAATTGCCCGAAAGACTTATGTATGTTGTGAAGGGAAATCATTGTTCAATGTGCAAATGTGCAAATGTGCAAATGTGTAAATGTGCTAATATGCTAATGTGCTAATGTGTTAATGTGCTAATGTGTATTATTGATGTGTATTAAAAAAGGCACACAGGCAACGAAGCCAGTGTGCCATTCTTTATGTGTGTCGCGTTTGACAACGAATGTTACTTCTTAGTAGTTGAAGCGGCTGCGGGGGTTACGCCGAGTTTCTTCATGATAGCTGAAGTAACTTCAGTGCTGAGAGTCTCGTTGATAACGATACCAGCTTGTTGTGAAGCTGTCTTGTCAACGATGTAAACGTAGCCACCTTCTTGAGCAACAGTATTAACAGCGTTCATTACCTTTTGCATAATGGGCTGCATCTTCTTCTGTTGTTCCTTTTGGAAGTTGTCAGTGTTGTCTTGCTGAGCTTGTTGTAAGCGGGTGTACATGTCTTGCAACTCTTGTTGATGACGCTCTTTGATGTTAGCGGGAGTGGCATCGGTATCCTCCTTTTGGTACTTTTCAGCCTTAGTTTGGAGTTCCTTTTGCATGCCTTCGATCTCGGTCTGGTACTGCTTATAGATACCTTCGAGTTCAGTTTGTGCTGTCTTGTATTCGGGCATAGCCTGCATAATGGCAGCATAGTCAAAGTGTGCGAACTTTTGAGCGCAGAGGCTCAAGGGTGCTACGAAAAGCACCAACATCAATAATTTCTTAAGCATTTTTGTTGTTATGTGTTATTTTCTAATTTATGGCAAAGGTAAGGCTTGGCCTAAAAACTGCAAAACTATTTCGTAAAAAAATGAGTTATCCTACGTTAAAATGTAACTTCAATGGCATTGAAAGTATGGATAGATGAATAGTTTAATAAAAATACGAGCCGTGCGAATCACTTCGAACGGCTCGTCATGCTCTTAGTTAATACGTAAGTTTCGCTGGCAGTGAAACCAGCTCGCTTAGCAGTAGCGAACTTTAAGAGATCGCTATTCCTTAATCCGTATCACCATATTCGTAATAATAGCGGTAAGTCCGCCTGTAGTGATGCCAGAAGAGAAGATGCTTTGTAGACTATCGGGTAGTTGTTTCAAAATATCGGGCACCATTTCCACACTTAGCCCCATAGCAAAGCTAATGGCCATTACAAGTGTAGCCTTGCGATTGATTGTTTGTGAGGCAATGATACGTATACCAGCTGCGGCCACCGTGCCAAACATGAGCAAGGTGGCACCTCCCAAGACGGGAGCAGGCATCAGAGAGAATACATTACCAATAGCAGGGAACACTCCTAAAATGATGAGCAAAGCTGCAATGAAATAGCCTACATAGCGGCTTGCTACTCCCGTGAGCTGTATCATTCCATTGTTCTGCGCAAAGATGCTATTGGGAAATGAAGAGAAAAACAGACCAGCTATCATAGAGTTAAAGCCGTCAGCTAAGATACCACCTTCGGCGCGTTGAATAAACGTTTCCCCTTCAACAGGTTCCTCCGAAATGAGTGAATTGGCGGTAATGTCACCATACGCTTCAATTGAAGTGATGAGGTAAACGAGGCCCAATCCTAATATAGATGAGAAATCAAACGAAAGTCCGTACTTAAAAGGTTGTGGATAATTAATTCCTGCATAGCTCTGTATCGAGCTAAAGTCAACCATGCCCAACCACCATGATACAGCATAACCTACTATCAAACCGATAACGATTGACCCCATGCGCAAGAAGCGATTGCTGCTGCGATTAAAGATGATGATGAGCACTAACACCATGAGGGCAATGCCTATGTTTTGAAGTGAACCAAAGTCGGGAGCGGAGGCGTTGCCACCACCGCAAGAAATTATGCCCACCTTGATAAGGCTCATTCCAATCAGCGTAACAACGATGCCACTGACAAGAGGCGTGATGATACGACGTGCATATTTTAGTATGCGGCTGACAAACATCTCAACTACTGAACCTGCTACCGTAGCACCAAATATGGCTGGTAATCCACCTGCAAGGCCGGCTGTGATAATTGGACCGATAAACGAAAAACTGGTGCCTTGAATACACAACAAGCCACAACCGATTTTACCTAATCGACGACACTGAATAAACGTTGCTACACCCGACACCATGAGCGACATACTAACCAAGAAACTTGTCGTCTCTTGATCTAATTGTATGGCGTTGGCGATAATGAGCGGGGGAGTAATAATGGCTACAAAGATAGCCAACAAGTGTTGCAGTGCGGCAAAGAGAGTTTCGCGCAAGGGGGGGCGATCGTTCAAGCCGTATATGAGGCCATTGGGCTTAGTACTATTAGCTTGTGTAGTCTGAGAAGTCTTATCTGTCGTACCCATCTTCTTTTATCTTGATTTCACAGTTGTCAAGGCTTTCGATAATAGCCAAGGATTCTACATGAATGCCCATGCTACGCAACTCGTCTCCACCATGTTGGAAGGCTTTTTCTATCAAGAAGCCCATGCCCTTGAGTTCTGCACCAGCTTGTTGTATGAGGTCGATGATGCCTTTAGCTGCATTACCATTAGCCAAGAAGTCATCGATGAACAATACCTTGTCGCCTTTGCACAAGTAGTCACTGCTCACACATACGTCGTATGAACGTTGTTTGGTGAACGAAAAGACTTTAGTAGCCAACATGCGTTCCATCGTACTGGGTGTCTTCTTCTTAGCAAAAACGACAGGGAGTTCGAGTAAATAGCCCACCATAATAGCAGGAGCTATGCCACTGGCTTCAACCGTTATAATCTTGTTGATGTCAGTACTAGCAAAGCGGCGCACAAACTCTACGGCCATAGATTTCATCAAGATAGGGTCCATCTGATGATTAATAAAGTTGTCTACTTTCAAAATGCCTCCTTCAAAGCATTTTCCGTCACGAAGAATACGTTCTTTTAGGGCTTTCATATAGTTGATTTTGATGTTTTTAGGAGATGGGATGGGTAGAATGCAGTTGTGCGAATGCGTAAAATGAGAGATTTACACATTCGCACACCATTTAGCAGCGTATGCCTTTATCGGCGCACACGCACTTCAATACCTTGACGGCTTAATTCTTTCACGGCCTTATCGATGGCCTCATAATGCTCAGGTGCAATGCCCAACTTAGGCAAGTCGAGCGTGGGTAATGCATCATCAGAGTGAAGCTTTTCTTCAGCTACAGGACCCAAAATCATGCCCACGCATGACGTGTTGTTGGTAATAGGGTCAATCAAGATGAAAGCCCCCGTTGGCTTATTGTCCTTATAAGCATCAAAGAAGAGTTCCTTTGAAGTTACAATTACGGCACGGCCGATCTCGTTGAGTTCGAGGTGATCTACTTCACTCTTATCGAGCGTATTGATGTCTACTTTATAAGCAAAGTGGTCAATGCGGCATCGGCTCGTATTAGTCGTTTGTTTCAGATAGAACGACTTATTAACGTCCATCGGTTGTTCGTCCATCCATACCAACATGGCCTCAAAGTGACGACCTATGTTTGGCACGTTATCAGGGTGAACCAACATTTCGCCACGTGAGATGTCTATTTCGTCCTCTAATTGCAACGTTACGCATTGAGGGGGGAAAGCGTAGTCTAAGTCACCGTCGTAAGTCACGATGCGCTTTACGTGGCTGCGTTTGCCTGAAGGAAGAGCCATTACCTCATCGCCTTTACGCACTACACCGCTTGCAATCTTTCCGCAGAAGCCGCGGAAGTTGAGGTCGGGGCGTAACACGTATTGCACGGGGTAACGGAAATCCTTGAGATTATGGTCATTGCCAATATGAACTGTTTCCAAGAACTCAAGCAAAGCCGGACCATTATACCAAGGAGTGCGCTCACTGCGTTCAACTACGTTGTCACCCTGAAGGGCAGAAAGGGGAATGCAACGCACGTCAGGAATGTCGAACGTTTTGATAAAATCTTCAAAGTCCGACACAATCTTATTATAAACATTCTCGTCGAAGTCAACGAGGTCCATTTTATTAACGGCCAACACCAAGTGCTTAATGCCAAGCAGAGAGCACAAGAAAGTATGGCGGCGCGTCTGCGTAATCACGCCCGTACGTGCATCAACCAAGATGATTGCGAGGTTAGCTGTTGATCCACCCGTAATCATATTGCGTGTATACTGTTCGTGTCCCGGAGTGTCGGCAATGATAAACTTACGTTTATTGGTAGAAAAGTAACGATAGGCCACATCGATCGTGATACCCTGTTCGCGTTCAGCTTTTAAGCCATCGCACAATAAGGCATAGTCAATCTGTCCTGCCCCCGCATTACCCACACGTTGTGAGTCGCGTTCGAGTGCAGAAAGTTGGTCTTCATAAAGTTTCTTAGAGTCGAAGAGCAAACGGCCGATAAGGGTTGACTTACCGTCGTCTACAGAACCAGCTGTAAGCAATCGCAGCAAGTCTTTCTTTTCGTCTTGGTCAAGATATTCCTCAATAGAGAGTCGGCGACCATTTACTACCATGCTCTCTTCATTCGGATTATTGTGATTTGTCGTATTATCTGTCATGACATTCTTAATTTTAGATGCAAAGATACTGCAAGGCGAGCGCAATGCAAAATGAAAGGCAGAAAACTTTCATTTTGTATTGCCGAGCCGCCGCGTATCTTATTCAAAGATACTGCAAGGCGAGCGCAATGCAAAATGAAAGGCAGAAAAATTGCCACTGTTGGATAAATGGATTCAAGTTTCGAATTTAGCAAGGGCGGGCTGAAAGCCCAATGGAACACATAGCACTAAGTTTGCAGATGAAAGCGGCGAAGCGAAGCTGAGCCGCTAAAATGCAAACTTAGTGCTATGTGCTCCATTGGGCTTTCAGCCCGTCCTTGCTAAATCCGAAACTTGAGTAAATGGATATTTACCCTTTCCCCTTCGTGCGCCATATATTAATGGTTTTCTGCCGAGCGCGTATAATGCTGGCCTTGTATACACCACAAGTGGCTATCAAATAGATAAAAGCTTGCACCCAAAGCATGTACCAATCGTGCTTTACATCGCCTAAATCGGCTCCCATATTGTTGATGGCTACGAAACCATTAATGCCAAACGTGGAAGGGAAGATGTAGCTCACTGCCTTCCACCCTGCGGGTATAGCACTGCCTGGCCACGAAAGGCCAGAGATGAAAAGCAGGGGAACAGATGTGAAGACGATTAACATGATACACATCTCGCGATGACGCACAAAGGCACTCACCATCATACTGAATAAGATGCAGGCTATCAAGTAAGGTATAATGAATAGGAGTATGTCCCAAGGATTGCCTATCTGATTTAGTCGGAAAAGGTGAGGCACAATGGCTAACACATATACGCTAAGGGGAATGTACACCAATAAATAAGCGAAACCTTTGCCAAACACGATACGCAACAGTCCGCGATTGTGGCGCTCAACGGGTACAAGATTGCGAAAAGCATTGTGTTCGCGTGCTGTACCTGCTGCCATGCCTATGCCCAATAAGAGGGTTTGCTGAATGATAAGCATCAAGACGGCAGGAATGAGGAAGGTGGCAAATCCGTTTTGTGGATTATAGAGCGACACTTCTTCATACTGTATGGGGTGTTCGGCTACGAGGTCTTGCTGTGCCGTCGTACCCCCCGCGCGTTTTACCTTGATATCGGCATTCATGGCCAAACTGACATTGGTATTGGCCGTGAGTACACTCTTATAATAGAGCATGCCGCTCATGTCGGCAAAAGCACTTACATACACCTGCTCGCCTTTGTTGAGTCGGTCAGTAAAGTCGCGCGGAATATTGACGGCACCATAAGCATCACGGTGCTTTATCAGACTTTTGGCCTCACTCATATTGGCACAATAAGAGACTATCTTTACATCGGGCGAGGCATCAAGATGACGCAAATACGCACGGCTTTGTGTTGATCGACAATTGTCGACCACAGCAATAGGCACTTCGCGCACCACCTCGTTGGTGTAAATAAACGTGTAGAGCAGGGGATAACCTAAAGGCACGAGAAAGAAGAAGATGATAACGCCCTTATCGCGGAGTATCGTCTTCAACTCTTCACGGAATATGTAGTTAAAGTCGGAAAGTGACTGTTGGAAGTTGAACATAGTACGAGTTATTTAATGTGTGAATGTGCCAGAAATGTGCAAATGTGAGAATGTGCGAATTGTTACTTTTTCTTGCTATTTTTAAAGAACAACTGCGCAAACAAAGGCTACCATTTGCACATTCTCACATTTGCACATTTTCTATGGTTCATAAGCATACGTTTTCATTACCTTCTTCAATCGGCCTAAGAAGGGAATGGGCAACACCATAAAGCCTATCATGCCTAACACGAAGGGCCAAGCATTGGCTAAAATGTAACCGTCAAGCGCACTATTGACATACAACAGATAGTAATGGCGCAAGGGGAAGAGGTATGACAGACCTTGCAATATGGGGTGCATGGCCATTACGGGGAACGACATGCCTGATATGCTGAACGAGATAACGCCCCAAAGGGAAGCAAACGATAGTCCCATACGCAAGGTGGGCAACATGGTAAACATAAACACGCCTAATCCTTGGCAGGCCAAGACGAATAGTGCCATGACGCACCACATACGCGGTATGCCGCAGTTGCAGGGGAAGTGTAAATAGCCATAAAGCAGCAATACGTACAACGTACCCATTAATAGAAAGACTATGGTATGGGGCAAGAGCTTTGTAGTGAGCGCTACAATGATAGAGTCATTGGACGAAGCCATGAGTTCATCGGCCGTGTCGAACTTCAACTCTGAGCCTAAACTATACACCGTCACCATAAAGATGAAGATGCCTAACATACCCGGTATGATAATATTCGACAAGTAAATGTTATAGTTCAGCCAAGGATTGCCCACGGCATGCATATCAATTACAATAGGTTGTAAGTAAGCCATCGCCTGTCCTTCGGTAGCCCCTTTGGCATAAAGTACCGTGCGCGAAGCTGCTCCAGAGGCCAACTCCGACATCATACGCATATCACGATACAGCAACGATCCGGCTACGAGGTAAGAGTAGTTGGTATAGAATGATACCATAGGAACGCGTTGCAACTGTGCTTGTTTGGTTGTGCCATGCGGTATGAGGTAGAAACCATAGATGTCGCCTTTCTGTACGGCACGGCGCGCTTCGGTCACGTTAGGATATTCATGCGTGATGTCGCTCATCTGAAAGGCATCTAAGTTGCGTGCCAAGTTGCGCGTAGTGGTGGTATGGTCTTCATCTACCAGTCCCATAGGCAAACTCTCCGGCAAGCCCTGTCGCATCAGCGAAGTGAAGAAGTAGTAGCAGAAGAGCGGAGCCAACACCATACAAAATAGGTAGATGGGGTGTGCAGCAATGCGTTTCCACTCTCTACTCAATATTCCACCATTCATAATAAGTAGGTCTTCAAAATTAGTTTATATTTAGATGTTCCCAATTAGCTTATATCAAAAGTCCTCTCCCCAGCGCATCTTGTTCCTTGGTTCAAGCTGCATCCCATAGTTCTCTTTTGATATAAACTAAATTCGAACACCTACTTTTACAGAACGTATTTATTTGGTTTTAGGGGCAAGAATTACACTCATGCCAGGACGTAAGCCTTCTACTTTCTGTACGGGTGAGGCTTTTACTTCAAATGTCTTCATATCGAATTGACCAGTCGTCTTTGTAGCCTTCCATGCGGCATACGAACCGAGGTCTTTCATATAATACACCTTGAGCGTTACCTCCTTATTATTTAAAGCAGGAATGGTAGCCTTGAAGGTTTGATTCATCTTGAAGTTAGCCAAATGGTCTTCGCGAATGCTGAAAGTGACCCACATATCGTTCATCAAGGCGATGTTCATAATCGGTGCGCCTGTACCTACTAACTCACCGATTTGAGGGAAAATGTCGGTCACTTCGCCGTCAGCCGAAGCCACTAAGACGGTCTCTTTGATATAAGAGTTTACCTCGCTTACAGCACCCTTGGCACGATTGACCAAAGCGGCAGCGGCCTCTTTGTCTTCACGTTCTGCTCCATTCTTCGCCATGTCGTATTGTGACTTGGCAGCACGTTCTGTGGCAATGGCGGCATTGCGTTGTGCCGTCACTTCGTCTAATTTTTGAGCCGTCATAACGCCTTGATCATAAAGGCGCTTCACGCGAGCGTAAGACTTTTCGGCTATGTCGACACCCGCCTTAGCCTTTTGCCACATTTCGTAGGCACCAGCTATTTGCTCTTGGCGAGCCCCCTTTTCAGCCTTACGATTTTGAGCTGCTGCAGCGTCCTCAGCAGCTTGTGCTTGGGCAAGTTTCGCATTCACTTCGGGTGCTTCCAATATAGCCAAAGTATCACCCGCATGTACGTAGTCACCTTCTTTGACCATATACTTGAGTACGCGTCCTGGCACTTTGCTCGAAACGCGATATTCTGTCACATCGGCCTGTCCTTGAATGGTGTCGGGTTCATTGTTAAAGGCATACAGACTACCTATAATTACTAATATGATAATGCCCGCCATAATCAAGATAGCAGGAATAAAGTTTGCTTTCTGTCGCATGGAAGAGAGATGTTTATGAGTTTAAAGAGTTTAATAAGTTTAATGAGTTGAGTTTTAATGAGTTTAATGAGAAAACTCTGCCACAAAAGGCGACTATTTGCACATTTGCACATTTTCCCATTAACCATGCATTTGCATATTCACTACCGTCCCAACGCCTTGTTATAAGCGGCACGACTGAGCTTAATGTCAATTTGTGCGTCAATCTTGTCACTATGTGCTTGCAACCAAGCGGTTTGGGCTGCGAGTAGGTCGGAAGTGGTCGTTACGCCTTCTTTAAAACCTACTTGTGCGGTGCGAAGGTTCTCTTCGGCCTTATCTAAGTTTTTAAGACTAAGCGTGAGTTTTCGATTGGCTTCGTTTACGCGAAAGGCCTCTTGGTTGACTTGTAACTCAATTTTCTCTTTCGCCTCATCGGTTTTGAGTGCTGCCATTGAAGCCTCGGCACGTGCGGCACGTACTTTATACTTCGTTTCGCCCCAATTCCAGACAGGTACCTTTAGCATAACCCCAACGGCCCAAGTACCACGAAACTTCTTTTCAAAACTATTAAACACGTTAGGGTTGGAAATCATATACCCACCCGTCAGTGCCAACTGAGGCAATACGGCAGCCCGCTCTACTTTGGCCTTCTCTGCATAGATATTTTGTGCTGTAGTGAGTTGGGCTATCTCGGCACGATTAGCGTAAGCCGTTTGCACATCAGGTATAACGTTTTCAGCCACAGTGGGTAAGTCGGCATTCTCTTCGTCCACCAACGTTGGCGCACTTTCAAGAGGCAAGCCACAAAGTTGACAAAGTAGCATTCGTGAAAGTGTCAATCCATCGTCCACCTTCATAAGCGTCATTTCAGCCTCATTGAGTTTAACGCTTACCGAAAGTTCATTGCTTTTGGTAGCAACACCTTCGTTGATCATCTTCACAACATCAGAGTCGAGGTGGGCCAACATATCGCGATAGCTTACTGCCAACTTGCGTTTATTGGCTAACGAGACGACTTGCCAATAGGCTTTATCTACATCAAGCAGTACTTGGAGTTCGTCTGCACGAAGTTGGTCTTTGGCCAAGAGTTCTTGATACTTTGTAATATTCTCGTAAGCTTTTATCTTTCCGCCCATATAGAGAGGTTGCGTGAGTAGTATTACGCCAGCTGTCATATTACGTGTATCGGTGCGTAGCGCATCGGTTATGCCATGACCAAACTGATTACCTGCTTGTGCCAAGGCACCTTGCAGTTGAGGCAACTTCTGCGAAAAGTCTTGCACTAAGGGGGCGAGGTCGGGATATTTCGTTACGACCTGTTGCAAAATCGTATTAAACTGTCCTGCGTACTGCCCGTTAAAGCCATTGACCAAATTGGTACCCATATTATTAAAGGCGCTTTTCTGGTCAGAACTGAGCAAAGAAATTTCATCGCCCGAACGCATATACCCTGCGGTGAGCGACACTTTAGGTAGGTAGTTGGTATGGGCAGCCTTGCGATCCCATCCAGTCTTCTCTATTTTCACTCTGCTCTGTGCCAACTCTTTGTTGTTGCGCAGCGCCAGGGCACGACAACTGTCAAGCGAAAGCACAGTTTGTGCCGAAGCCAATAGGCTACAACCAGAGAAAGTGAGTATTAACAATAACTTTTTATTCATCGTTATGTTTACTGTAAGAGCTGTTCTGCTCCTATTATAGGGTTTCACATACTATTTATTTCGGTTACAAAAATACGCAAAAACCCCATTTACCGCGCTTTTGTCCTTACCATTTTGGGTAAAATGGAACAATAGTGCCGTAAATGGGGTGTGAAGTATAAATATTTAATGCGTTAATCGCTATTCCACAACCTGCTTTTCTTTAGAGTCCTGTGCGGCCTCTGCGGTTTCTTTGCTATCTTCTATAGCTAAAGTCTCTGTAGGCTCGGTTGCAGTATCGTTTGCTGCATTAAGTGCATTGGTTTGTTGTTCTATCTTCTTCTTCGTAAAGTTGTGAACAAAAACAAGCACGATAACAACTACCTCAATAATTAATGGCGTATGAAAGATAATGGTGCGCAAAGGAGTGGTCCAATCGGTGTTGCCACGCCAAAAGAGATCGAAGGCAACCACGAAATAAAACACACTCACAAGCGATGAACATACGCCTACTATTGTTGAAGTGAATGCCGACTTAATGGCAAACAAAAGTCGTTTGATAAAATCCATGTTTCTTTCTTATTGGTTAGCAAGTTGACAAGTGAATGGAATGGTAACTTAACCTTATTGAACACAAGCAGTTAAACAAACTAACCCATGAACTTGTCAATTTGTCAATAAAAAACTACAATAAAGCTGGCAATTGGAAAAGTTTGGTTCCGTTCGACCCCTTTATTAATATCAAGCGGTCGACAGGTTGGTTGCCACCTGTGATTGCCGTCTTAACAGCCTCCACGTCTGGGAACCAACGTGCTCCTTCAGCATAAGGTTGGAACTCTTCTCCGACGAGCCAAACTTCTTCGCAGCCTAATTGGAGTGCTTGTTCTGCCACCTTCTTATGTTCTTCGGCCGAGGCGAATCCCAATTCACGCATCTCGCCCAAGATACACATTTTGTGGGCAGAAGGAATACGATTAAAGTTGTCGAGCGCAGCCTTCATACTCGTTGGGTTTGCATTATAGGCATCAACAATTAATTGGTTATGGGCCGTCTTTACCATTTCACTGCGATTGTTGGACGGAACGTAGTTAGCGATAGCGTGTGCTGCTTGTTCAGCTGTCACGCCAAAGTGATGACCTACCGCAATGGCGGCTAAAGCATTCGTAACGTTGTAAGCACCAATTAAGTGGGTCTGCACTTCATGCCACGATTCACCTGCTACACGAAAGCGGAACTTAAGATAAGGATTGCATTCCACTACATCGCCTTCTATGCCATATCCCTTGTCGGGGGTGCCGTAGGTGTAAGCCGTAAGCCCTTTACTAATGGGACCTAAATATGGGTTGTCGCCATCAATGAAGATGAAACTATCAGACTTTGTACGCAGGTAATCATACAACTCGCCTTTAGTATGGATAACCCCCTCAAACGAGCCAAAACCTTCAAGATGCGCACGGCCAACGTTCGTTATGAGTCCGCAATTAGGATCTACAATCTTTGAGAGTTGTGCTATCTCGCCTGGGTGATTGGCGCCCGTTTCGATTACTGCGATTTCGTGCTCTTTACGCAAGCGCAATAAGGTCTTGGGCACACCGATATGGTTGTTAAAATTACCTTGCGTATAGAGCACGTTGAACTTCTCGGCCAAAACGGCAGAGGTTAGTTCTTTGGTTGTTGTTTTGCCATTGGTACCTGTTATCTGCAACACTGGCGTTTGTAATTGATGACGATGATAGGTAGCCAACTGTTGCAAGGTGGTCAATACATCGTCAACGTGTATCAAACGTTCATCGCCCACCACTGTCGTATCGTCAACCACGGCATAGGCACAACCGCTCTGCAAAGCTTGCAAAGCAAAAGCATTGCCATTAAAAGTTTCGCCTCGAAGGGCAAAAAACATGGACCCCTCAGGGCAATTACGTGTATCGGTCGTTACAACGGGGTGTTGCAAAAACAATTCGTATAATTCTGCTATACTCATTTCTTTATTACAATTAAGTAGCACAAAGGTACGAAAGTCTTTTTTATCGTACAATCAATCAAAAGAAATTTGTAAGTTTGCCCTAAAATTAGAACACCATGATGCATACACTTAATTTGCGTGGTAAGTTATATTCACTGTGCGAACCTAAAATAATGGGCATACTGAATGTTACGCCCGACTCCTTTTATGCAGAAAGTCGCACGTCCGACGAAGAACATATTGCTGCACGTGTTCAACAATTAATGGACGACGGGGCTGACATGATTGACATTGGCGGCTATTCTTCACGTTCAGGCGCAGACGATGTCTCGCCCGAAGAAGAGATGAACCGCTTGCGCCGTGGACTACGCGTAGTACGTCGCCTTTACCCCGAAGTACCCATTTCGGTTGACACCTTTCGCGCTGATGTGGCACGAATGTGTGTTGAAGAAGAGGGCGCTGACATCATCAACGATATATCGGGAGGCATGATGGATCGCCAAATGTTCCGTACCGTGGCCCGATTGGGTGTACCTTATATATTAATGCACATGCAAGGCACACCCGATACAATGCAACAAGCCCCTCACTACGACAATTTGCGCCGCGAGGTAATGCTCTATTTCGCTGAACGAATTGACCGCTTGTGTCAAATGGGAGCCAAAGATATTATTGTTGATCCTGGCTTTGGCTTTGGAAAAACGCTCGAACATAATTACGAACTCTTTCATCACCTCGACGACTTCAACTTATTCAATCTTCCCCTATTAGTTGGCATCTCGCGTAAGTCGATGATATATAAACTGTTAGGCGGTACACCCCAAACATCGCTTAACGGAACCACCGTGCTTAACACCATAGCCTTAATGAAAGGAGCACACATCTTGCGCGTTCACGATGTAAAAGAGGCCGTTGAAGCCAAACGCATCGTTATGAAAATGAAGGAGTGGTAAGTTTTTGCTTTACGTTTTGAGGGTTATAAGGCTAAAAAGTTAGTTTCGTTGATTGTCAACGTGATGGAGCTTTATAGCCTCATAACCTTAAAACTGAACACCTAATTATTGAAGTCGTCTAAACTTTTCTGACGAAGATTATATTTAAACTTTTATCTCTTCTAAATTCAATCTTTACCTTTCTTTTTGACCGCTTTTTGACCTTTCATCGGTCGTGTAGCTCGCTACACTCCCTCTTCAATGCCAAAGATAGTGCAAACCGAATGCAAAAAGCCAAGCTTGCTTGAGATTTTTGCTGAGGTGCAGCCTATCTTATACAAAAATCGCTTCAAAAATAAAGGCAAATTTTGAACTTCATAAAAGTTTAGACGACTTCATTAGAACGCCGCTTTAATAATTTTCTACGTTACTGCATTCCCATATTTGTACATTTGCATCTTCTCACATTTGCACATTCCCCCTCCCTCCCATGTTCAGTTTCGGAATAAAAGACATTATCGACATATTTTCGGTAGCCATACTGCTTTACTACATTTACCGATTGATGAAAGAATCAAGTTCGGCTAACATCTTTGGCGGTATTATTGTTTTTATTGTAGTATGGATATTTGTATCACAAATATTTGAGATGCGCTTATTGGGCACCATTCTTGACAAGTTGGTCAATGTAGGCTCGTTAGCGCTGATTATTCTATTCCAAGAAGAAATCCGACACTTCTTCAGCACCATTGGCGCGCGTCACAATACGGCTTTTATCTCACGCCTTTTCAGTGGCAAGAATAAAGATAAAGAAGCAGGCGTACATCGTGAAGAGATTATGCCCATTGTCATGGCTTGCATGAACATGGGCAAGCAGAAGGTGGGAGCACTTATTATCATTGAGCGCTATGTCGGACTGAACGAATACATCACCACGGGCGACCAAATCAGCGCCAATATCACGCAGCGACTGATTGAAAACATATTTTTCAAAAACTCTCCTTTGCACGACGGTGCCATGATTATATCACACGGACGCATTAAAGCAGCAGGCTGCATTTTGCCTATTTCACACGACACCGACATACCCAAATCTCTCGGTTTGCGCCACCGCGCCGCTTTGGGTATTTCGCAGAAGAGTGACTGCATAGCCGTTGTCGTGAGTGAAGAAACGGGAGGTATTTCCATTGCTGAAAAGGGTAACTTCCGCCTTCGACTCTCAGCTGAAGAATTGGAGAGCGTACTCTCAAAGGAGTGGATTAAAGAGTGAAAACCACTATTCTTTAAGTTTTTCTTATTATCTTTGCCACGATAAGCGTGTCGTTTAACAATTAAACGTGTTACTCGCTACTCTCAAACTATTCCAATAAAGCATCATTCATGGCAAGAAAGCATAAAATAAAAAACGTAAGACTACATAGCGAGGGCAATGATATATTGCGCAATAGTTTAGTAGCCATTATCCTTATTGGAGGCTTACTCTACTACCTATTGCGCGATGTTACTTTATGGCCCTTTTACTTATATGCAGCCGTATGCATTATTTTATATGGTATGGCTGTCAACTTCTTCCGTTGCCCCATTCGTCTCTTCGATGGCGAGAAGGAAGACACCGTGTTGGCCGCAGCTGATGGCCGCGTAGTAGTGATAGAAGAAGTGGACGAAAATGAATACTTCCACGACCGTCGCTTGATGATTTCTATCTTTATGTCTATCACCAACGTACATGCCAACTGGTTCCCCGTTGAAGGTATTGTCAAGAAGGTAGTTCATCACAGTGGCAACTTTCATAAAGCCTGGTTACCTAAGGCAAGTACAGAAAATGAACGTTCGACCATAGTGATTGAGACCCCTGACGGCAAAGAAGTGTTGGTACGCCAAATTGCAGGTGCCGTTGCACGCCGCATTGTTACCTACGCTCGTGAAGACGAGGAGTGCTACTTCGACGAACACATGGGCTTCATCAAGTTTGGCTCACGTGTAGATGTCTACTTACCATTGGGTACTGAAGTACTTGTACACATGGGACAAGCCACCGTGGGCAATCAGACGGTGATAGCGAAGTTGAAATAAATAGTCAATCAATTTTATAGGAAGCAACATATAAAGTCCTAACAAGGGGCAGGCTTCCAGCCTGAGATGAAATGCGGCACAATACGCATGGGCTGGAAGCCTGCCCCACAATGTAAAATATTGAATAACCTCACGTATGAAAAAACATTTTCCTAATACGCTTACTTGCTGCAACCTCATTTCGGGTTGCATTGCCACCTATTGGGCCTTTCAGTCCGACTATCAGTTAGCATTGCTATTTGTAGTGATAGGTGCTATATTCGATTTTTTTGACGGTTTTGCAGCTCGACTGCTACACGTTTCTTCTCCTATTGGTAAGGAGTTAGACTCGCTGGCCGACGACGTCACCTTTGGTTTTGCCCCATCGGCCGTTGTGTACTCCATGATAAGTTCATTGAGTAACGAAACACCCTTGTTTGGCCAGCCTTTGTTAGGACAACTTTTACCCTATGCGGCCTTTATTATGGCGGCCTTTTCAGCCCTGCGCCTGGCAAAGTTCAATTTAGATGAGCGCCAAACGACTACTTTCATCGGACTCCCCACTCCTGCCAATGCTCTTTTTTGGACATCGCTGGCCGCTTCCTTTCAGTTCAATCCAGAGTTAATGCCCAATGAAGTTTATGCAGTCTTACTGATTGTAGGAGTGTTAGTGGCAAGTTGGTTGCTCATTGCAGAGATACCGATGTTTGCGCTAAAGTTTAAGTCGTATGGTTGGCAGGGTAACGAGTTACGTTATGGCTTTATTGCAGCAAGCATCTTATTACTTGCCATATTAGGATTGAAAGGATTTGCTGCCGTAATTGTGCTATATGTGCTTACCTCAATCGCCAACAATCTATATCACGATTACAAATAATTAAGCACTTCATGCGTTGTGTTGGCACGATTGTTGCCTAAAAAGTGAAGAGAGCACGATTTACGTTCTCTCATTCACCAATTATTTAACCCCATTTTACGCAACAAAAAGACATTATGCACTTACTTGGACGCCTTTTCATCTTCATTTTTGGCTTTATATTTATCCTATTAAGTTTTGCTTTCTCGTTTATAAGAGCAGGGCATAACTTTCTGAATACGCTCTTTGGCGGCTCAGCGCGTCGTTCCAACACTTCGCAGCGTCAAAACCCATATAGTGCTGGCGAGAACCCTAATAACCACACGACATCGGGCAATGCGCATCATGAGAGCAATCCTAACTCACGTCAAAAACGAAGCAATAAGATATTTGACAAAAACGAAGGAGAATACGTTGACTTTGAAGACGTATAACGATACTCCAATTGTCAGACAAGAAGTAACAAAAAGTTGAATGAACGAAGATACTTTTGACATACGCGCGGAGCAATCAGCTCCCTCGGCTTCAGAACGCGACTTTGAAAACGCACTGCGCCCACTAAAGTTTGATGATTTTAGCGGACAACGTAAAGTGGTAGATAATTTGCGCATATTCGTTGAGGCTGCCAAATATCGTGGCGAACCGCTTGACCACACCCTACTACATGGTCCTCCAGGATTAGGTAAAACCACGCTCTCGAATATTATAGCCAATGAATTGGGGGTAGGGTTTAAACTCACTTCTGGTCCTGTGCTCGACAAACCTGGCGATTTAGCAGGTTTGTTGACTAGTCTCGAACCCAATGATGTGTTATTCATCGACGAAATACACCGCTTATCACCGGTCGTTGAGGAATACCTCTATTCGGCTATGGAGGACTATCGCATTGATATCATGATAGATAAAGGCCCAGCCGCGCGAAGTATTCAGATTGACCTAAGTCCGTTTACTCTCGTGGGTGCAACGACCCGAAGCGGTTTGCTCACTGCCCCCTTGCGTGCTCGTTTTGGTATCAATCTCCACTTAGAGTATTATGACGCAGAGACGTTGCAACGCATCATTACGCGTTCGGCTAATATTTTGAAAGTGCCCATTGATGCTGAGGCTGCCAGCGAAATTGCCAGCCGCTCACGCGGAACGCCTCGTATTGCCAATGCCTTGTTGCGCCGTGTTCGCGACTTTGCACAAGTAAAAGGGACAGGACGAATTGACACCGAAATCGCCAACTTTGCCCTTGAAGCGCTCAACATTGATAAGTACGGATTGGACGAGATTGACAACAAAATCCTCCTCACCATCATCGACAAGTTCAAGGGCGGCCCTGTTGGTATTACCACTATTGCTACCGCCATTGGCGAAGATGCAGGTACGGTTGAAGAGGTGTACGAGCCTTTCTTGATCAAAGAAGGTTTTATTCGTCGTACTCCCCGAGGCCGTGAAGTAACAGAATTGGCTTACAAACACCTTGGTCGCAGTATGTATGGTCCGTCAAGTAGTGGGGAAGGTAGCCTATTTGAATAATGAGCTTAATAAGTTTAATGAGTTTAATAAGTTTAATGAGTTTAATGAGTTTAATAAGAACGTTGATACTTCCCTCATCTCATTAAACTCATAAACTCATTAAACTCATTAAACTCATTAAACTAATTAAACTCATAAACTAATTAAACTCTTCTAATGATAACCTATAACGTTATAGACGTAAAGATGCCAGAAATATCGCACCGCGAAACCACCAAGTGGGTACGTGCTGTAGCCGCTTCGTATGGTAAGCGAGTGGGCGAGGTGGCCTACGTCTTTTGTAATGACGACAAGATATTAGAAGTTAATCGACAGTATTTAAAGCACGATTATTTTACTGATATTATCACCTTCGACTATTGCGAGGGCGACATGCTGAGTGGCGACTTGTTTATCAGCCTTGATACAGTGCGCACCAATGCCGAATTGTTTCACAAAACCTATGACGACGAACTGCATCGCGTCATCATTCACGGCATACTTCACCTTGTCGGCATTAACGACAAAGGTCCAGGCGAACGTGAAATCATGGAAGCAGCGGAAAATAAAGCCTTGGATTTGCTCCAGAAGCTGCGTCAGGAAAATAACGAAAATGCATAAAAGGGTTAAATAGCCTATTAAAAACGTAAATAGCTATAGCGACAAGATTGATTTCTCAATTTTGTCGCTATATTTGTAACCGATTACAATAGACATGTCAAACCAATAAAAACCTATTGAACCCCATGAAGAAGTTTATGTTGATGGCCCTTACGGCCGTCTTTGCACTCTCAGTTAGTGCGCAATGCCCCGAAAAGAAGGGCGACTGCTGCAAGAAGGAAAAGACCGAATGCTGCAAGAAAGACAAGAAGGACTGCAAGAAAAACAAGAAGGACTGCAAGAAAAAGAAAAAAGCTTGCAAAAAGGCTTGCAAGCAGCAAAAAGAAGCTCAAAAGAGCTGCTGCAAAGGAAAATAACAACATTAACATGAAAGCTCTGCAACGCGCAAGAAGTGTGTTGCAGAGCTTTTTTTCTTGAAGGGTGAAAATTTGCATTCTCTATAACAAATCGTGTGCGAAAAACATAAATAGAGCCTATGCAAAGATGCTTACCTACTTATTACGTTATGCGTTAGCCGCAGCTTCGGCACAACGTTCGCCGTCAATCGCTGCGCTCACGATGCCCCCAGCGTAGCCAGCACCTTCACCACAAGGGTAGAGGCCACGAACGGTTACGTGGCAGAGCGTTTCATTATCACGCAATATGCGGACGGGAGAAGAAGTGCGCGTTTCGGCTGCTATCAAGATCGCCTCGTTTGTTAAGAAGCCACGACTGCGACGCCCAAAAGCGTTAAAGCCTTCAATTAGACGCGAGGTAATAAAGCGCGGCATCCAGAAGTGTAGGGGAGATGAAACGAGTCCTGGCGTATAGCTCGAACGAGGCAAGTCGTAACTCAAACGTCCGTTTACAAAGTCAGCCATGCGTTGCGCTGGAGCCGTTTGACTGCGGTTGCCCTGTTGCCAACAAGCCTTTTCGAGTGCCTCTTGAAAGTACATCATACGCAAGGGATTGGTAGGGTCGTTAATGTCCTGATGCGTTTCAGCAAAGGTCCCATCAGCCATGGCTTCGGTCATAAAGGGCGCTAACTCACCGTCTAAATCCTCAGGGCGCGTTTCGACCACCATGCCCGAATTGCTCCATGCCGAGTTGCGCAACGACGGACTCATGCCATTCACTACCAATTGCTGCGGACCGCTGGCTGCGGGCACAACGATACCGCCTGGACACATACAGAAACTATATACGCCACGTCCCTCACTTTGCGTCACATAGCTATACTCTGCAGCAGGCAGATATTTGCCGCGTCCCTCGCGATTGTGGTATTGTATTTGATCAATCAATTGTGATGGGTGTTCCAAACGTACCCCCACGGCAATGCCTTTTTGCTCAATGGCAATGCCTGAGGCATAAAGGTGGCGATAAACGTCGCGCGCAGAGTGTCCTGTAGCTAAGATGACAGAGCCATGAAAGCTCTCCCCCGTGTTACATTCTACGCCGCGCACCTCATTGTTTTCAACTACGAGACGGTCAACGCGTGTGTTGAAATGCACTTCGCCCCCACAAGCAATGATTTGATTGCGCATGTTTTCGATAATACGTGGCAAACGGTCGGTTCCGATATGAGGGTGCGCATCAACTAATATGTCGGTCGAAGCACCAAACTGGCAGAACACACGCAGTATCTTTTCGACGTTGCCACGCTTCTTCGAACGCGTATAGAGTTTGCCGTCAGAGTAAGCACCAGCTCCCCCTTCGCCAAACGAATAGTTGCTCTCAGCGTCCACCTTATGTTCACGTGAAATGCGTGCAATGTCCTTGCGACGTTCATGTACGTCCTTACCGCGCTCTAACACTACGGGACGCTTGCCCAATTCTATCAAGCGAAGGGCTGCAAACAATCCGCCAGGGCCAGCTCCTACTACAATCACACGGGGAGCACGGCTCACGTCTTGATAACGCACAGGCTCAAAGTCAAGCTGCGGTGGCATTTCGTTAATATAAGTATCAAGTGTCAAGTTGACATAGATAGTGCGTTGGCGTGCATCAATACTGCGTTTACGAATGCGCAAGGCATTAATTGTACGCACATCAATGCGCATCTCGTCGGCAATGACACGTTTCAGTCGTTCTTCGTTGTAGGCTACGTCGGGAGTGACGCGCAAACTAACCCGCTTGCCCGTTTCGTCTAAGCGGAATTGGTTCGAGGGCGTTTCTAATTCATTCATTCTTTCCTCACGCTCAGGACGTGATTCAAGACGTTGTCCCGGCTGACGTGGGGTGAACTTCTTCTTGCCAGAGTCGGCATGTTGATACGAACTTACCGCATCGCGTGAACGCGAACGGTGGTCGTTGCGCTTATTATTTTGACGAGACGGGCCTTGTTGATTAGCATTGCTGCGGCCTCGATTATTTTGATTTCGACTATACATTGTTTGGGATGTATTATTTTTTTTGACCATTTCTTTCGCTGCCTACCCTTGGGACGTTATCCAAAAAGTTGGCTGAGCGCGTCAGACACTTTCGTCACGGGCACAAGTTCTATGCCAGTATTTTGCATGTCCAACCCCTTCATATTGCCTTCGGGCAGAATGATGCGCGTAAAGCCCAACTTCGTAGCTTCGGCTACACGCTGGTTGATACGCGTGACAGGACGTATCTCACCACTCAATCCTACCTCACCAGCTAAGCACACGCCACGGTCGATAGCTGTATCAACATTGCTCGAAATGACTGCGGCAATGACAGAAAGGTCAATAGCGGGGTCTGTCACACGAATGCCTCCAGCAATGTTAAGGAAAACGTCCTTCTGTCCTATCTTAAATCCGACACGCTTCTCAAGCACGGCTAAGAGCATGTTCAGACGGCGCAGGTCAAAGCCAGTAGCCGAACGTTGCGGGGTGCCGTAAGCAGCGGTAGACACTAAAGCCTGTGTATCAATTAAGAAAGGACGTACCCCCTCAACGGCTGCCGCAATGGCCACACCACTGAGAGAACTGTCTTGTGTCATTAAGAGTTCTGAAGGATTGTCGACGGGGCGCAGTCCATCGCTGCGCATCTCATAAATGCCCAACTCGGCTGTCGAGCCGAAACGGTTTTTAATGCTGCGCAGTATGCGATACATATAATGCCGGTCTCCTTCAAATTGTAGTACGGTGTCAACGATGTGTTCAAGCACCTTCGGTCCCGCTATCACGCCGTCTTTGGTGATATGGCCTACTAAGATAACGGGTACGCCACTCTCTTTGGCATATTTCAGTAAGGAGGCAGCGCACTCACGTATCTGCGTTATCGTACCAGGAGATGACTCAACGCTTTCGACCGACATCGTCTGAATAGAGTCCACTACAATGAGGTCGGGCTTAACGTTCTTTATCTGTGCGAAGATTTGTTCTAAACGCGTTTCGCAGAGCAGCAGTACGTCGCCCGTTTCGTTACTAATGCGGTCGGCACGGAGTTTGATTTGTCGTTCGCTCTCTTCACCACTTATGTAGAGTATGCGGTGATTCTTCATGTGCAAAATAGTTTGCAGCAAGAGGGTAGACTTACCAATACCTGGTTCACCACCAATGAGCGTCATCGAGCCAGGCACGATTCCGCCGCCTAACACGCGGTCAAGTTCGAAGTCGGTGGTGCTAATGCGCGGTTCTTCATCAGCTGTCACTTCTGATAGCCTGACGGGCTCGGGAGCATGTTGTCCGATGCCCGTTAGGGCCTGACGGCTGCGACGCTCATTACTCACGCTATTGCTTTCGGGGCGAATGGTCATCTCTTTCATCGTGTTCCACGCGCCACACGAGGGACACCGGCCCACCCACTTGGGAGAGTCCATTCCACACTCCGAACATACATATACCGTTTTCTGTTTCATACCCATTACATTGCCTCCAAAGCACGCTTCATGTCCATTAGTTCTTCGCGCACCTTGCGCAAGCGTTGAATAGCTTCAAGAGGTTGTGCTACGCCTTGTCTATTTTGTTTCAACACGTCGCGTGCCGCAGCCAATTTTAGGCCGCGCACCTTTACGAGGTCGTAGACGGTACGTATCTTTTCAATATCGTCTTTGGTATATTTGCGCACACCACGTGCCACCTTCTTAGGGGCTATTTGTTGTGGAAACTCCTTTTCCCAATAGCGCAGCAAGGTTTCGCTTACGCCAATGGTCTGTGCCACTTCGCGAATGGTGTAATAAAATTTTTCGTCATTAAGTACTGTATCTGCCATAGTACGCTGAACATGATTATATAAACTAATTTTGAATGCCTACTTATAGCCGCAAATTTACTGATTTTAAACTGAAAGAACAAGAAAAGCGTACTGTGCTAATAGAAGAAACGAATTAACATCGACCCGAAAATTGAAAGCCTCTCCCCCTAAACCCCATTATACATTAGCCATCGAAACAACTCAATCCATACAATTCGTTACGTAGCCCCTATTTCTACATTTTTTTGTAATTTTGCAGTCGAAAAATAAAATTACAAAATTCCCATTTTAATTTAATGACAAACAACACTGAACTTACGCGCGAGCAGTTAATTCGTCACAAGCTCGACTTGCTGCTGCGCACAGGCCAGTTATTGGTTGAAAGTGCGGCTGATACCAACCGCATTATGCGTAATATGAAGCGCACTGCAGCTTTCTTAGGGCTGCCCGAAGAACACCTTCACATCTACGTACAGTTCAATATGCTGATGGTCAACCTCAGCGATAATGAACATTCGTTCACTAAGTTTCAGCGCTGCGACAAGCATGGCATCAACATGACCACCATTTCGCTTATTAGTAAGCTTTCGTGGAAGGCCATTCGCGAGGACTATAGCATTGAACGCTATGCCGAAGAGTTAGAAGCTATTGCCAGTCGTCCACGTAATTATACGCCCGTTCAGGTGGCTATTGGTACGGGTTTCGCTTGCGGTGGCTTCTGTATTCAGTTCGGTTGTGACTGGACAGCCTTCTTTTATGCCTCATTTGCTGCTGCTATCGGTATGTACCTTCGCGGACTGATGTTGCGCAAAGGACTCAATAACTACATGGGCATAGCCGTAGCTGCTTTTATCAGTACCGTGATAGCTTGGGCTACCACTTACTTGCCCTCGTCATGGACGGACACACCGCTTCACCCACTTTTGGCTTGCGCCTTGTTCATTGTGCCAGGTGTGCCTTTGATTAACTTCGTAGACGATATGCTTGACAATTACATACAAGTGGGTTTGACCCGTGCTATCAACACCTTCTTGATGATTGTGGCCATGTCGTTTGGTATAGCCTTCTTCTTAAAGTTGTCCAACTTCGACCTAACGCAGTTCTATACCATACCGATGATTCCGCACAACACTTATATAAGTTATGCAATTGCGGCAGCCATTTCGGCTATGGGCTTCTCAATGATATTCAACATTCCGCGCCGATTGCTTTGGGTCGTGGCCATAGGAGGTATTATTGCTGTTTGTACGCGTAACTTCGTCAATCTCGGACCATCAAATAATAATATAGGTCTTGACATGGGACTTGCTATCGGTTCGTTGGCTGGTAGTGCCTTAGTCAGTTTGGTTGCAGTGAAGGTTGTACACTGGGTACATGCCCCCAACCACGTACTTTCTATTCCGAGTGTTATCCCAATGGTTCCTGGTGTGTTGATGTATCGTGCCTTGGTAGGACTCATCGAGATGAATGGTGTGGTAGGCGAACTTACCAACGCTATGAAGTTTGGTATGGCTTCAGCCATTACGATTATGTGCATCGCCTTAGGTGTAGCTGTTCCTAATGTGTTCGCTCGTCATTGGCTGGCAAAAGATCGTCAACGTAAACTCAAACAAATGATCGAAGACCGCAAGAAACGTGGCTACTTTGTCGACTTGACCGAAATTTAATAAAATAGTCGGTTTTGCGTTTAAGGGGTATGAGATTATAAAGTTAGTCTATTTGATTATCAATGTGATGTAACGTTATAGCCTCATAACCTCCAAGCAGAAAACTGAATAATCAGAACACAACATCAATAAAAGAGGGGCAGAACGACACACACACCAACTTGTGCGTTCTGCCCCTTTTTCCTTTTTATCCATCAATCTTTACCGTGTTTCAAGAAGAACATAACATACTCACTCAATCGCAAGGTCGCATTGAAGTGATTTGCGGTTCTATGTTCTCGGGTAAAACCGAAGAACTCATCCGCCGTTTGAAGCGTGCCCGCATTGCGCGCCAACGCGTAGAAATCTACAAACCAGCTATCGACACACGTTACTCTGAAGAGGACGTAGTGTCGCATGACGCTAACTCGATTGCCTCAACCCCCGTTGATTCCGCTCGCAGCATTTTACTCTTAGCCAGTGAGGCGCAAGTGGTAGGCATTGATGAAGCGCAATTCTTTGACGACTCTTTAGTAGAAGTGTGTAACGAATTGGCCAACAATGGTAAGCGCGTAATCATAGCAGGGCTTGACATGGACTTTAAGGGTGTCCCCTTTGGCCCTATGCCACAACTCATGGCCATAGCAGAAGACGTGACAAAGGTACATGCCATTTGCGTGAAGTGTGGCAATTTGGCACACGTTTCTCATCGCATCGTAAAGGACGATCACCGCGTATTATTAGGCGAACAAGACGAGTACGAACCGCTTTGTCGTCATTGCTATAATAAAATAGAAAGTAGTAAGTAGAGCGTGTTAGCTCTAATCAAGATTATAAAATTGGGGGGCGGGTTTGTAACCCGCGTCAACAGCGAAATATAAGTAAAGGCGGGCTGAAAGTTTGATGAAACTTTCAGCCCGCTCTTGCTAATATTTTACTGCTGCCGCGGGTTACAAACCCGCTCCCCAATTAGGTCGTCAAAGTGCAGTTCACTCACACGATTCGTTACAGAGCCACTTTTTATTTAAGGGCGCTTCACAATTGCTGCAGCGCGCTCAAGAGCCACATTGATGTTCGGACAGATATGGTCCTTGCCCAATAAGTGGCAGAAGCCATTGTGTTCGAGTACATTGTACACGTTAGGAGTGACACCCGATAGTACGATGTGAGTGCCCTCGCGGTGACTCATTTCACACAAGTTCTGAAGATTGTGGATACCTGTAGAATCAATGAACGGCACACGACGCATACGAATTACGCGCACCTTGGGGTGATCCTCCATTGTAGCCATTAGTTCTTCAAACTTGTTGGCTATACCAAAGAAGTAAGGGCCATTGATTTCATATACTTCAACGCCCTTGGGAATGATAAGGTGCTCTTCATGTACCTCAGCGTCAGTTTCGTCGTTAGGGTCGATTGCGTCAGCGATCACCTTAATTTGTGTAGATTCTGCCATACGTTTCATAAAGAGCAAGCAAGCAATCAACAAACCCACTTCAATGGCCACGGTAAGGTCGAAGATGACGGTTAAGAAGAAAGTGATGAGCAATACGATCACGTCGCTCTTCGGGTTCTTCATGAGCTGCATAAAGGTGCGCCAACCACTCATGTTGTAAGATACGATAACCAATACACCAGCTAAGCACGACATGGGAATGTAGGCTGCTAAAGGCATAAGAACCAAGAAGATAATCAACAGAACGACGGCATGTATAATACCAGCTACGGGAGTGCGACCGCCATTATTGATATTGGTCATTGTACGTGCAATAGCACCCGTACAGGGAATACCGCCAAAGAGCGGCGTGCAGAGGTTGGCTACGCCCTGACCAATGAGTTCTTGATTAGAGTTGTGATGATCGCCACACACACCGTCTGCTACTGTAGCAGAGAGCAGTGATTCTATTGCTCCTAATACGGCTATAACCATAGCCGTGGGGAAGAGGCTCTTCACGTTTTCCCAACTGAGGCTGGGCACTTGAAGTTCGGGGATAGAGGCTTTGATTTCACCAAATTGGTCGCCAATGGTGGTTACGTGAAAGCTTGTATTTGCATTCAAGAAGTAAACGCCGATAGTCATTACGATGATAGCTACCAATGATCCTGGTACCTTCTTCGATACTTTGGGGGTAAGCGTTATCAAAAGTATGCTTACCAAACCTACGGCGGTGGTAATCCAATCTACTGTACTGAAATGTTGAAAGTAAACGACCCATTTTGACAAGAAGTCACCAGGAAGTTTGCCTTCAATGGTCAGTCCGAAAAGGTCCTTTATCTGTGTGGTAAAGATTGTAACGGCAATACCACTCGTAAAACCTACTACAATGGGATAGGGGATAAATTTTATAATAGTGCCCAAACGACACACGCCCAACACAATTAGGAAGATACCAGCCAACATCGTGGCTAACATTAGTCCTGAAAGGCCTAATTGTGGATTGCTGACAATACCATAGATGATAACGATGAAAGCACCCGTGGGGCCACCAATTTGTACGCGGCTACCACCCAATGCAGAAACAATAAAACCACCAATGATGGCGGTTAAGATACCTTGTGAGGGAGTAACGCCCGAAGCTATACCAAAGGCGATAGCCAATGGGAGGGCTACAATGCCTACAATTAAGCCGGCCATAAGGTCGGCAGCAAACTTCTCTTTGTTGTAATGCCGCAGTTCGCTAACTAAGCGCGGCGCAAAGGCTGAATGACTCATTAATACAGTTAAGTTGTTAGTTTTAATTAATTCTGACTGCAAAGTTAATAATTTTAACTGAGTTACAGACTTTTTTAAGGGAGACATTAAGGTCAGTGGGCGAAATGTAAACAGCAACTTGTCTGCCTAATTGGGGGGCGGGTTTGTAACCCGCGGCAGCAGCAAGCTTTGAACATCTACTTATAGTCGCTTAGCGCGAGAACATACATAACATACAATTTTACATACTTTATTTACATACTATACTCAATTTGTGCCAAGGCACAAATTGAAACATACAGGCTACGCCCTTGCGCTTCAGCGACAATGTGATATATTGAGAATGCTTCTAATTATCGTTTATGCAAGCCATTAGTGCGCTGAAGCGCAAGGGCGTAGCCAGTATGTATCAATTTGTGCCTTGGCACAAATTGAGTAGTATGTAAATCAGTATGTTATGTATGTTCTCGCGCTAAGCGACTATAAGTAGATGTTCAAAGTATGCTGCTGCCGCGGGTTACAAACCCGCCCCCCAATTAGGCAGATTTACCCACACGATTTATCACAGAGCCACAAATTTCTTATTGACTTATGAATTAGCTGCACTTATCGTTTAATAACAAGCCCTTTTTTGACTGCTTGCACTTACAATGCTGATATCTCGTCAAGCGCGAGTCCTGTAGCTTCGGCTATATCATTGGGGGACATACCCATTGATAACATTTTTTTTGCTACTTCTGCACGTCCTTCTGCACGTCCCTCTGCACGTCCTTCTGCACGACCTTCTGCACGCCCCTCGGCACGTCCTTCCGCACGACCTTCCTCTTTGGCTGTATCTAATGAGTTTTTTATATCACGATAAGCCTTTAGGCTATCTTCGTATTCTCGTAACTCAGCTTTGGTAAATTGGGCTATCTCTGCTTCTTTGAAAAGGCG
>UQHJ01000027.1 GCA_900540885.1 uncultured Prevotella sp.
GGCATCGAGCCCCAAGTTGGCAATGCCGACGCGGGGACGCGTCGCCCCCAGGTTAGGACGCGTCCCCCCAATTAGGCAGATAAATTGCTGTTTACAGTTTTTCCTCCCCACCAACTTTTCTTAAAACGAGTGATTATGATTATTATTGAAAATCAATATGTTAAGCATAGTGCGTTCTTACCTTATTAAGAATATTTTAAAATAGTTTGAAGAAAAGTGGGGAAAAGTGGTGAAAAATCCGTACTTTTGGAAATTCTAAGAAAAGAAGATGAGGTTTGTAGGCACGATAGACGCTAAACTTGACGTAAAAGGTCGAGTTTTTTTGCCGTCCGACTTTCGCAAGCAACTTGCGGGGTCGGACCAACAACTTGTGCTGAAACGTGATGCCTATCAGCCTTGTCTTGTAATCTATCCCTATAGCGTTTGGAATGCGGAGGTAGATGCTTTACGCGCACGATTAAATCGTTGGGACCCACGCCAAGCCATGGTGTTCAGACAGTTTATGGCCAATGTCGAAGTGATAAGCCTCGATAGCAGTGGACGTTTCATTTTGCAACGACAAGTAATCGAAGCATTAGGCATTACCAACCGCGAAGTGTGTTTCATTGGTGTAGACGACCGCATAGAAGTATGGAGTAAAAGCCAAATGGAACAACAATTCCTGGACGCTGATGCCTATGGTCAGTCATTGGCCGAACTTATGACATCAACCCCTAATCAGATAAGCCAATAACCTTCTAATCCCCTAACTGTGTATCACGTACCTGTTCTTCTAACCGAAACTGTTGACGGACTCAACATACAGCCGGGCGGCATCTACGTAGATGTTACCTTCGGCGGAGGCGGACATAGCCGCGAAATACTGCGTCGGCTCGACGAGACGGCCCATCTCTATAGCTTTGATCAAGATGCTGATGCAGAGCAAAACGTACCCAAAGGCGACGGTCGCTTTACCTTTGTGCGTAGCAACTTTCGTTATCTGAAAAATTGGATGCGCTATTATGGCATAGCACATGTAGATGGTATATTGGCCGACTTGGGCGTTTCGAGTCATCACTTTGATGCCGAAGAGCGAGGGTTCTCCTTCCGCTTTGATGCTCCACTCGATATGCGTATGAACGAGCGTGCGGGTACGACAGCGGCCGATATTGTCAATAAATATGATGAAGAACAATTGGCCAACGTCTTCTATCTGTATGGTGAAATGAAGAACAGTCGGCGCATAGCCTCGGCCTTGGTAAAGGCGCGTAACCAAAGTGCGATCAATACGATTGACGACCTACTCCAGGTAGTAAAACCATTGATGCCTCGCGAACGTGAAAAAAAGGATTTAGCCCGAGTGTTTCAGGCTTTGCGTATAGAGGTAAATCATGAAATGGACGCACTGCAAGAGATGTTAGAGGCAGCTTTGCAAGTGCTACGTCCTGGAGGAAGGCTTAGCGTGCTGACCTATCATTCTTTGGAAGACCGCATGGTAAAGAACTTTATACGTGCGGGTCGCATTGATGGTAAGGTGGAGCAAGACTTCTATGGTCGCCGACTTACACCGTGGCGCGCCATTAATAATAAAGTGATCTTACCTTCAGCACAAGAGCAAGAGGAAAACCCGCGCAGTCGCTCTGCTAAGTTGCGCATTGCTGAAAAATTATAGTAATGAATGGTTATTATATATGGCCATTCCTAAAAGATAGTTAGTTCTACGTTTAAGGTTATAAGATGATAAAGTTAATTGGGTTGATTATCAATGTAATGACTTTATAACTTTATAATTCCCAAGCTGAAATATGAACATTCATCCATAAAAAACACGACACATGTCAGATGAAATACTTGAGCAACCGACCTCTTCTACTAACGAGAGCGAAGAAGCAAAGGCTGAGGCCGAGAAGGTTGAGATAGAACGTGATAAGAAGAAAGCTTTAAAGGCATTGCGCGAACTCACGGCTGATGAAGACAATCCCGTGGGCATGGAAGGAAGTCATACCAAAATCACGCTGTCGTCGATTTTGGGTGGCGACATGTTGGGGGGGCGATGGTTTAGACGTCAGTTCTGGTTTATCGTAATGGTGGTTGGTATGCTTATCATTTACGTAAGTAACCGCTACTCTTGCCAACAAGAGATGATACAGACTAAAATGTTGACTGATACCTTGCTCGATCGTCGTTATAAAGCTCTAACCCGTTCTAGTCAGTTAAAAGAGAAAACGCGCCGCAGTTATATTGAAGACGCACTGACTGACACAACGTTGCAGACGCCCAACACCCCTTCGTTCAACTTAAAAGTTGATGACGAAGAGTAAGAAATAAGTAGGTATTCAAAATTAGTTTATATAATCATGTTCAGAATTAGCCGATATGCCTTGGCGCATTCTTTCGCCCAGAAACATAGGTTTCATCGGTCACGTAGCCCGCTACGCTCCCTCTTCAACCTATGTTTCTGAACGAAATACTGCACCAATTCATATCAACTAATTTTGAACACCTACTTACCTATATAACCCTTAACGCTTTGATTAAAAGTGAACTTTCCTGCTAAAGATGTAATAAAACGATATGCCGCGGTGGCATCTCTTCTCTTTTTATTTGGCTTTGCTGTTTTGGTTAAGGCCGCATACATCATGACCGCACAGAAGGACTTCTGGATGGCGGTGAATGATCGTTTTGTCAAAGAGAATGAAGAGGTGCAGCCCACGCGTGGCAATATACTTGCAGACAATGGTGAGGTGTTAGCTGCATCATTGCCCGAATATAAGCTCTTTATGGACTTTATGTCGTGGGAGAAGGACCCCAAACGACGTGATAAAGAACAGCATAAGCGCGATAGTTTGCTCAACGTTAAGATGGACTCCATCTGTATGGGCATACATAAGATACTGCCTGACGTTGACCCTGTGGAGTTTAGAAAACTTATGCAAGAGGGACGAGAGAAGCAGAGTCACCACTGGCCACTTTACAAGAAGCGCGTTTCTTATATTACCTATCGTGAGGTGAAGCAACTCCCTTTGTTCAAACTCTCGTCAAACGCTGGTGGCTTCCACGTAGAAGAGTTTAAAACGCGTAAAAATCCTTATGGTCGTTTGGCCACTCGCACCATTGGCGACTTGTTTAAAACTTCGGGTTTGCCGCGCACGGGTTTGGAGCTCAAGTTCGACTCCGTATTGCGTGGTAAGCCGGGTATCGCTCACCGCCAAAAGGTGCTCAACCGCTACTTAACGATTGTCGACAAACCTGCAGAAGATGGTTGCGACGTAATGACCACGCTTAACGTAGGTATGCAGGATATTTGTGAGAAAGCCCTTTCGGATAAACTCACTGAGATAGATGCCAACTCAGGTGTGTGCATACTCATGGAGGTGGCTACAGGTGACATCAAGGCTATGACTAGTCTGCGCCGTATGGACGATGGTACGTATCAAGAGGTGAATGCCGATGCTGTGAAGAACCTTTACGAACCCGGCTCAGTGTTTAAGCCCATGTCATTCTTAGTAGGCATGGACGATGGCTATATACACATGACCGATATCGTCGACGTAGGCAATGGTATAAAAGAAATGTACGGCCGCAAGATGCGCGATGCCAACTGGCGTTCAGGCGGTAGTGGGGTAGTAACCGTTCCCCAGATATTACAAAAGTCGCTTAACGTAGGCGTTAGTACGCTGATTGACCGCGCTTATCACGACAATCCGCGTAAGTTCGTCGAAGGCATTTACCGCATTGGCGTAGCCGAAGACTTAAAGATACCTATTCCGGGTTATGCACGTCCTAACATTCGTATGCCGAAAGAGGACGGAAGCAACTGGTCAAAGACCGCTTTGCCTTGGATGAGTATTGGCTATGAAACGCAAATTCCGCCTATTACTACCGTTAACTTCTATAATGGCATAGCCAACAATGGCAAGTTATTGCGTCCGCGCTTGGTAAAAGCCATTATGCGCGGCGATGAGGTAGTGAAAGAATTTCCCGTAGTCGTATTGCGTGAACACATGGCAAAGCCTGAGGCCGTAAAGAATATTCAAGACTGCCTCGAAAGTGTGGTAAGTGTCGGCTTAGGCAAAAAGGCTGGTTCGAAGTATTTTCACGTATCAGGCAAGACGGGTACGGCACAGATATGGACGAAGAATGGCTTCTCTGCCCAATACCTCGTATCGTTTGCAGGTTACTTCCCTTCCGAACACCCTCAGTATTCGTGCATCGTCTGCATACAGAAGGGTGCTCCTGCTTCAGGTGGTGGTATGTGTGCCCCTGTGTTTAAGCGTGTGGCCGAAACGGTTATGGCACAACGCTTCTCAAGTGATTATAGCCAGGCACGTGACTCCGCCAACTGCCACATACCCGTTGTTTCGGCAGGTAATGTTGTGGCAGCACAGAGCGTATTGGAACGTTTAGGTATCAAATACACCTCCCCCCTTGATACGGAAGAGTCTCCACTCACTTGGGGTACGGCTATTACATCGGGCAGTGGCGTAAGCCTATCGCCTGTGGATAATAAAGCAGACAAAGTCGTGCCAGATGTGCGTGGCTATGGACTGCGCGATGCCCTGTTTCGCCTCGAAAAGATGGGACTTAAAGTGAAAGTTCGCGGTATAGGTCGCGTAACGCAACAGAATATGCAGCCAGGCTACCAATTCAAGCCAGGCGAAGAGATTGAGCTTATTTTGGGCGATCCAAAAGACATTCCTGCTGCCGAACTCGATACCTTAGCCAATGACTCTACGCGGCAACAAGTGGGTAACGCTTCGTCGTCGGCTGCTTTGCAGCAACAGTCTAAGTCTGTGAGTGAACCTGAAGATTACGAAGCAGCTCCCACCAAGGCAGAAGAGAAGAAACTGAAGCAGCAAGAGGCAGAGCAGCAACAGAGAGCCAAAGAGCGTAAGGCCGAAAAGGCTAAGCAAAACGCTGAAGAACAAGAGCGCAAAGCCGCTCAGCAGAAGAAGGCAAAACAACCTGCTATTGAACCGCCCAAACAAAGGACGACTGCCCAAAAGGCAAAGTCGAACAATGATAAGAAAAAAGTTAATAAAAAGCAAACGGACAAGAAGTCGGTCAATAAGAAAACGTCGAACGATAAGTCCACTGCTAATAAGGCGAAGAAGAAAAACTGAAATTAATACATAGACAATGAAACTATCCGATACACTCAAGAAGGTAACTGTTGTAGCCGCCACGGGCGACTTGCAGCGAGACATTACTGGAGTAAACATCGACTCACGACAAGTAAAGGCAGGTGACCTTTTCATTGCAGTGAAAGGTACGCAGGCCGATGGACATGTCTATATCCCCAAGGCCATAGAATTGGGCGCGGTGGCTATCCTAATGAGCGAACCGCTAAAAGGCGACCCCATAGAGGGTGTCACTTACGTACAAGTGGCCGACACGGAAGATGCGGTGGGAAAAGTTGCGACCCAATTTTATGGCGACCCAACGACAAAGCTCAAGCTGGTAGGCGTGACGGGAACGAATGGCAAGACAACCATAGCCACCGTACTTTATGAAATGTTTCGTGCCTTTGGCCACAAGTGTGGACTTTGTTCAACCGTCTGCAACTACATTGACGGTCGTGCTATTCCTGCTGACCACACTACGCCCGACCCCGTTACACTTAATCGCCTCTTGGCACAAATGGTCGACGAGGGTTGCGAATATGCCTTTATGGAATGTTCGTCACATGCCATTCACCAAAAGCGCATTGGTGGTCTGCACTTTGTAGGGGGTATCTTTACCAACCTTACGCGCGACCACTTAGACTATCATAAAACTTTCGAAAACTATCGCGACGCAAAGAAGGCCTTCTTCGACGGACTTCCCAAGGAAGCTTTCGCTATTACCAATGCCGACGATAAGAATGGAATGGTAATGGTGCAAAACACACAAGCTACCATTCGCACCTACTCAACGCGTACAGCAGCTGACTATAAAGGTCGCATCTTAGAGGAGAGCATTGAAGGCATGTTGCTCGACATCGACGGACGCGAGGTGAGTGTGCGCTTTGTAGGCCGCTTCAATGTGTCTAACCTTTTAGCCGTATATGGTGCTGCCTTAATGTTGGGCAAAACACAGGACGAGACCTTGCGTGTGCTTTCAGGTTTACACCCCGTCAATGGTCGCTTTGAAGCCATTCGTTCGCCCAAGGGCTTTAGTGCTGTAGTAGACTATGCCCATACGCCCGATGCCTTGGTCAATGTACTGACTGCTATCAACGAGATAGTAAAGGGTAAGGGACAAGTCATCACCGTATGTGGAGCAGGTGGCAATCGTGATAAAGGCAAGCGTCCGCTCATGGCGCAAGAGGCTGCCAATCGTTCCGATCGTGTAATCATCACCAGTGATAACCCTCGTTTTGAAGAACCGCAAGACATTATCAACGATATGTTAGCTGGACTCAACGACGAACAGCGTCAAAAGACGATTAGCATCTGCGACCGCCGCGAAGCCATTCGCACGGCTGCCATTATGGCACAACCGGGCGACGTCATTCTCGTAGCAGGTAAAGGCCACGAACCCTATCAAGACATAAAGGGCGTGAAACACCACTTCGACGATCACGAAGAGATAAAGAAGGCTTTCGGGATATTGTAAGTAACCATAAGAATACAGAAGAAATATGCTATACTACTTATTCCGCTTTTTAGAGCAGTTTGGTGTGTCGGGTTCGGGCATGTGGTCCTACATCTCGTTCCGTGCCTTGTTGGCACTCATATTCGCCTTGATTATCTCGGCATGGTTTGGCGAATATTTTATTAAATGGATGAAGCGTCACAATATTAGCGAAACGCAGCGTGACGCTTCGATCGACCCCTTTGGCGTAAAGAAAATTAATGTGCCCTCAATGGGTGGCATTATCATTATAGTGTCCATATTGGTGCCTTGTCTGTTGTTGGGTCGACTGCGCAATATTTACCTTATACTCATGATGGTCACTACCGTGTGGCTCGGTATGTTGGGATTTCTTGACGACTACATCAAGATATTCAAACACAATAAGGACGGTTTAGCAGGTCGTTATAAAATAGTGGGACAGGTGTTGTTGGGCCTTTTTGTGGGGTTGACACTTTATCTGAGTCCTGATGCAACGATACGTGAAAACATTGAGACACAACGACAAGGCAATCACGTAGAAATTGTACACAAGAGTCAGCCTGTTAAGAGCACCAAAACGACGATACCTTTTGTCAAGGAAAATAACTTCGACTATGCTACGTTGGTAAGCTTCTGTGGAAAATACAAGAGACAAGCTGGTTGGATATTGTTCGTATTGGTAACGATATTTGTAATCACAGCTGTATCGAATGGTGCCAACCTCAACGACGGCATGGACGGTATGGCGGCTGGTAATTCCGCTATCATATTCATCGCTCTGGGCATACTGGCTTATGTGTCAAGTCACATAGAGTTTGCCTCTTACTTGAACATCATGTATGTGCCAGGGTCGCAAGAGTTGGTTATCTTTACTTGTGCCATGGTGGGCGCTTTGATAGGTTTCCTATGGTACAATGCTTATCCCGCTCAGATATTTATGGGCGACACAGGGTCGTTGGCCATTGGTGGCATTATAGCCGTATTGGCCATTATCATTCACAAAGAGTTGCTCATTCCGATTTTGTGCGGTGTGTTCTTGCTTGAAAGCTTGAGCGTTATACTCCAAGTAGAATGGTTCAAACTTGGCAAGCGCAAGGGGCGCAAGCAGCGTATCTTTAAGCGCACTCCTATTCACGACAACTTCCGCGTATTGCCCTCACAGCTCGACCCCGACTGCAAGTATCTTTGCAAGTGGCCGCGTGGCGCATGGCATGAGTCAAAGATTACGGTGCGCTTCTGGATTACCACTATTTTGTTGGCAGCCCTTACGATTATTACTTTGAAGATTAGATAAACACTCAACTATTATAAAAAATGAAATTAGTTGTTTTAGGTGCTGCAGAGAGCGGTGTGGGTGCTGCTATCTTAGCACAGCAAAAGGGATATGAAGTGTTCGTTTCGGACATGGGCAGCATTAAGCCTCATTATAAAGAAATGCTCGATGCTCACCACATTCGTTGGGAAGAAGGACACCACACAGAGACCGAAATTCTTTCGGCTGATGAAGTTGTGAAGAGTCCGGGTATCCCCGAAACGGCTCCTATGGTGGCACGTCTCATCGCACGAGGTACGCCCATACTGAGCGAAATAGAGTTTGCAGGTCGTTACACCGATGCACGTATGATTTGCATTACGGGTAGCAATGGCAAGACGACTACTACGTCTCTTATCTACCATATACTCAAGAAGGCGGGTGTTGATGTAGGTTTAGCAGGCAATATTGGTCATAGCTTAGCCCTTCAAGTGGCTGAGGCTCCGCATAGCACTTACGTGATAGAACTATCATCGTTCCAACTTGACAATATGTACGACTTCCGTGCTAACATAGCCGTATTGTTGAACATTACCCCCGACCACCTCGACCGCTATGACTTTAAGATGCAAAACTACGTAGACTCGAAGATGCGCATCTTACAAAATCAAACGGCTGATGATACTTTCGTTTATTGGCGTGAAGACGAACACGTGCCACACGAATTGACGAAGTATGCGGTAGAAAGCCGTAAATGTGGCTTCACTGACGAGTTGCAACCCGATGCAGCAGGTTATGCCCATGAGGGAAAGTTTGTGGTAAATGCTCCCGTACATTTCGAGATGCCTTTGGCTGAACTCTCTTTGCCTGGTCGTCATAATTTGCGCAACTCTTTGGCTGCTGCCATTGCTTGTTTGGCTTATGGCATTCACCCCGAAGTCGTGCGCGAAGGGTTGTCAGACTTTCCCGGAGTAGAACATCGCTTAGAGAAGGCAGGTACAGTGAAAGGCATTCACTTCGTTAACGACTCAAAAGCAACTAACGTTGATGCTTGCTATTGTGCACTTGAAAGCATGAAAACTCCCGTAGTGCTCATCTTGGGCGGCAAAGACAAGGGCAATGATTACTCACAAATCATTCCATTCGTTAGAGAAAAGTGCCGTGCTTTGGTATTTATGGGTGTTGATAATAGCAAGTTGCACGCTAACTTTGACAATTTGGGCCTACCCATAGCCGACACGCATTCGATGAGTGAGTG
Organism: uncultured Prevotella sp.; assembly: GCA_900540885.1. Lineage (GTDB taxonomy): Bacteria > Bacteroidota > Bacteroidia > Bacteroidales > Bacteroidaceae > Alloprevotella. The sequence continues at coordinate 9,087 of UQHJ01000027.1, forward strand.
TATGCAGGAGGCTGTAAAGTTAGCCCAACCAGGTGACACCGTATTGCTCAGTCCTTGTTGCGCCAGTTTCGACTTGTTCAAAAACATGGAAGACCGTGGCGAACAATTCAAGGCGTGGGTAAAGCAGTTCTGAGTTTATTGAGTTTAATAAGTTTATTGAGTTTAATAAGTTTATTGAGTTTAATAAGTTTATGAGTTTAATAAGTTTATTGGGTTTAATAAGTTTATGAGTTTAATAAGTTTATTGAGTTTAATAAGTTTATTGAGTTTAATAAGTTTATGAGTTTAATAAGTTTATTGAGTTTAATAAGTTTATTGAGTTTAATAAGTTTATTGGGTTTAATAAGTTTATTGAGTTTAATAAGTTTAAGAGTTTAATAAGTTTATTGGGTTTAATAAGTTTATGAGTTTGTGGGGCTTATTAAACCTATTAAACTCATTAAACTTATTAAACTCATAAAAAAATATCTCCCATGGGATTTTTTTCGAAAAAAAATAAGGTAGAGCCTACAGCAGAGCCAATGGTTGATGTGGCAAGCCCAGAGGTAGCTGCCCCTGAGGTGGCTTCTTCATCATCGGCTGGCGAGGTGAGTGCTCAAGCCGAGAAGCGCCCCCATCGCTCAATCGGTGCCCTTTTCATGGGCGATAGAGTAATATGGGTGGTGTACTTCTTTTTGTGCATTATATCACTTATTGAAGTGTATAGTGCAGCCAGTACGTTGGCCTATAAGAGTGGTCGCTTTTGGGATCCTTTGGTCAAGCAAGCCCTATTCTTAGCAGCAGGTACATTGGTGGCCTTGGTTATCCACCGCATACCCTGCCGAATGTTTAAGGCACTTCCCATATTGTGTTGGCCACTTTCGTTGCTGCTATTGAGTATCACATTAATGGGAGGTAGCACCAACGGCGCTTCCCGTTGGATAGATTGGGGTTTTGTACAGTTTCAGCCCTCAGAGATAGCCAAGGGTTCGGTAGTGTTGTCCGTTGCACTTATACTTTCGCGTTTGCAACGTGAGGGAGGGGCAGACCGTAGAGCTTTCAAAATTATCATGATTGTACTCGGTTTCCCTTTGGCACTTATTGTAACTGAAAATCTTTCAACGGCAGGCTTGCTCTTTGGCGTAGTGTTTATTATGATGTTTATAGGTCGTGTGCCGCTTACGCAATTGGGTAAACTTTTGGGTGTAATAGCGCTTATCGGCACAGTCGTGGGCGTGCTTACCTTCTTTTCGACCGACGTGCCAGGTCTGCACCGTTTAGAAACGTGGAAGCATCGTGTCGAAACGCACATATCAGGCGATGAAAATAGTCGTGATGACGACCCTGCCACCTACGATATAGACAAAGGAGCACAAGTGGCGCATGCCAATATAGCCATAGCATCGAGCAATGGTATAGGCCGTATGCCAGGCAACTCTGTGCAACGTGACTTCTTGAGTCAAGCCTTCTCCGACTTCATCTTTGCGGTGATAATAGAGGAGATGGGGTTATGGGGTGCGGCCATTGTGGTCTTCCTATACATAATACTCCTCTTCCGAGCGGGGCGCATCGCGAGTCGATGTGAACGTAATTTCCCTGCCTTCTTAATTATGGGTTTAACCTTACTGCTCGTTTCGCAGGCGATACTCAATATGATGGTGGCCGTAGGTTTGTTCCCTGTGACGGGGCAGCCTTTACCCCTCATAAGCCGTGGTGGTACGTCAACGCTTATTAACTGTGCTTATATTGGCATGATACTCAGTGTGAGTCGTTATGCTAAGCAAACGGATCACCCTGTTCATACGCAGTTTGACGGTCCTATGACCGATATCAAACATACGGAAGAGCGACGGAAGGTAAAACGCTAAACTGAAATTTATCGTTTATAAAAACAGAGAATGCATTATCAATAGTTGATAATGCATTCTCTGTCTTTTTGTGTTTAATGTGTTTAATTTTGGTCGTAAGCGTGCTTAGGATAGTCAACGGTGTAGTGAAGACCGCGGCTCTCTTTGCGTTCAAGCGCTTGACGCGTGATGAGATAGCCCACGTTGATCATGTTGCGAAGTTCGCAAATGTCGCGTGTTGCCTTCACCTTCTTGTAGAGCTCTTCCGTCTCCTCGTACAAGAGGTCGAGACGCGTCCAAGCACGTTTCAGACGAAGGTCAGAACGTACAATGCCTACGTAAGCTGACATCACCTGTTCTACTTCTTTGACATCTTGAGCGATGAGCACCTTCTCTTCGTTCGTAAGCGTACCCTTATCGTTCCATTCAGGCACCTTGTCATTGAATGTGTACTTGTCAATATTCTCGATAGAGTGCTTAGCGGCAGCGTCGGCATAGACCACAGCCTCGATGAGAGAGTTGCTCGCCAAACGGTTGCCACCATGCAGTCCTGTGCATGAACATTCACCCACGGCATACAAGCGGTTGATAGACGAACAAGCGTTTAAGTCGACCTTGATACCCCCACAAAGGTAGTGGGCACAAGGTACAACGGGAATGTATTGCTTTGTAATGTCGATGCCAATAGAAAGACACTTCTGGTAGATGTTGGGGAAGTGGTGCTTCGTCTCCTCAGGGTCTTTGTGGGTTACGTCCAAGCAAACGTGGTCAAGACCATGAATTTTCATTTCCTTATCAATGGCACGTGCTACGATGTCGCGTGGCGCGAGTGAAAGACGCTTGTCGTACTTCTGCATAAACTCCTCGCCATTGGGTAAACGGAGAATACCGCCATAACCGCGCATGGCCTCGGTGATAAGGTAAGCAGGGTGCTTCTCGCGTGGATTGTAAAGGGCCGTGGGGTGGAATTGTATGAACTCCATGCCTTCAACGGTAGCTTTAGCACGATAGGCCATAGCGATGCCGTCGCCTGTGGCAATCTCGGGGTTCGTTGTCGTGGCATATACGGCACCACAACCGCCTGTGCAGAGTACGGTGACACGTGATAGGAATGTGTCAATTTTCTGTGTGTCGGGGTCGAGTACGTAAGCACCATAGCATTCAATGTCGGGCGTGCGGCGTGTTACCTCAATGCCCAAGTGGTGTTGCGTTATGATCTCAACGGCGAAGTGATTTTCAAGTACCGTGATGTTGGGGTCGCGACGCACGGCTTCAATCAGTCCGCGCTGAATTTCGAAGCCTGTATCGTCGGCATGATGTAAGATGCGGAACTCAGAGTGGCCACCTTCGCGGTGAAGGTCGAAAGTGCCGTCTTCCTTCTTATCAAAGTTTACACCCCACTTAACCATGCGCTCAATGCCTGCGGGTGCATTTTTTACTACTTGTTCAACAGCACGAGGATCGGATATGTAGTCGCCTGCTATCATTGTATCTTTGATGTGCTTCTCAAAGTTGTCAATCTTCAAGTTCGTCACAGAAGCTACACCGCCTTGAGCTTTGGCCGTGTTAGCCTCTTCGATTGAAGTTTTGCAGACGAGGGCCACCTTACCTTTGCCCGAGGCGGCCACCTGGAGGGCGTAACTCATTCCAGCAACGCCAGAACCAATTACTAAAAAGTCGAATTTGCGTATCATCGGTATGTTCGCTAATTTGCCGCGAAATTACAAAATGTTCATTGAAAATAAAAGGCAACTAAATGGAAATACGTATATTTGCATATAATTCAAACGTTTTGTTAGTTATGGCTACGCTTACTCTCGATCGCAATGAGGCGATAAAAACGGACTTCATCAACCTAATAAATAGTGCTACCGATATGGGTGTACTCGAAAAACTTTACAAACAGGCTAAGAAGGCTTTGTCTGCATCTACTACTGCTAAAGTTCAGGAAGAGGACGGAGATAGCAAGGAGTATATCCTTGCTGGACTTGCTGAGGCTTGTAGAGAAATGAAGTTGGCTCGAATGGGACTAGTACATGGAATTGATGCTAGGGACTACATAAAAATGCTCGAAGATGAAGATAACAATTTATAGTGCATTCAGCAAAGAGCAAAAGCATTTACGCAAGCGATATAAAAATATCAACAAAGATATTATTAAGCTCATTAATGAGCTGCAAGAAAATCCTCTTCTCGGTACAGACTTAGGGAATGGAATTCGGAAGATTCGCATGAAAATAAGTGATAAAGGGAAGGGGAAAAGAGCTGGAGCACGTGTTATAACATTGCTTACAACATTGTCAGAGACTGACGGCGAACTTGGTCTGCACTACATTTATGACAAATCGGAGCGTGAAAGCATCTCTGATAAAGAACTAAATGAGATAATAAAGTCAAATTTTTCTTTGTAAAAAATAGGCTGCGGCTCAACAAAACGTTCAAGTAAACTTGATGTCTTGCTTATTTTTGTAGTAAATCGCCCCCATTCAGCGTCAAATCTAAAAGAAATAATAACTCAATTATTATACAATGAACAAAATCAAAGCACTTTTGCTGTTGTTGGTGGCATTCATCGCATTGCCTACCTTAGCACAGCAGTTGCCCACGTTGCCTGTTGATAAGGACGTGCGCATTGGTAAGTTGCCCAACGGATTGACCTATTATATCCGTCATAACAACTTGCCCGAAAATCGTGCCAACTTTTACATCGCACAAAAGGTTGGTGCCGTGCAGGAAGAGGAAAGCCAACGCGGCTTGGCTCACTTCTTGGAGCACATGTGTTTTAATGGTACAAACAACTTCCCTGGCGATGCGCTTACTAAGTTTTGTGAGCGCATTGGTGTAAAGTTTGGTCAAAACCTCAATGCTTATACCTCTACGGACGAGACGGTATACAACATTGACGATGTGCCTGTAACCGAAAGCAACGTTGACTCTTGCTTGCTCATTCTCCACGACTGGGCCGATGGCTTGACGCTTGATCCCAAAGAGATTGACAAAGAGCGTGGCGTAATCCACGAAGAGTGGCGTATGCGCTCAAGTGCCTCACAGCGCATCTTCGAGCGCAACTTGGCTACGCTTTATCCCAACTCTCGTTATGGCCACCGTTTCCCTATCGGCTTGATGAGCGTAGTTGATAACTTTAAGCCCAAAGAGTTGCGCGACTACTATGAGAAGTGGTATCGTCCCGACTTGCAAGGCATTATTATCGTAGGCGACATTGACGTTGATAAGGTAGAGGCTAAGATTAAGAAATTCTTCTCACCCATTGTAATGCCTGAGAATGCTGCGAAGTACGAACACTATCCTGTGCCCGACAATGTAGAGCCTATCTACGTTATCGATAAGGATAAGGAGCAGAGCCAAGCTTACATTCAAGTTATGTTTAAGCACGATCCCCTTGTGCCCGAAGAGTACAAGAATACGACAGCCTACCTCACCGTACAATTGATGAAGACTGTAGCCAGCAGTGCTTTCAACGCACGCTTGAGCGAGGCTGCACAGAAGCCTGACTGCTCCTTTGTTTATGCTGGAGCAGAAGATGGTAACTACATCATCTCAAAGACGAAAGATGCTTATAGCGTAATCATCGTACCCAAACCTGGTCAAGATAAGGAAGCACTTGAGGCTGTTATGAAGGAGATCAAGCGCGTCGATGAGTTCGGCTTCACAGGTACTGAAATCAATCGTGCTAGCGAAGAGTTTATGAGTGGCATCGAAACAATCTACAACAATCGCGACAAGCAGAAGAATAGCTTCTACGTTCCCCAGTACGTTCGCCATTTCCTCGAGAATGATCCTATCCCCTCAATTGAGGACGAGTATAACACTTATAAGATGATGACGCAGCAGATGAACCAAATGCAAATGTTGGCTCCTGCTTCTTCAGAACTCTTTAAGGAACTCACTGCACGTACCGATACAAACTTCGTGTGCATGGCTATGTATCCTGAAAAGGAGGGCGTAACCATTCCTACGGTCGACCAATTCAAGCAAGCTATTGCTGCTGCTAAGGCTGCTAAGGTAGAGGCTTACGTTGACAATGTAAAGAACGAACCACTCGTTCCTACTCTCCCCAAGAAGGGTAAAATCGTAAAGGAAACACCTGCAGAGTTTGGTTACACTTGCTGGACTTTATCAAATGGCGCTCGCGTATTCTTTAAGAAAACTGACTACAACGACTCTGAGGTGCAATTCGTAGCTAGCAGCTTCGGCGGTCAGAATGCAATCATTACAAAGGATATTGTCAATACAAAGTTGATGTCTCAGGTAATGAACTCTATCGGTGTGGGCAACTTTAATAGCACTGAGTTGCAGAAGAAATTGGCTGGTAAGCAAGTAGGCTGTGGCGTTGACTTGGATAATACAACAGAGAACATCTCTGGTACTTCAACTCCTAAGGACTTGCGTACACTCTTTGAACTTATCTACCTCCGTTTCCAAGCTCCTTGCAACGATGTTGACGGTTATAACAATACAATCACTATGTTGCGCACAAGCCTTGAAAATGCTGAAAAGCAACCTATGAAGGCTTACTCTGACTCTTTGCAGGCTACGCTTTATGGTCATAACCCCTTGCGCGCTTCGCTCAAGTTGGCTGACCTCAACAAGGCAAACTTCGAAACAATTAAGAAGTTGTACAGCGAGCGCTTCAATGCGGCTGGCGACTTTGACTTCTTCTTCACTGGTGCACTCAATGTTGACTCTCTCCGTGAGTTTACTGAACAATACATTGCTCCGCTCAAGGGCGTAAAGAAGCGCGAACATTACATCGACCTCAAAGTTGAACCCGTACAAGGTGTGGTTAACAACCACTTCTTCCGTCAAATGGAAACACCTCAGGCCATAGTTGTTCAGATTTATTCAGGTAAGAATCCTTATACAATGAAGGAAGCTGCCGTGGTTAACGCTCTCGGTGCCGTACTTACGCAACGTTATCTCAAGAGCATTCGTGAGGACGCTGGTATTGCTTACAGTGTGGGTACTGACGGTTCTGCCTCTTACGGTGTGAACGATCGTTATTCACTCGTAACTCAATGTCCTGTAAAGCCTGCTCAGCTTGACTCAGCTCTCTTGCTTATGAAGCAAGGCATTGAAGATATTGCAAAGAATGGTGTAACGGCTGACGAACTTGAGAAGGTACTCGCCTTTGAGTTGAAGGATTATGCCGACAACCAAAAGAAGAATGGTTATTGGATGAACCTTATCACAGAGAAGGTAGTTTGGAACAAAGACCTCCGCACTAACTACGAGGCTACACTCAAGAGCATTACTTCAAAGGATATTCAAGACTTTGTTAACAACGTAGTGCTCAAGCAAAACAACTGCATCACCGTCTCTATGCGTCCTACTGACATGACTGAAAAGGATGGTGTGAAGTAATATCACTTCCTAACATTATACACATCTTAATATTAGCCATGCTTACTCAAAAGGTAAGCGTGGCTTTTTTTGATTTAATTTAATGGGGCCTCTCTCCCTAACCTCTTCCCCGACTAGGGGAGGGGTTGGGGAGAGAGGCCCATTAAATTGCAATTTGAAAGCCTAACATGAATTAATACTGATGAAAATGATAGCTCGTTTTATCAAATTAATAGATAAATGATATAAAAATCATTATTTTTAATGATATATTCCTTAAAATTAGAGTATATTTTTGCAAGATAGTTCTAATAATACTTGAAAATATGCTATCAACCTTTCTAAATATTATATGCTACTCCATAGGAAGTTTGTTATGGGGGGTAGTAATCGGTGCTATTTGTATGGCACTCTTCTTCTTGCTTATTAAAGGTTGGTGGAAAGATGCTGTGATGTCATTGTCAACCTATATTGTAGGAGGCATCTTGGGCATACTCTTGATGTTTCAGTGTACTTTGATATGTGGCTCACTCGCTATTATGCACAAAGCCAATCAGTTTGAAGCCTTGGCCACTGAGGCGATTGAGCAAATGGTGACGAGTGGGAAAGCTACACTCAACGAGATAGTAGATCAGGCAGAAACGCAAGAAGTGATGAACGAAATTGTACGCAATCACCCTATACTTGGTAATTATTGTAAAGGTGCTGACTTTTCGGGACACTCGTTGGTAGAACTCCCGAAGGCAATGACTGCGGAACTAAATAATTATTTAACGAAGTATATCATCAGACGTTTGTTGTGGGCTTTAGCCTTCGTCGTAGTGGCAGCTGTTATCGCCAATTATACCATTTCGAAGGGAAATGGAACGAGCAGACGTCGAGAGATAGGCAGACGAGGGCAGGACTGCAGTCGCCAGCGCGACCGAAGTATTTCACGCCCCAATATGCGTCGCAATAGATACAGACAGTAGTGGAGAGGAAAAGAGAACGGAATAATCATAAATCTAAAAATACAAACTATATGAACGAAACCTATTGCAATAGCAACCACATTCTTGTTGGATTGGGCGGTACAGGTGGTAAGATATTACGCGAGTTTAAAATGCGTATGTTTGAGGAGTTCCCTGATGCCGAGCAACGCAAAAAGCAGCCTGTAGCATTGCTCTACGTCGATTCAACCGACGAGATGATGCCACAAGGAGGTCGTGCCAGAGCTGACTTCCGCGTTTTGGGTCAAGATGCGTCTTTCACCAACAATGAATTTCTCAATATCAAGGCTATCGACGTACCAGCCATACTCGATCATATAGACAATTATCCTTCGGTTAAAGGCATTGTCAATAACGTAAGTGCTGTGCGTTCAGCTATTGGTGCATTAGGCAAGGCTGCTGGACAAAAGCGTCGTGCGGGGCGTTTGCTCTTTGCAGCCAATGCTATAGGCTATGTAAATAGCTTGAACGATGCCTATAGTAGAGTAACGGCTATATCGGGCGATGCGAGCAAAACGCACATTCATATATTTGCGGGTTTAGCTGGTGGAACGGGTTCAGGCTCGGTAATTGATGTGATTACACAAAGCCGCAAGGCCTTCCCCGATGCGATAATTCACGTTTTTGCCATGATTCCAGAGCGAAACTTGCCAAAGGCAGATATGGATCAAGGACGTTATTATCAGAATGGTTATGCTGCTGTAAACGAACTGAATGCCCTTCAATCTGGTAGATGGAAGCCACAGGACGTTACGGGCTATGGCGAAGCTGACTGCTTTAATGATAAAGTAAAGGGTGTAGCTGATGGTGTAACTATTTATAGCAATGTCAATGAGAATGGGGTGACGGTTAATTCGCTTACGGAGTTGCCTAAGATTGTCAGTGACTACGTGTTCGCTCGTGTGTTCTTCGTTAAGGAAGATGACAAAATTAACGAGGACTTTATCCGTGCTTACAACTACGAAAACATGGACGATTTTGCTTATGAGTATGACGAGAATGGACAACCCGACCCCAAGACAGGTGCTATTCCCGTTGCTCGTACAAAGAAGGTAAATTCGTTTGGTATCAAGCGCGTGATGTATCCCGAACTCCGCGTCCTGAAACATATTACTTATACTGTAGGCGAGAGTGTACTCTACCAGTTCAAATATAACAACTGGCGCGAAAATCAAGGTTATGCTAACGAAGAGCGCAATCGCGACTTTCGTAGCGAATATCTCAATAAGGAGAATTTGCAAAACTGGATGCTCGACCTTGGTCACCTAACGCTCGAAAAGAAGGTATTGCCCAACGACCAAGAGTATGGATCATTTAATGAATATTGGCACGACAAGGCTATCAATTGGGCTGAAGATGCTAAGAAAGCAAGTTGCCCGCTCAATGAGTTAGATAATATCCTGAACGAAAGCTACGTCAACTTCTTCCGCGAGACGGGTGTTGAAAACTACTTCGCAGCCAAGGAACGCGTTATTCCCGAAATAGCGAAGGAAATACGTAGCCATGTAGAAAAGGAACTCTTTGAAAAGTGGAAGACGGGTGACCTCTCAATTCTTGAACTTCAGAAGGTGGCTAAACTCATTAACGAACGTTTGGGCGAAATTCGTTTGGAACTCGAAGAGGCTACGAAAGAAGAAAAACTCAACTACGAAGATTGTGATGCCGACCGTCAAGCCAATGTGAGCGAGTGGAGTCGATTGGGCGTACTACAGCGTATGGTCGGTATTGGTGCACGACGCTATGCGGAACACCAAAGCATCTTGACTGAATACTATACGTCAAAGACGATGCTCGTGGCACTTGAATTTGCCAAAAAGTTGACAGCTCGTGTATTCATTGAGTTTGGTAAGTTGGATGAGGATATTTCAGCCTTCGGTATGCGCATCAGCGAGGCCATAGCCGAAACCGAACGTTTGGTTACCGCACAGCGTAAGGTAAACAAGGGACTGGAGGATATGAAGAGTGCTATCATTGAGGTGAGTGAAGACGAAACCATGGCACAATTTGAGAGCGACCTCAAGGCCGATAAGATTGATATGCCCAACATCGCACGCCAAATTCGTGAGAAAATTCTTCCGCCTGAGTTTTATACCTTTGGCCGTTTAGCTGATGAGATCAGTGTGAGCGACATTACTGACGCTTTTGATACGAAGTTAGCCGAAGTTGTTCGCACGAAGCATGAAGAGCGAGCTGATAGCGAAAGGAAGGTGCTTGGACTTAACATCTTGACTCAGTTGCAGCAAAAATTGCGCACCGATGATGATATAAAGGCCTTTGCCGTAAATATTGTGCGTCAGAGTGGCGTATATGCAACCCTTAGTCAAGAGCAAGTACAATTGCATCTGCGCAATAATGAGGGTAACCTTTCACCAACCAATCCTGCCAGCATTAATAAGAAGGTAATATTGGTGTCAATTCCTTCGCCCGATGACAATCCTAGCTTAAAGCGCTTTGCTGATAAATTGGAAGAGGCATTTAAGAACTCGTTCAATCAGTCAGTAGGCCGTACTATGATTACAATCAATCGCAAGAGTCCACGCAAAGACGAATTGTCGATCATTAGTGTTCAGTATTGTTTCCCTCTTCGCTGTGTAGAGTGGTTGAAGAATTACAAAGAACGCTATGAACGCTTCTTACACACGGGCAATCCTGCTACCGACGAGGGCAATGCTATTCTGCTTCATTCAGAGGGTGATGGCACGCAATATCCTTCATTGTTTGTCAACGAGAAGCCGTTGGAGCAAGCGCAAGCAGCACAATCTCAGACGGTGCAACAACCGCAAAACGTGATGCCCGATACGGCACCAGTAATGGAAGGCCCTGTTGATAGCCAATCGATTCCTCCTGTTGAAGGCCAATCGCTCCCCCCTGTTGAGACTGAACCCGAAGTGGCACTTTACATCAATGCAGCAGGCAAGAACTATGGCCCTTACGATTGGAAAATGTGTAAGAAGTTAGTCGAAGGCAAACAACTTTCAGAAAGAACAACCGTGTGGATGAAGGGTATGGCAGCATGGCAGTCTGCAGGTACGGTTGAGGTGTTGAAACCTCTCTTTGCCCCAGCATCTTCATTGCCTCCTGTTGAGACAGGCCTGTAAATGAGGATACACCACCCGCTTCTCCTTCTGTAATGTAATAATAAGGTTATGAGGTTATGAGGTAAAAAGTAAGTCTTGTTAATTATCGGCATAATGTATTTTTTACCTCCTAACCTCCTAATCCTTTAACCTCAAAACTAAACATAACATAAAAACGAAATGGCAACAACAAACAATCATAATCGTACACGTTCGCGTTGGGGCATGTGCTTGAACGACACGTGTGAAAAGAGCAAAAATCACGAACGCATTGAAATCGTAGGACGCAAGGACTTCGTATGCCCTGAGTGTGGCAAACCTTTGAAGGAATGTCCTCCTCCTACATCAACTCCTTGGGGCAAGTATGTAGCCATTGCAGCTGCAGTGCTTGTTCTCGGTGGTGGCGGAGCCTACTTCGCGCTTTCTAGCAATGAGGAATCTGCAAAGTCTATTGCTACTGACCAAACGCCTGAGACTACGGAGAAACCTGCTGTTGACTCTGCAGCAGTGGCGCAAGCTGAAAAGGATACAATGCCTGCGGCAACACCTGCTACAACAGACAATGTTCCAACTGAACAGACAGAACCCGCTAAGCCCGAAGAAAAGGTGAATACACCGAAGACCGTAGAAAAAGCGAAGAGCACTGGAACGACTAAAAATTCTCAACCCGTCAATCGCCCTTATGGCACCGTGCGTGTAGCTTATGGCTCTTACACGGGCGACTTGCGTAATGGCAAGCCTCATGGTCATGGCACGGTGAAGTTCTCAACTACTTATACCATCAATTCTTCTATCGTAGCTCATGCAGGAGATAGCTATGAGGGAGAGTTCCGCGATGGACGCATCTCAGGTGGACCCGGTTATTGGTCACACGATGGTGACAAAAAGTACGTTAATCCTTAAGCTAAAAGTTAGATCGCGTGTTTGGAGGTTATGGGACTTCAAAGTCTCATAACCTTGTAACCTTTAACATTACTCCCTCATTTTTTTAAAAAAAAGTTATGCGAAAGGTAGTATTTCTGTTCATGTTCTTTGCTGCTACGTTACAAGGTGTAGCGAAGCTGCGCTATCATAGCGAATTGTTACAACGCATGGCTAAGGCCACGGCTTTGTCTTTGCCTGACTCTTTGGGGGTTATGACGGACAATGATTCCACTTGGCAGTATAAGGGGCGTCAGTTGAGAGTGCGTACTAATGCTTTGGGCGATGTGAGCCATATCGGCTACAAAATCTTCCATAATCAAATCGTTGCGCTTTATGAAAACCAAGCCCTATTCGACTTCCTCGAACGTTACTTTTTGGAACTTGACCTTCATTTGGACGGAAAGACTACGCAACAACGCATGGACGTTGACCGTGTAGTGGTGAAGGAGGGGAGTGTGTCGATGATGACACGGGTGAAGGAGACCGATCCCTTGTCTATCAACTATACGCCGCGACGACTGTATACGGTTACGTGGCAAGTTGGTGGCAGGCCACTGACGCTATCGTTTCCTACCGACTGTCAGTTGATGACGGGTTGTAATGCCATAGAACTTGAAAACATCTTTTCGAGAGATGTGCAACGTATGCCTCTGTGCGTTGACATGGGCGAGGCACTCGCCCCATGGGCGCAAGTGCATGAGGAAAGTTCAGGTCAACTTAAGCAAAAGAATTATGGCTCTTATCTGAGCCACCTCATTGGCAGTCGAATTTATCTGCGCATGCACGATTCGCAGTGGCAACCCGATGTTAGTCCTCGTAGCCCCGTACGTTCGGTGTGTACGATGATGCTGACGGGATATTCTCCCAAGCAGATACCTCTCGACTTAGTGGTTGATCGTTATGGTTATCGCCATGAGAAGTTGCACGTTACTCTCCAACAAATGTTGGCCTATTTCCGTTCAGAGGATTGTCGTGTTTATATAGGCATAAAGGAGAAAACGAATAATCAGTTGACAGGAACCCTCTTTGTGTTGAACGAAAAGTTGGGCTATAACCATGTAATCCCTTTCACCTTCCCCTTATCTCTTCTCAGTGGCGACATTTCTGCACCATTAACGGCCAAAGTCTATGCCTATATCCCATTGCAAAATGTGACAGAGAAGTTCTTTGAAATTACTGACTACAAAGATCCTAACTATGAGAATTAAAACTTTCGCATTGGCCTTTCCTTTGTTCTTCACCTCACTCTGTGCAGTAGGACAAGAAGTAACAGACGTTAAGACCCAAATAAATCAGATAAAGAAGAATACTTCGGACTATATATATGCTGAAATTACGGCTACCACTGAGCCAGATGCAAAGATGTTGGCCGAGGACTTGCTCTATGAAGAGATAAACAAATGGGCTGCCACGCAACAGAACTTGCAAGCATCGCAAAAGTTTTTAGTCAATAATAAGACAAGCTGCATTACGACGCTCTCAACAACGCGAGGCAACATGTTTCGCTGCTTTATGTACATTCGCAAGAGCGATATACAAAATGCTAATAATGCTGATTTGGTAGAGAATACGAGCTTGAAGTCCGATAGAGATGTGCAGACATCTACTACTGTGCAAACTTCTACTACTGCTCAGTCAAACTCCACTTCGCAGACATCTGCTGCAGCTCAAGCGGACTCCACTTCGCAGACTACGAAAACGTCCGTTCCTATTCAGTCAGAGGCTGCGGCTCAACCCGTAGTAGAAGAACCTACGATAAAGGAGGAGAAAGTGGTTACGCAAAGCCGCACGCAGGACGTTACCGAAACGGGTAGTCGTTCGCTTTATCCACAAGTAGTGAAAACATTGGCCACTCTTCGCACCTACAGTGACATGATAGCCAAAGCGCAAGCATACAAAACCTTGGGCGAGATTGTAGAACTCGTTACGAATAAATTCCCTGAAAGCATCGAACAGTACTATTTGGTAATTTACGATCAGCAGGGTCGTGTACAAGCACTGCTTACTCCTGGTATGCAACGTGTCAACGTATGTACGGGTAATGATGATTCTGAAAAGAACTATCATGGCTGCAAGGCTTTCGCATTTAAAGTAAAATAAATATCTCAAGTTTCGGATTTAGCCAGCCTTTGTTAAATCCGAAACTTCAGTAAATATGTAAGGGGGAACTTGAACGTTTCTTTTACATTTTCTTATCCCCTTTAATCTAACATATCGAATTTGAAAAAGATGAATTATTTAAAGCAAATCGTGCTCACCCTTTTATTGCTTTTCTGTGCTACCACGATGAGGGCTGTAGATGTCGTGTTTACCACTGACGAGGGAGTAAATCATACATCGGCTATAGAAAATGCAGAGCGCAATCTGGCCAAATTATTGACTGAGATAAATCGAGCACAAGAAGCCAATGAAGACGTGTCGGTAAAGAATATGGCCATGGACGAGTTTTCAAAGAAGTCATTGGTGCGTATATGGGCTGTTACTCCTTTCTATTGCGACGACGACGAGGTGGTAGATCGCTTGTGGATATTTAAGAATGGTACGATGATGGCCAGCCACATTCCCCTTATCATTACGCCTAAAGATGAGGACTTTGGTAACGGCACCTATCAAGAGGCCGTCGTTGAATTTGACTGTAGTGGCAACATTACCGACTTCCGCTTTGCCCTTGATGCGCAAACCGCTGAAAGTATGGAACGCTGTGGCGATGTGGCCAGCAAAGAGCAACGTATGATAATTCTGCAATATGTAGAGCGTTTCCGTACAGCTTATAATCAAAAGGATATCAACACCATTGAAAAGATGTTTAGTGACGATGCCCTTATCATTACGGGTAAGGTGATTATTGCGCGCCAAGGTACCGACCAGTTTAGCTTTAAACCCAAAGTGCAGTACACCAAGCAAAATAAAGCACAATATATTAGCAATTTGCGTCGTGCTTTCTTACGCAATAAGTGGATAGACATCAAGTTCTCACAGATTGGTGAGAATGGCGAGACCTCTGGTTGCTCAGGTATTACGCGTTCACGTAAGAATAAGAATATGTTTGGTGTGCGTATGCGCCAGTCATGGAAGTCAAGCAATTATAGTGATGAGGGCTATCTTTTCCTCCTTTGGGAATTCCCCGAAAATGGTGGCGATCCCATTATTCATGTGCGCACATGGCAACCCGAATACGTCGGTGGTCAGCGTCAAAAACCCGATGAAAGTATTACTACGCTCGGTGGCTTCGACTTGTAAGATGTGAATATCTCACTAATAAACGATATAAAAGTACACATGAAACGTTTATTTTTAGCCTTTTGGCTCCTTCTATTGCCGATTATAGGTTGGGCGCAGTCCAAATATATCTCTTATTCGCCCATGGGGCAAGAAGACAGAGCAACGGCCAACCCTACAGAATGTGGTGTGCTTCTACTCTCGCAACATGCCGACCTCGTTATTACGCTTACCAACACCAAAGATTACTCTATCACACGATTGGGTAAGCGCCAACTGGGGTATTACGAATACGAAGTGCTTGTCAATATGGCTTCCACTCCTAACCCTACACTCGAAATTGGACGGCGAGGTGATGTCAATTTCACCAAGTTTACCATGACCCTGCGTAAGGGAGTGTTGCGTGCCTATTTGATAGAGGAAGTAGGCACCCCTATCTTTATGGAGTCGCAAAATAAGGGCAATGACATTGTACCTAACGAAAAGTTGGCAGAAGTTGAGGTTAGTTCAACGATTGCAGGGCTGAAAGTAAATGTTCACCCTGACCTTCAAGCCTCTGTCACTACGAAAGACAAATTGGGGGATGCTTCGATTAAGATTACTACGATACAAATCCCCATAGCCAATATTCGTCAACCACAAGAGCACTTGGCACAACTCGAACGCGAATATCGCGAACGCAATGCTGCGCTCAATGAAAAGAGTAGCGATGCAGACTTCGAACGTGTTGACCAGCTTGAGACTGCAATTAATAAGCAGAGAGAACTCTTGAATAGCCTTTTGGCTATTGATGTGTCAGGTCCTGAGACGAACCACTTGAGCATTGATGTTAGCGAGTTGCAACCTCGTGTAAAGATGCGCTATGGCGTATTACAGCTTCGTACTGTTGTGCGTGAACACGTGTCGAAGTGTGCTGGTTTCCTCGAAGAGGGCAGCCGCCTTTATGCTTTGCGCAACTATGATGATGCACGCCGAGCCTTCGCACAAGCATTGACTGCCAAAGATGCACCTAATAGCTTGAAGCCTACGATACAAGCCAATATAGACGATTGCGATAGTTGTTCGCTCTACACGCGATATACAACGGCTTCGCTTACCAAACTCAAGCGTTTGAAGGAAGCGGGTAATGTCAGTCAAGCCGATGTGGCCGAATACTATTCTGCTGCGGTAGAATATCTCAAGGTGCTTGATAAATACAACCCTTGTGAATACTATGCCAAGTCAATCACAGCGCTCGAAACGTTTATCAAAGATATGCCTTTCACGCTACGCTTTAATGTCGTTCACTTAACGGCCAATCGCGTGAGCGTAGGCGAAGGAGGCCCCTTCGCGGGCGTTGAAGTGTGGGCTTATAGTGGTAGTAAAACTCCTTCCCCTCAAAGTTATGAGTCGCCCCGTAAGTTTCGCAAGTTGATGAAAGAGCAAGGCGCAAAGTTTGTGCTACTTGGCGTGACTGATGCTCAAGGCATAGTTGATACCGAGATGCGCCGTACTGCGCTCCCTCGCGGTTTCTTCCTTTTGCCCGTTAATGACAATGTGAAGGTGCGTATCTTCTACAAAGATGCTGAAGACGTCATGAGCCAAGCGCAAGGTACTTTCGTTAAACGTCAGTTTCGTGTAAAACTTTATCATAAATAATTCAAGTTACGGATTTAGCCCGCCCTTGTTAAATCCGAGACTTCAGTAAATAATTTTTTAAATCAATATGTATATGTTTAAGTCATTCTTATCAAAAGCACTGTTAGTCATTCTGATGGGTGCAGGTATGTGTACGGTTGAGGCTTCAGCCCAGGGCTTCTTGAAAAAAGCAAAAGCGGCAGTAAGTAGTGCCACTTCATCGTCTTCAGATGCCACAACAACAGCTGCTGACACAACATCAAACAAACTGAATAAAGATGATATTCCCGTTTATCATTGTGAAATGGTCTATTTGAAGGACGAGGCTGGCAATGATGTACTCAACGCAGACGGTACGAAGGCTTATCGTGTTTATTTGGTTAACCAAAAGGGACAAAAGATAACGTCAGAGGCTGCAGCAGCCCAGAGTAAGCAAATCAATAAGGCTATTCTTACCATTGCTGGTAAGGTAGGTTTGAGTGCGGGTATTGGTGCCTTATCAGGTGGTGGTAAGGGTGCCTTAGTTGGCGTGGCTACGGGACTTGGCATGAGCGTAAGTGATATTATGCTTATTGTGAAGCTCAAGAAGGATATTAACAAACAAAAGAAAGTATTGGAAGCTTATCAAAAGTCATTCGACGAAGAAGGCAAACCCCTTGATGCTTCTGTCGACCCTGCCAAGATTAAGGACCTCTCGATTGATACCAAGAATGCCGTGAGCGATACGGCTGAGAAGTTGAAAGGCGAGCTTCTTACCGAAGCTCCTACCAACGAGAGTATTGATGCCCTCATTGGCGCTGTCACGAAGGGATAATAGATTAACCGCATCTATACGAAAATAGCTCAGCAAAAGGAGGTTGATGTCCTTTTACTGAGCTATTCTTTTGTATGCTGAACACAAGTTAAGCAGGTGTTCAAAATTATTTTATACTAAGTGCTTAATGTTCTCTTCCTTGTCACCAGGAAGGAGGTCGATAACGGGAACTTCAACCATGGTGTAGCAACCAGGACGTTGTAGCATGGCAGCACGTGCTACACATACTAAAACTTGACCTGTGAGGGCAGGGTTGTTGATCTTCATATTGAAGTCGAAGAGTTGGTTCTGCGTAATGCCGCTTACGCCCTTGCGAGTGAGGTGGACACCGTGGCCCATATCGATTACATCGTCGACAGAGGGAACGAGGTTGACGTGTGTCTCGTCAGATGCAAAGTAAGGATCAGCCTTGATAGCAGCTGCAACCTTCTCGAAGTCATATCCATCTTCGATTTCGATATATACCATGCGGCGGTGAATGCCTTGACCTGTAGGAATTGTCATTGAGAGTGCTTTCTTTACACCTTCAATGGCTTTAACGGCTACGGTGTGGCCCATTGACATGCCTGGACCGAAGTTGGTGTAAGTGATGCCCTTAGGAGCAATGGCTTGTAACAAAGTGCGAACGACAGAGTCAGAACCTGGATCCCAACCTGCTGAGATGATGCTTACAGCACCATGTTCCTTAGCTACAGCATCGAGTGAGCGGCGAAGGTCTACAATCTGTGTATGAATGTCGAAGCTATCAACTGTATTAATGCCTAAAGCGAGAATGTCTTTTGCGTATTCTTCAACCTTGCGAGTTGGAGTAGCAAGTACGGCTACGTCAACGTCTTTCAATTCACGTATATTCTTTACCACATCATACTTCTTCAACTCTTCGGGGCAATCTTCGGCACCCTTGCGGCGTACAATACCTGCTACTTCAAAGTCGGGAGCGGCTTCAAGAGCTTGAAGAGTGTAACGGCCAATGTTGCCATAACCCACAATTGCTGCGCGTATCTTTTTCATTGTCTTATCTTAAATAACTAATAGGTTTTGTTTAAAATCGCTGCGAAGTTAGTTATTTTTTAGCTGAAATATTTTCTTTTTGTCAGAAAATTAGCGATTATTTTACAATTTGTTTATTTCCACCGAATGCGTTTGATAATGATGCGGCCTTTGCGTATAACTTTGGTGTTGGATAGTGCATTGCGGAGTTTACTATCGAGTATAATCAGCGTTACAGAGAAGAGTATCAGTGCAATGCCGAGGGCAATGCGTGGCGTAAGCACTTCGCCAAAGATAAGTATGCCCAAGACGGCTGCGGTGACAGGCTCGAGTGCTCCCATAATGGCGGTGGGCGTTGAGCCTATGCACTGAATGGCCATGGCCATAAATACTAATGAAATGACCGTAGGCACTAAGCCTAACATAATTGCCATTATCCAATCAATGGGGGCATGGAGAGGTTGCAATTCGCCTGTAGGGGTGAATAAGGCATAAAGAGTGAGACATACTAAGCAACTTGTCATGGCGTAAAAGGTAAGCTTTACACTTGACATTACAATGCCGCTGCGATTGACAATGATAATGTAGAAGGCATAAGACAGTGCGGAGACTAAGATGAGTGCGATGCCTGCTAAAGCTATGGGGCGTCCAGAATCGTCTTTGTATAATAATGCGATGCCGCCAACGGTGAGTACGATGGCGATGAGTGAAGGCCATTTTAGCCGTTCTTTAAAGAGTAAGGCCATGAGTATGGCGGTAAACACTGGATAGGCAAAGACAAGCGTTGCTGCTACCCCTGCCGACATGTAATAGAAACTTAAGAAGTAGGTGAGTGATGATACGGCAAATACAATGCCTAACAGCGAGAGTACGCCTGCTTCGCGTCGAGTGATAGCAAAGCTCTTGCGTTGTAAAGCCATTAAACTCGCTAATAATATGGAGCCAAATAAAAAGCGGTAGAATAGTACGCTATTGGAGTTGAAACCGTCACGATATAGTATTTTGGCGCATATAGGGTTTACCCCATAGCTTACAGCTGCGATGAGTCCGTATAAGTAACCTTTGGCTTGAGTAGAAAGTTGCATGTCTCTGGTTTTTAATTCGTTGCAAAAGTACAATAAAATATTTTTTTGAAAAAAGTAGGCTAAAGGTTTGTTAGTTAAATAAAAAGTTGTACTTTTGCACTCGCAATTCGGGGTGTAGCTCAGCCCGGTTAGAGTACGCGTCTGGGGGGCGTGTGGTCGCTGGTT
>UQHJ01000028.1 GCA_900540885.1 uncultured Prevotella sp.
AAACATTGAAACTAAAAATGAAACATAAAAGTCGTATGTTTCAGCCTTCGAAAGTATTGATAATCAATAAGTTGAAATATAAAAATGAAACATGAAAGCAAAAAACACCATTGGTAAAATATACGTAAGCCAATGCCTATTTAGGGCATTCTGAAACATTTCGTAGAGGCTTTTAAACTGCAATTTATCTTTAAATTCGTTTAGATACAAAGTTAACGGGTTGACAAGTCAGTTATTCACTTACTTGTCAACCCGTTAACTATTTATTGATTTTGGTCTAAATTACTGTAACTTTTGCTTGATTTCAACCTCTTGGAAGGTTTCGATGATGTCGCCCTCCTTGATGTCGTTGCAGTTGGTGAGTGAGATACCACACTCAAAGTTGGTGCTAACCTCCTTCACATCGTCCTTGAAGCGCTTGAGGGCATTGATCTCGCCCGTGAAGATAACGATACCGTCACGAATGAGGCGTGCCTTGTCGCTGCGTTTCACCTTACCGTCAATTACGTAGCAACCTGCCACATAACCTACCTTCGAGATGTGGTAAACCTGACGTACCTCAACATTGGCAGTTACCTCTTCCTTGATAACGGGTTCGAGCATACCTTCCATAGCTACCTTAACGTCCTCAATAGCATCGTAGATGACTGAGTACTGACGGATTTCAACACCGTCGCGTTCGGCCAACTTGCGTGCTTGTTGTGACGGACGTACTTGGAAACCGATGATAATGGCTTCAGAAGCGGCAGCGAGCGTAACGTCGTTTTCGCTAATCTGACCTACACCCTTGTTAATTACCTTCACTACGATATTCTCAGTAGAAAGCTTGATGAACGAGTCAGCCAAGGCTTCAACTGAACCGTCAACGTCGGCCTTAACAATGATGTTAAGTTCGTGATAAGAACCCATCTTGAGTCGCTTACCAATCTTCTCGAGGGTGAGGACTTCGCGTGTACGGAGGTCTTGTTCGCGCTGCAACTGTTCGCGCTTGTTGGCAATTTCGCGTGCCTCTTGTTCCGTCTCCATTACGTGGAACTGGTCACCAGCTTGAGGTGCACCATTGAAGCCGAGTAATGTAGCGGCCATTGAGGGACCTACATTGTCGATGCGTGCGCCACGCTCGTTGAACAATGCCTTGACGCGGCCATAGTTGGTACCAGCCAATACGATGTCGCCTTGGTGGAGCGTACCATTCGAAACGAGGATAGTAGCTACATAACCACGACCCTTGTCGAGTGATGACTCGATGACCGTACCTGTAGCTTTGCGGTTGGGGTTGGCCTTGAGTTCGAGCATATCAGCCTCGAGCAATACCTTCTCGAGCAATTCCTTCACACCCGTACCCTTCTTGGCACTAATGTCTTGGCTCTGGTACTTACCGCCCCATTCTTCAACTAAGAAGTTCATGGCTGCCAGTCCTTCCTTAATCTTGTCTGGGTTAGCGTGAGGCTTATCTACCTTATTGATAGCGAATACGATAGGTACGTTGGCTGCTGTGGCGTGAGCAATGGCCTCCTTGGTCTGAGGCATGATGTCGTCGTCGGCAGCGATGATGATGATAGCGATATCAGTCACCTGTGCACCACGTGCACGCATAGCGGTGAAGGCTTCGTGACCTGGTGTATCGAGGAAGGTGATGTGACGACCATTCTCAAGCGTTACGTTGTAAGCACCGATGTGCTGCGTAATACCACCAGCTTCACCTGCGATAACGTTTGACTTACGTACGTAGTCGAGCAATGAAGTCTTACCGTGGTCGACGTGCCCCATTACGGTAACAATCGGAGCTCGCGGTTCGAGATCTTCAGGCGCATCTACCTCTTCGGCAATGGCCTCTTGTACGTCAGCTGCAACGTATTCTGTCTTAAAGCCAAACTCTTCGGCCACGAGGTCAATCGTCTCAGCGTCCATGCGTTGGTTGATGCTGACCATGATACCGATGCTCATACACGTACCAATAACCTTCGTTACGGGTACGTCCATCATCTGTGCCAATTCGTTAGCAGTAACGAACTCGGTGAGCTTCAATACTTTGCTTTCAGCCTTTGCTTCGCGACGTTCTTCTTCAGCACGTGCGTGTTGTTGCTCACGCTTTTCCTTACGATACTTAGCACCTTTACTGCCCTTTTGCTTGCTGGTGAGGCGTGCCAACGTTTCCTTTACTTGCTTAGCAACGTCTTCTTCCGTTACCTCGGGCTTTTGTTGCTCCTTGGCACGGCGATTGCGATTCTTGTTGTTGCTCTTGCTATTGTTGCCTTGGCCATTTTGGTTGTTGCGGTTTTGATTATTGCCGCCCCCATTGTTGCCATTATTGTTGTTACGCTTCTTGCCGTTGTTGTTGCCATTCTGCTTAGGCTGATTAGCGGCATTGTTAACGTCGACACGCTCCGTGCCGATGCGGTTGCGCTTCTTGCGTTGGCCGTTGCCATTGCCTTGAGCCTGACCGCCACCATTCTGACCGCCACCGTTGTTATTCTTATTACGGTCGCGACGGCGCTCGTCCTTCGACTTCTTTTTCGGACGTGTGGTTGAGTTAATAGCGCTGAGGTCGATGGTGCCAAGCACCTTGGGACCAGAGATTTCGGTTTGTGTTCGGAGTTTAAATACGCCGTTTTCTTCTTCGCCAATAGCCTTAGCGCGTTCTTCAACTGAGGGGCGAGTGTTTTTGGGGTGATTGCCGTTCTTGTCTTGGGTCATAAGTGGGTTGTTGGAAGGAGTTGAGTCGTTGGCAGATGCCTTCACTGCTTCCTCTGTCTCGGCTTTAGTGTTAGTTGCTTGAGATGTTTTGGCAGCGGCTGCGTCAGCCTGGGGCTTCTTTTTATTGTCTTTTTTATTATTGTCAGATTTTTGAGACTTTGCATTGTTGGCTGCAGGAGCTTGTTCTGCTGCATCGAGGTCGATGTGTCCTACAATGTGTGGCCCTTTCACTTCGGGCACAACCGTTTCAACCATTTGGCTTTCGGCCTTGCGCGCTGTTTTGGCTGAGCGTTTTTTCTCTTGACGGTCTTGCAACTGTTCTTCAGCCTTGCTGCGTAAACTCTTGTCAGCGCTGAAGGCACTCTTCAAGAGGTCGTATTGCTTATCGTCAAGCTTTTGATTAGGGTCGTTGGTTGCCACTGGTGCACCTTTCTCTTTTAAGAGATCGGTGATAGACTGTAGTCCAACGCCAAATTCTTTAATTGCTTTATTTAATCTGATACTCATGCAATGTGATTAATAGTGGCTAATGTTTCTTTTAGGGTTAGGAGGTTAAGTTGGGGTTAGTAGGTTAAAAATGTTAGTATTGTTAATTTCATTGTTATCAACATTGTAATCAACGTAAGGTAACATTATAACCTCATAACCTAAAAACCTTCTTTTAAGGGAGTGAGTCCGAAGGAGCCAACACTCATTTAGGGAACATTAGCTTTCGGCACCTGCCTCTTCAGACGCAGGTTGGTTGGTAGGCTCAACAACTTCAGCTTCGGGAGCAGCAGGAGCTTCGGGAGCTTCGGGAGCAGCAGGAGCGGGGGCGTTGTTGTCGCTCTCGAACTCAGCACGGAGTACGCGCAAGAGTTCGTCGACAGTATCCTCTTCGAGGTCGGCCTTTTCGATAAGCATCTCGCGTGGAGCGTTGAGTACGTCCTTGGCTGTTTCGAGGCCAATAGACTTGATGGCATCGATTACCCACTGGTCTATTTCGTCAGCGAACTCGTCGAGGTAGATGTCTTCTTCGGTATTCTCTTCACCCTCCACTTCACGGAATACGTCGATGGTGTACTCTGTAAGCATAGAGGCGAGTTTGATATTCATACCTCCCTTACCAATAGCGAGGCTAACTTCTTCAGGGCGGAGATAAACTTCGGCCTTCTTCTCTTCTTCGTGTAGCACGATGCGTGACACCTGTGCGGGGTTCAACGCACGTTGAATGAAGAGAGACGTATTGGTAGTGAAGGGAATCACGTCAATGTTTTCGTTATGCAACTCACGCACGACACCGTGAATACGGCTACCCTTAACACCTACGCAAGCGCCTACGGGGTCGATGCGGTCGTCGTAGCTTTGAACGGCAATCTTGGCACGTTCGCCTGGAATGCGTGCTACGCGGCAAAGGCGGATAAGACCTTCAGCAATCTCAGGAATTTCATTCTCGAGTAGACGCTGCAAGAAGGCAGGAGCTGTACGTGAAAGGTAAATCTTAGGATTGCCGTTAGAATTGTCTACGCGGTCAATAACGGCTGTTACGGCGTCACCTTTGTGGAAGAAGTCGCGGGGAATCTGTTGTGACTTGGGCAGGTAGAGTTCGTTCTTCTCTTCGTCCATGAGTAAGGTTTCGCTCTTCCATGTCTGGTAAACTTCGGCAGTGATGAGTTCGCCCACGCGGTCTTTGTATTTATTATATAAGGCGTCGTGTTCGAGCTCGAGGATTTTGCTAGCCAAAGTTTGACGAAGTGTAAGAATGGCGCGGCGACCAAAGTCAGCGAAGTGGATTTCTTCAGAAACGTCTTCACCCACTTCATAGGTGGCGTCAATCTGTTGTGCTTCGCTCAGTGATATCTGCTTATTGGGGTCTTCTACCTCGTCGTCGTTAACGACAACGCGGTTGCGATAGATCTCGCAGTCTCCCTTCTCGGGGTTAACGATTACGTCGAAGTTTTCGTCCGAACCAAAGATTTTGGCTATAACGCTACGGAAGCTTTCTTCGAGCACACCCACCATGGTAGTGAGGTCGATATTTTTATTTTGCTTAAACTCAGCAAAGGTTTCGATGAGACTTGCTGTCTCTTGCTTTTTCTTAGCCATGCTTGATGCTTATATTTTTTTGTTAACAGGTTAAGTTGACAAGTTAACGAGTTGACGAGTTAAGTTAGTCCTATCAGTTAACGAGTTGACAGGTGAAATGTTTTAAATGGTAACTTACTTGTTAACTTGTCAACTTGTTAACTAAGAAGTCTACTTAAAATCGATTACGTACTTAGTTTGTTTCACTTGGTCGAAGCTGAAGTGAACGGTGCGTTCGACGAGTTTAGGACGCCTCGCGCCCTCTTCTCTTACTTTCTCTTCGAAGGTGAGTGAGAAGCCTTCGGGTGTAACATCGCCAAGTGTTCCTTGTAGTTTTTTCCCCTCTGTAGTGAGCACTTCGACGCATTCACCCTGATGAATTTCATACTGTTTGAGTACTTTGAAGGGCTGTCCGATGCCAGCGCTACCTACTTCGAGTTCAAAGTCCTCTTCTTCACGATCAAGGTGGCTTTCGATAAACCGGCTGAGTTCAACGCAGTCTTCTATCCAAACGCCCTCTTCGTGGTCAATTTCTACTACGATGCGGTCGTCTGCACTAATGGTTAGATCAGTAAGGAAGTATTCTTTCCCCTCCAACCACTGTTCCACCAAATTCTTTACAAAGTTCTTGTCAATCATTCGTTGTTGTTGAGTGGTAAAATAATGAGTGAGGAACTTTTTAGAAAGCCCCTCACTCAATCTTGTTTGCAAAGATACGCATATTTTATCATTCATGCCAACAATCAGTATAACATTTTTAGAACTCTGTAACGAATTGTGTGGGCAAAATGCTTTAATGACGTGTGAACTACCGCTACATCTTTAGTTTAGCGGTAGTTCACTGTGCTTTCTTATATTCGTTAGGGGTGACTCCCATGATGCGCTTAAACATGCGTGTGAAGTGTTGTGGATATTGAAAACCTAAGTTGTAGGCCACTTGGCTGATGCTCTGTGTGGGGTCGAGAATGAGTTCTTTGCTTTGATTGATGAGATAATTTTGTATGTGTTCAGTGGCAGTCAGGCCCGTCTCTTTTTTGATGAGGTCGCCAAAGTAGTTGGGTGAGAGGCGTAACTTGTTGGCACAGTATTTGACGCTTGGTAGTCCTTCGCGGCGAGCTTGTCCAGAGGTGTAGTAATTGTCGAGCAGGTGTTCGAATTGCGTAAGAATGTCGTGGTTCACATGCTCACGAGTAATGAACTGGCGTTCGTAAAAGCGTAGGCAGTAGTCGAGGAATAGTTCTATGTTTTTGGTGATGAGGCGTTTACTCATGCGGTCGATGTTGTGTTCGATCTCTTGCTTAATTTGCACCAAGCAATCGTCAATGACGTGGCGCTCGCGTTCAGAGATGTGGAGTGCTTCGTGTACGTCGTAAGAGAAGAAGGTGTACTCTCTGATGTGACGCCCTAATGAAGTGCCGTGAATAAGGTCGGGGTGAAAACACAAGGCATAGCCTTTAGGTTGGAACATCTCGCCATTGTCTACACTGCCTACAACTTGTCCAGGCCCCAAGGTGACGATGGTGCCTTCTTGATAGTCGTAAGTCTGTTTGCCGTAGATGAGGTCGCCACACTTGGTGTCTTTTAAGAAGATGACGTAGAAATCGAACATAACGCGGTGGTGGCGCACGAGGGGGCACTTTGAAAAGTCAATCACTGTGACCAGTGGGTGGAGCGTCTCAATGCCAAAAAGGTCATTATACTCTGATATGCTTCGAATGCGTGTGATAGGTTCAGTCTTTTCCATGAAGTATGTTTTTTATAAGTAGGTGTTCAAAATTAGTTGATATGAATTGGTGCAGTATTTCGTGCAGAAACATAGGTTGAAGAGGGAGCGTAGCGGGCTACGTGACCGATGAAACCTATGTTTCTGGGCGAAAGAATGCGCCAAGGCATATCGACTAATTCTGAACATGATTATATAAACTAATTTTGAATACCTACTTATTAGCAAATGTACGACATCTTAATCAAACGCGCCACGCTGAGCCGTAAAATCGTGAATAGATAGAGATTTGGGGTAGGTGATAGAACTACATTTCGTCTTTCAGCAGACAAAAAAGTACTGCAAGTACTCAATGAATGAGTACTTGCAGTACACGTGTATTATAGGTCTTTAATTAAGTAGAACTTACTTAGACTCATTGATAGTACAGATGCTGACGCGGTTCCAGTCAGACTCAGAGAACATATTGCCTACGCCTTGACCTTCAGCGTTGATGCGGTTAGCAGCAATCTTGTATTTGTTAATCAAGATAGTCTTAACAGCTTCAGCACGTGCCTTAGCAATCTTGGCATTGATTTCGGCACTACCCTCGGGTGATGCGTAACCCTTGATGTCAACAGTGCTATTCTTGTGATTCTTCAAGAAAGTAGCAACGCGCTCAACGTTGGGGAGCTGTGAAGCGTCAACGATGCTCTTGCCTTGACGGAAGGTAACTGTCTGCTCGAGTGAGTTAGTGCTATTAGTGATAGTCTTTGTCTCAATAATGGGCTTCTGATTGCGAGCGTCGTTGAGTTGCTTCTGGAGGTCGCGCTTGTCAGCAGCGAGCTTAGCCAATTGAGCGTCCTTGTCGTTAACTTGTGAACGGAGGTCGTTTATCTTAGCATTCAAGCCATCAACTTCAGCTTGGTCGTAAGCCTTGAGGAAGCTCATGTAGTGCTTGCCATTGCTCTTGTTCTTGAAGTGATAAGCAACGCCAGCCATGAGCTCGAAGGCTGCCATGTCCTTGTGGGTAAAGCCAGGTTCGATGGGATTGAAACTCTTGTCATCAGTCATGTTGAGAACGATAGAGGACTTGATACCGATAGTCCAAGCCTTCTTTTGGCCCAAGTTGAAGTTGAAGTTTACGCCATACTTGCTGGTGAGGTAGTCATGGTCTTTACCAGGATAGTAATTACGACCCCAACCGATGCCCACTGCGAGTTCAGTTTCGAACAAACGGGGCTCGCCTTTGTAGCCGCAGAAGATATTAGAGAGGTTCAAACGACCCATTAATGTGAGGTTGTGAGCATCGAATATGTTCTTGCTAGGAGTAATGTTGTTAGCTGCTGTGAGTTGTGCACCTAAACCAAAGATAGGAGTGATTTGCTTATTAATCTCAACACCATAGGTAGCACGAACGTCCTTGATGTAGTCAGACTGCGTGAGGGGTACGATGCCACCGCCTACGAGACCTACTGACCAATTGTCAAAGAAACGTGAACCTTGTACGCTCTTTTGAGCACTTGCAGTGAGCACTGCTAAGCTCATTGCTGCAATAGTAAAGAACTTTTTCATTGTGGTTGTTATATAAAAATGTTTTGTTGATATGCTATTATCATAAGCGGAACAGCATGCTTTGCTATATGTATATATAGATAAGTGTATTGCGCGCATCGTATTGCGCTATCATAATACCCACTCAAGTAGTGGGGTATATAATCGTAATGAATGTGTGTTTCCGCTTCTGGGGAACAAAAATACATAAAGAAACAAAAAATGCAACGCTTTTTTCTAATTATATACTAAATGGAACATTTTTTCTGAAAATTCGACTGCTTGTTTTGGCCATATCAGTGCGAAAAGTTACTTTTGTGGTGTGAAATTTGCGCTCACAGAGTGCTCGTTACACGTAAACGTATTTAAAATTACATAAAATCATTTCATTCCCATGGAAAATCAAGAACCAAATGATGGTCAGTTGAAGATTGAGCTGACTCCCGAAGTAGCAGAAGGTACTTACGCTAATCTTGCTATCATTACTCACTCAAGCGCAGAAGTTGTTTTAGACTTTATTCGTGTACTCCCTGGTGTACCTAAGGCCAACGTTAAGAGCCGTATCGTATTGGCTCCCGAACACGCTAAGCGTTTGCTCTTCGCCCTTCAGGACAACATTCAGAAGTACGAAAAGGCTTTCGGCCCTATCAACTTGCCAGGTGCTGCTGAACCCGCACAACAAGGTGGTCGCACGGCTACTCCCTTTGGTGTACCCGAAGGCAATGCCTAATCAATAAGACTCTATCTTTATATTTTTATTCATAGGCTGTTTGCTCCGCTCTTTTAATGTTTTAAAAGAGTGGAGCATTTTTTTTGTTATAGTTCGAAAAGTTTAAAATATTTTATTCGATTATAGTCCCTATATTTGCAAAAAGAAAATCCTCTCCCCCTAACCTCCTCCCCGGTCGGGGAAAGAGGTTAGGGGGAGAGGCAGTTATAAGATGAATCGTCTAATCGTTTTGTGCATAAAAATGATGTAGCAGTCCTATTTCTTTTCTTCTGGAGTCCAATCTTTGTAAGGATACGAGCGGAGTGAAGAATTATAATATTTGCGATCGCCTGTAACCTCATGTGTGATGAAAGGAGCACGCTCGTAGGCTTCATTCTCGCTGCTTAGTTCGACCTCGGCTACGATGAGGCCTGCGTTGTCACCTAAGAATTCGTCCACCTCGTAGGTGTGGTTACCCACAGGGACAAGCCAACGATACTTGTCGATAATACCTGGTTCGCAAAGGGTCATGAGTGATAGCGCCTCGTCCTTTGTTATTTCTTTTTCAAACTCATAGCGCGAGAGCCCACCATTGAGTGATGGCCCTTTGATAGTAAGGTACCCTTTGTCATCGCGCAAGCGTACACGTACCGTTCGACCACGTCCACTGCAGATGTAGCCCTGCATGATGTGGCTATGAGAAGTGGAGAGTGATTTGAAATCGCCCTCCACTAAAAATTTACGTTCTATTTCGAGTGCCAAAATAGGAATGTTTTTTGTTGGATTGATTACTGTAAAGCCCAATAAGCTGCAGTGCCTAAAGCTGCGATGAGTAACAAGACAATGATGATGCCTTTGATTACATTCATGGCTTGACGGCGCTCCATAGCCTCACGAGCCTTTCTCTTTAGATTGTGTTGTACTTTATTCATGGTATATTATTTTTAAGAGTTGACAAGCAAGTAACTTTTTCTTGCTATTTACATTCAATCATTTGCACATTTGCACATTCTCGCATTTGCACATTTACTACTCCTCATTGCCTTTGTCGGCAAACTCCATGAGGTAGGCTTTGATGAATCCGTCAATCTTGCCGTCCATTACGCCGTTAACGTCGCTGGTCTGAAAACCAGTGCGGTGGTCCTTTACGCGGCGGTCGTCAAATACGTAGCTACGAATTTGGCTACCCCATTCGATTTTCTTCTTGCCAGCTTCGATTTTGGCTTGTTCAGCTTTGCGCTTTTGGAGGGCGCGGTCGTAGAGTTGTGAACGGAGAAGGCGCATGGCATTCTCACGATTTTCGAGCTGCTTACGGCTCTCGGTATTTTCGATGAGGATTTCTTCTGTTTCGCCTGTGTCAGGGTCAGTGTATTGATAGCGCAAGCGCACACCCGTCTCAACCTTGTTGACGTTCTGTCCGCCAGCACCACCTGAACGGAACAAGTCCCATGATATTTTAGAAGGGTCAACGTACACTTCAATTGTGTCGTCTACCAAGGGCGTTACGAATACGGAAGCGAATGAAGTCATACGCTTTCCTTGAGCATTGTAAGGCGATACACGTACCAAGCGATGTACACCATTCTCACTCTTGAGGTAGCCGTAGGCAGAGTCGCCTTCAATCTCCATTGTCACGGTCTTGATACCAGCTTCATCACCGTCTTGTAGGTGAGAGATGTTACACTTATAGCCGTGACTTTCGGCATAGCGCATATACATACGCATCAGCATCGAAGCCCAGTCTTGACTCTCAGTGCCGCCCGCACCAGAGTTAATCTTCAAGACGCACGACATTTGGTCTTCCTCTTGGCGCAACATATTGCGCAGCTCGAGTTCTTCTATGGCTTCAATGCACTTAGCATAAGCTTCGTCCACCTCCTCTTCGGTTACCATTTCCTCCTTATAAAAGTCGAAGGCAAGGGCGAGTTCGTCAACAAGCGTTTTAACGTGCTTGTAACCTTCAATCCACTTTTCAATGCCTTTCACCTTTTTCATTTGTTCTTCGGCACGTTTAGCATCGTCCCAAAATCCAGGGTCTTGCGTGCGGAGTCGCTCTTCTTCGAGCTGCATCGTTTTGGCATCTATATCGAGGTAGCGGTTCAATGCTGCTACGCGGTCTTGGGCATCTTTCAGTTGGTCAGAAGTGATCATGTATTGTTCTTTTTCGTTTCTCTTTATTTGTGGGGTGAAGAGTATTTTAGTTGACAAGTAAATAAGCAAATGGGTAAGTTTGTTCTATTTTTAAAGGTTTACTTACTTGTCAACTCGTCAACTTATTAACTAAGAAATCATTTCGTTGCTGCCGCAGCTTCGGCTTCTGCTTCGGCATAGATTTGTTCGATTTGTTCAGCATAGTGGTCATACACTACGCGGCGGCGCACTTTAAGCGTATTGGTAAGTTCACCATTATCCATGGTGAAGGGGTGAGGCAATAAGATAAAGCGCTTAATCTGCTCGTAGTGAGCAAGGTCTTGTTGCAACGTTTCAATACGCTCTGTGTAGAAACGAATGATTTCGGGCTTCTTGCATAATTCCTCACGGTCCTTAAACGTAATGCCATTGTCTTGTGCATACGTTTCGAGCAGGGCATAGTTAGGAACTATCAGTGCGCTGACGAATTTACGCTTGTCGGCCACGATGACAGCTTGGTCGAAGTAACGATCAAGTACCAACTTCGACTCAATCATCTGCGGCGCGATATATTTACCATTCGACGTCTTGAAGAGGTCCTTAATACGCTCGCGTAGGTATAATTCGCCATTCTTCATATAACCAGCATCGCCCGTATGGAACCAACCGTCTTCGTCAATCGCCTCTTTCGTTTGCGAGTCCTTCTTGTAGTAACCCTTTGTAATGGTTTTGCCACGGAGCAAAATCTCGTCGTTCTCGCCAAATTTGATTTCAATCTTATCAATGAGGCGACCGACAGATCCTAATGAAACGGGTTTCCCTGGGATGTCGCACGATACAGTAGCCATGCTTTCTGTCAAGCCATAGCCTACTACCATATTGATGCCAGCTGCATGAACGAACTTCTCTACTTCGGGCGATACGGCTGCTCCCGCTGTGGGGAAGAAATTTGCTCGCTCCAAACCTAACGTCTTGCGCAGCAACTTTATCACCGTCTTGTCATACAACTTATATTGCAAGGTTAAACTCATAGGGGCCTTCTTTCCCTTTGACTTATAGTTGACCCAATAACGCTTGCCAACTTCGAGTGCTTCGCTGATGAGTTTGCGCTCCATAAAGGAACCATTCTCCATCTTTTCGAGCACGGCCTGATATACTTTCTCCCAAAAACGGGGTACAGAACTCATACAAGTGGGGTGTACCTCTTGCATAGAACGCTGTACGTCAGCAGGGCGAAGGTTGACGCACTGCAGTGCGCCTTCACTCATTCCTAAGTAACACCAAGCGCGTTCAAATATATGTGTGTAAGGCAAAAAGTTGAGGAATACATCATCTTCGCTCAAGGGCAACACAGCATCGTTTACGCGGAGTCCCTCACGGTATTGACCGTAAGTAAGCATCACACCTTTGCTCTGTCCTGTAGTACCACTGGTATAAAGGATATTACACAAGTCGTCGTCGTTAGCATCAGCCTGACGCTGGCGATATTCGGCTTTAAGGTCGTCGTCAATGCCGCCATTAAGGGCCTCTTTTAAGAAGTCGTCAAAGTAGACAGACAAGTGATCATTCTCATTCTTCTTGACTGAGCGGTCGAAGATGATAATCTTTTCGAGCGATTGAGCCACCGAAATGACACTAAAGGCCGTATCATACTGCGGCTGTTCGCCTACAAAGAGAAAACGCACCTGCGCATCATTGAGCATATAAGTGATTTGTGCAGCACTGCTTGTAGCGTAGAATGGTATCGTTGTTACGCGAATGCCATAAGCACCAAAATCGACGTAATGCGTTTCAGGCTTATTTTGTGAAAAGACGGCTATATTTTCTTGCACTTTAACGCCGTGACGCAAAAGAGCAAAGGAAACCTTCTGTACGTTAAGAGCAAACTGACGCCATGAAATGGGTATCCACTTATTGAGCGTATAGTCTCGATAACTCAGTGCAGCGCGGTCGCCGTACTTCTTAGCTTGCTCTAAGATAAGTTTAGATAGGTGACAATTATTTTGCATAGGATGCAGGTTTTAGGGGTAAAAACACTCTTTGCCGCAGACGAACATTGTCCGTTGCGGCTTGTGTCTTTTGCCCATGTGGGAAAGAATGAAGTTATTCTTCATTCGCAAAGGTATTTAAATAATTGCAAATAGGCAACCTTTTGTGCAATTAAGCGTGTGTGTAGGATTTTGTTGACTGCAAATTGAAAGCCTCTTCCCCTAACTCTCTCCCCGCCCAGAGAGGGGGGAGGGTAGGGGAAGAGGCTCTTAAATTGCAGCTTATCAATATTTAAACGTGCTACCACCTAAAAATTCGCGTAGGAGCGAGGTTGGAGGCAATCCACGCGTAGAGATAGGCTTCAGATAAGTTAAGAACTTGCGCAAACGATAGGCTTCAGAGTATTCGGGGGCAGACTCGGGCACTTCCTCTAAGAGTGGTAAAGCTTGGTCACGTAAGGCTGCCAATTCGAAGAGCAAGGCTGTGTTGACCATTTCGTCAGCCTCCTCTTGGAAGGGGAATATCCAACGCTCCTCACCACGGCGCACAGAGGGCCATTGAGCAATCGTCTCTTGTGCCGAACGAGCACGATATTTATGATCGCGCACAATACGACGTAGCAGACGATTGTCAGTTGTGGGTATGTAGTTATGGTCGTCTAATAAAATAGTCGTCAACGCAGAGGCATAAATCTTAAACTTATGTTTATCGTCAACACCTTCTGTCAAGCGTGGATTGAGTGCATGAATGCCCTCTAAAATTAAGATGTCGTGTTCGCCCAAATGGTAGCGGTGACCACTGGGTACGCTTTTTCCCGTAGTAAAGTCATAACGTGGCGTTTCAACCTCCTTACCCTGAATGAGCGCATTGATCTGAGACGTTAACAAGTCGATGTTCATGGCATCAATGTGTTCGAAGTCATAGTTGCCGTCAGCATCAAGGGGCGTTTTGGTGCGATCAACAAAGTAGTCGTCAGTCGAAATAGGCAACGGCTTTAGTCCACAAGCCATTAATTGCACACTCAAACGCTTGCTAAAGGTGGTTTTGCCACTTGAAGAGGGGCCAGCAATGAGTATTACCTTAATATCCTTATTAGCAGCTATGCGGTCGGCCAAGCGAGATATTTTCTTTTCTTGCAACGCCTCACTAAGGTTGATAAGGTCATTGGTAAGTCCCTTGGTGCAAGCTGCATTAAATTCTCCGACAGTGGTGATACCTAAAATTTCGTTCCAACGATGTTGTTCGTTGAACACTTCAAACATCTTAGGTTGCTCAATCATAGGGCGCAATTCCGAAGGATTCTTGGGGTCAGGTATGCGAAGGAACAAACCATCGGCAAAGAGTTGAAGGTCGAACAGATAGATTTGTGAGGTCTTAATCAATAAAGAACCATAAAAGTAGTCGGCTGTATCGTCTAAGGTATAATAAGTAGTATAAAGTTTACCCAAACCTTCGAGCAACTTAGCTTTACTCTCTAATCCGTCTTGTCGGAAACGAGTCACAGCTTGTTCCGTAGGACACGTTATGCGATGAAAGGGAAGATCGGCCTTGATAATCTGTTCTATACGCTCCTTGAGTTTATTCACCACCTCTTGGTCAACCGCCTTACCTTCGGGTAAACGCAGACGGCAGTAGTAACCATTCGACACGGGGGTGTCGATGCGTAAGCGAGCGGCCGATCCATACGTGTCGCGTACGGCTTTATAGAGAACGAAAAAGAGAGAGCGCGTATACGTGCGCAATCCTGACGATGAGGTGATATCTAAGAATTCTACGTCCTTGTCATTAAAAAAAGTAAAGTGAAGTCCTTCTACCTTATTATTGACCTTAGCACTTGTTGGGCCATAAGGCATGTGAAGGTCGAGCATTTCGTATACCTCCTCGAGGTTAAAGCCTACTGGCACCTTGTGCGAGCGGCCAGTGTTTTTACAACGTATGGTAATATTCACAGTTCGTAATTTACTAATGGTTTAATCAGAATGTGCTTCAAATATACGGCAAAGAAATGGAAGTATGTGTTACAAAAAAGTAAAATAAACAGAAGTCGTAGACATTTTGAACATAAATGCCGCAAAATCAGCACATAACACAAAAAAATGGCGTTAAAAAGTTGGCTAAAAAAAGTAAAGTTATTAACTTTGCAGCCGCTATGAGGGCAATAAGCCTTTATGGTCTATTCATAATATATTTTTTAATTCATACACAATGTACTTAGATTCTGAAAAGAAGAAAGAGATCTTTGGCACATACGGACAGTCTAATTCGGATACTGGTTCTGCAGAGAGCCAAGTAGCCTTGTTCTCTTACCGTATTGCCCACTTGACGGAGCACATGAAGCAGAACCGTAAAGATCATACGACTGAACGCTCACTCGTTAAGATGGTAGGTAAGCGCCGCGCGCTTCTCAACTACCTCAAGCGTAAGGACATCGAGCGTTATCGTGCTATCGTTAAGAAGCTCGGTTTGCGTAAGTAATCGCTTCGCCCGAAGTTTTCTTTACGACAGAAAATGCTTAACCCGCATAATTCGCAAGAATTATGCGGGCTTTTTTTGTCTTGGTGAGTACATAGACAAACTGCAATTTGTCTGCCTAACGAGAATGAACATTAACGAAAAAATTAATGGAATAATTAATGTTCAATTAATGATAATTAATGTTCAAAACAAAGCGCGAAGCGTATAACATAAATAGTTAACGTTTAAGTTTAGGCGCACTTCGCGCTTTGTTTTGAACATTAATTATCATTAATTGAACATTAATTATTTCATTAATTTTTTTTCGTTAATGTTCATTCTCGTTAGGTCAACAAATTGCAGTTTATTAAAACATTTTGCTCAACTGAACCCGAATTAGTACTGCATAGAGAACGTGATGCCTCGGCGCATCATATCCTTCAATACGGGTGAGAGGCGCTTCAAGAAGTCGTCCCATGAACGTTTCTTACCAGGTGTCCACCCCACTTCACTCAAAGCTAAGGCACGAGGATAGGCTTGATAATAGATGCGTTCGGGCGTATTGATACACTCACTCCACAACGTACCTGCTACGCCAAAGAGATTGTTGCGCTCAAAGTCTTCACCCATACCCCATGCGGGATCAAGTTCATACGAACGTTTTAATGGAATAATCGGCATGCCCCAATTCACTTCAGGCATGTCGCCTGCAGCCATGGGGTAATCTAAGTAACAATGTTCACCAGGGCAAAGCATAATCTTGGCGTTATTGGCCACAGCAGCCTCTAAGGCACGTTTGGTCAATCCATGGCGCCACGAGAAGGTGACGCACCCCGGCTGTATCTTCTTAAAGTCAGTCTCGTACCAAAACATAGGAGTCTTACCATACTTCGTGCGTAGGGTGTCTATTACACGATTAAAGAGATACTCTTGCAGACGCCAATTTTCAGAACGATCGGTTGTCGTAATGCCCAACTGCTTCTTCAAAGCTTGGCAGTCGGTGCAGTGTGTCCAACAGTCGAGAGCCGGATTACCCGCCTCATCGCCTCCTAAGTGGATATAGGGAGAAGGAAAGATGTCGGCCAATTCACGGAACACATTGCCTAAGAACTCAAAGGTAAATTCCTTACCTGGGCAAAGCAAATTATCAGACACACCGCAAGTAGTACGAATGGGCACTTGTTTGGCACCACACGTCAATTCAGGGAATACATGAATGGCTGCAACTTCATGTCCAGGCATCTCTATCTCAGGAACTACTTGCACATGATACTTAGCTGCATAGGCCACTAACTCACGCATTTGATCCTGTGTATAATACCCTGAGATAGGCACTAACATATCGTCCATACCCACACGCGAAGAGGCTTGTTGCGTAAGTTGCGGATACTTCTTTATCTCGATACGCCATGCTTGGTCATCAGTAAGGTGGAGATGAATGGTATTGTACTTATAACGAGCCATTTCGGGAATGAAAGCCTTTAACTCGTTGAAGGGAATGAAGGTACGACAAGGGTCGACCATTAATTCACGAATATGGGTACGTGGTTGGTCCGTAATGTGGAGTTGTGGAATGGCTTCGCAGCAAGCAGTTGTTCCATTGCCTCGCATGAGCTGATCGAACGTCATAAGACCGTAGAACACTCCCGTAGCAGTCTTACCATGTATGCTTACCCCCTTTTCGGTCACATCAAGCGTATAGGCTTCATCATCTTTCAACGAGGGGTCTAATCCTAAAGTAAGCGTAGCCTTGCCCGCTAATTTAGGATTACGTAATTTAGGCAAGCGCGTACGCAGGAGTTGCTCTGCTTGCAAGCACTCATTGGCTAACCCTTCGGCTGCCATTACTTCCCACACCTTTTCGAGCGAGAGATTGCTGCCCTTTCTCACCTGCACGTCGACTGGCAGTGGCACTAAGACCATGGTAGGGTCGCATACTTTATTGGTCGTATTATCGGGTTCACTAAAGAAGAGGTTCCACCCTGGAGCTTTGCGATAACGCAGTTCGGCCCCTTTGGGCACAATGAGTTTCACCTTTTTGCGGTTAATCCCTTCAAAGGTGGAAGCCATAGCTACAGGCGGCACATCGGAAGTGACACGTACTGTACGCAGGCCTGATAGACGGGCAAAGGCAAATTCGCCCAAGGTAGGAGTACCTTTTATTGTGATTTCTTTTAAGGCCGAACAGCTTGAAAAGGCGGCATCGCCTACACGCGTCAATGATTGTGGTAGTTCAATATGTGTCAGTGAGGTGCAAGCGAAAAAAGCTTGTGAGCCGATGCTCTTGACGTTATCGGGCAACAGAATGCTTTGCAACGCATGACGCGAATGAAAAGCATTATTAGGCACCACTTCACAATCTGCACCACTGAGGTCAACCTTATGAAGTTGATAACAAAGGTCGCGCAGTTGACGGAAGTCGGAATTTCCTTGTGTGGTAAGCTTTCCCGTTAATTTCAGTTCTTTCGCGTCAGCCTTTTGTTGAGGCTTCAGCTCATTCATATTGCTAATGGTCTGTGCGCTTAACGGCAAACACATGACTGTAGCAATGAGAGTGGAATAAAGTATATTTTTCATAGAATTTGTTTTTTGATATTGAAGTCGTCTAAACTTTTATGAAGTTCAAGATTTGCCTTTATTTTTGAATCGATTTTTGGCATTGAAGAGGGAGTGTAGCGAGCTACACGACCGATGAAAGGTCAAAAAGCGGTCAAAAAGAAAGGTAAAGATTGAATTTAGAAGAGATAAAAGTTTAAATATAATCTTCGTCAGAAAAGTTTAGACGACTTCATTAACAAGTTGATGATATATCTGTTCCCAGCTTGTAGATTATGGGTTATAAAGTTAGTTCATGCTAATAATCAACTAAACTAACTCTATAACCATTGACATAAAACTGACTATTTTTAGAAATAGTTCTAAGCAGATAAGAATCAGAACTTCACTATACGGCTACCGTCTTCCTGTTCTTCGATTGAAACCTTTACAGCATCACCAGGTAATACTTCTTCTATCAATTCAGGCCACTCAATGAAACAGAGAGCTCCAGAATAGAAATAGTCTTCGTATCCCATATCGTATACCTCTTCTAACTTCTTGATACGATAGAAGTCGAAGTGGTAAATCAGTTCACCCGTAGTATCAGAACGGTATTCGTTGACAATGCTAAACGTGGGAGAATTGACCACATCGGTCACACCCAGTGCTTCACATACAGCCTTAATGAAAGTCGTTTTACCAGCTCCCATCTTGCCGTAGAAAGCGAACACGGTGTTTTGATCAATTGCTTTTACAAATTCCTTTGCAGCAGCGTTTATATCGGCTAAAGCATTAATTTTGATTTCCATGCGATAAGTTATTATTCAACGTTTAAAAATTTTAGCAAGAGCTTTACGCTCTCTTCTACGGGCAGTTTAGATGTGTCTAAGCTCAACGCGGGGTGTTGAGGAGCTTCGAATGGAGCAGAGATTCCCGTAAAGTTCTTTACTTCACCACGTCTTGCACGTGCATAGAGGCCTTTAACATCGCGACGTTCGCACTCTTCAATAGGCGTTGAAATATAGATTTCTTTGAAGTCATCTTCCCCTATGATTTGCTGTGCCAACTGACGGAGTTCCTCTGTTGGACTAACAAAAGCCGCAATGGTAATAATACCAGTATCAACAAAGAGTTTGGCAACTTCAGCTACACGGCGAATATTTTCACGACGATCCTCAGCGCTAAACCCTAGATTGGCATTAATTCCCGAACGAATATTATCTCCGTCGAGTATGCGACAGAGCAGTCCACGCTTATGCAATTCACGTTCGAGGGCAATTGCCACGGTACTCTTTCCGCTACCGCTCAGTCCAGTAAACCATAGCATAACGCCACGTTGATGAAGAAGTTGCTCCTTATCCTCTCGTGTCATCATGCGGTCGAATATTGGATATATATTTTCTTGTGTACTCATATTATGGGCAAAGATAGTGCAAGGCGAGCGCAAAGCAAAATGAAAACGCGATAAACTGCAATTTATCGAAGAGAACAAGAATAAAAATTAATGAAATAATTAATGTTCAATTAATGATAATTAATGTTCAAAACAAAGCGCGAAGCGCATAACATAAATAGTTAACGTTTAAGTTTGGGCGCGCTTCGCGCATTGTTTTGAACATTAATTATCATTAATTGAACATTAATTATTTCATTAATTTTTTTGTTAATTATTCGTTAATGTTCATTCATGTTAAATTTTCAAATTGCAGTTTACTTTCCTTCCGCTGCTTGCAGCGTGTTGAGCATGAGCATGCAGATAGTCATGGGGCCGACGCCACCGGGGACGGGGGTAATGGCTGAACACAAAGGAGCCACCTTTGCATAATCTACGTCACCACTCAAGCGAAAGCCCTTGGGACGTGAAGCATCGGGAACACGCGTAGTACCTACATCGATGATAACCGCCCCAGGCTTAACCATGTCAGCTGTAACAAAGCCTGGACGACCGATAGCAGCAATAATAATGTCAGCCTGACGGCAGTCTTCCTTCAGCGTGGTGCTATGACTGTGACATACGGTAACGGTAGCATCGCCAAAGGCTTTTTGCATCATGAGCATGGCCATAGGTTTGCCTACGATATTAGAGCGTCCTAACACAACACAACGCTTGCCACTCGTCGAGATCTTATAACGGCGCAAAAGTTCAACAATGCCCTTCGGTGTAGCAGGAATGAAGCAAGGCAGTCCGATTGACATGCGTCCTACATTAATTGGAGTAAATCCGTCAACGTCCTTACGAGAGTCAATGCGTTCAATTACCTTTTGTTCGTCAATGTGAGCGGGTAAGGGCAATTGAACAATAAATCCGTCAACCGAGGCATCTTGGTTAAGGCGGTCAACACACGCTAAGAGTTCGGCCTCAGTTACATCAGCCTCGTAACGAATGAGTGATGACTCAAAGCCACAATCCTCACAAGCGATTACTTTATTCTTGACATACGTTTCGCTTCCGCCATCGTGTCCTACAAGTACGGCAGCCAGGTGGGGGCGTTTACCGCCAGCAGCTACAATATGCTTTACGCGTTCAGCTATTTCGGCCTTAATAGTAGCAGCGGTGGCTTTCCCGTCAATGATGATTGTATCCATATCTGTATTCCTATTAAAGAAAGAAGGCTTTGAACACACACAAATGGAGTGTTCAAAGCCCTATATAAAGTTTTGCTTTACGCTCTATTACATCTTAGGCATGGTAGGCATACCCGGCATCTTAGGCATGTGCGCCATCATACGTCCCATCTTTGATCCGGTCACCATCTTCATCATCTTACGAGTTTGGTCGAACTGCTTCACAAGGCGGTTTACCTCTTGAATGGTCGTACCCGAACCCTTTGCGATGCGATTGCGACGGCTTTGGTTCAAGATTTCAGGGTGCTGGCGTTCTTTGGGAGTCATTGACAAGATGATAGCCTCGATGCCCTTGAAAGCATTGTCGTCAATCTCGACATCTTTCAAAGCCTTGCCTACACCAGGAATCATGGCTGCCAAGTCCTTGAGATTACCCATCTTCTTGATCTGCTGAATCTGTGCCAAGAAGTCGTTGAAGTCGAATTGGTTCTTCTGAATCTTGCGTTGCAACTTGAGGGCTTCCTTCTCGTCGAATTGCTCTTGTGCGCGTTCTACCAACGAAACGATATCACCCATACCCAAGATGCGATCGGCCATACGTTCGGGGTGGAACACGTCAAGTGCCTCCATCTTTTCGCCCGTACCCACAAACATAATGGGTTTGTCTACTACTGTGCGAATAGAAAGAGCTGCACCACCACGCGTGTCACCGTCGAGTTTAGTAAGTACTACGCCTTCGTAGTCCAAGCGGTCGTTGAACTCTTTCGCCGTATTAACAGCGTCCTGACCCGTCATGGCGTCAACAACGAAGAGCGTGTCGTCGGGTTGAGCTGCTTCCTTAATAGCTGCAATCTCGTTCATCAACTCTTCGTCAACAGCAAGACGACCTGCGGTATCGACAATCACCGTGTCGTATCCCTTAGCTTTTGCCTCTTGTATACCCTCACGAGCAATCTTGACAGGATCCTTCTCGTTCAAGTTCATGTAGATAGGCACTTCAATCTGTTCGGCCAACACACGCAACTGCTCAACGGCAGCAGGACGATATACGTCACAAGCTACGAGCAAGGGCTTGCGGCTCTTTTTCGTTTTGAGAAAGAAAGCCAACTTACCTGAAAGAGTTGTCTTACCTGCACCATTCAAACCAGCCATTAAAATGACAGAAGGACGACTTTGGAGTTTGAGTTCTGAAGCATGTCCGCCCATCAACTCGGCCAACTCATCGTGCACGATCTTTACCATTAACTGACCAGGCTTAACACTCGTCAGCACATTCTGGCCCAAAGCCTTCTGCTTTACGCGGTCGGTAAATGACTTGGCCACCTTATAGTTAACGTCGGCATCGAGCAGGGCGCGACGCACGTCCTTGAGGGTTTCGGCCACGTTAATCTCAGTGATGCGGCCTTCACCTTTTAATATTTTAAAAGACCTTTCAAGTCTTTCGCTAAGATTTTCAAACATGATTGTGAATATTTTGGGTGCAAAGATAGTGCTTTTATCTTTCGTTAGCGTATCTTTGCAGTTAATTTTTCGGTTAACGAGTTGACAAGTTAATGAGTTTACGAGTTGACGGGTTGACAAGTTAACGGGTAAGTTTACTATGGAAAATAAGAAACTTGTTAAATCTTTCAAACAATAATCCTCACTTACCCTCTATCACTGCATCAAAATAACTAACACTGTGAATAAGAATCATAACAAATCAAAGAATGTGCAGAAGTCTATGACACAAGCCGCCACCTCAAAAGAGGCAAAGCGACCATTAGGCTTGTATAAACTATGCACGGCTCGTTGGCTCACTTATGGGTTGGGTTTCGTGGCGCTCTATCTCTTCTTAGCATGGGGTTACGGCGACGTCTTAGCACGTGCTGAACAAGATAGTTACATCTCTACATCGTCTGACACGATGTACTATCTACTTAGTCAACCTCTCGGACATTGGTATTGGCTATTGCGTTGGCCCTTACTCCTATTTAAATGGGCATGGGTAGGCGGTCTGTTATTGGCAGGCATTTACACACTCACGGCTCGCTTTACGGATGCAGCCTTTCGTTTGCCCCGTAAGTGGGAGGGAGTAGGCTTTATCGTGCCCTTAGCCCAAATCGGTTGGATAATCTACCGTGGCACGAACCTTTATTATAAACACGAACCTTCTTTATTTTTAGCCATTGCAATATACGCCTTGGTCGCAACGGCTGTAATGGCGGCCATTAGCTGGTTCATTACACGTAAGAAGGAGGTCGTGTTACCCGAACGTGTGCGCCCTATCGGTTTGTGTATTACATTGTTGCTCACCGCCTTAACGACGGGAGCTGCCCGCTATTTTAATCAAAATGAGATTTTATTAGCGCGTCTTCAATTGCAACAACAGCAGCAAGATTGGGAGACGATGATTGAGACAGCGCGTTCGGCTCGCCAACCGAGCCGTGCGGTAGCGGCCTATCATGCCGTGGCTTTGGAGGAGACCGACCAACTCTTGGATGGTATGTTTGAACTCGTATACGAATACCCGAAAGCACGACTTGACACCATTGATGGCAACGAAGAGTATGGACTCTTCTTGGCCGACTGCAACTATCATGCAGGACTGCTGAACGCGGGTTATCGCTGTGCCATGGATCAAAACGTAATGAATGGTCCACGCCTTTATAACTTTAAGCGCATGGCCGTATGTGCACTGTTGATGGGTGAAAAAGAATTGTGTCAGAAGTATTTGACCATTATTAGCCAAATGCCGTTTGAGGGTGATTTTGTTGACAAGTATACGGCAATGCTTCATAATAGCAAACTCATTGACGAGGACGCAGAGTTGAAGCATGTGCTATCGCTTGCACCCAAAGAAGACTATTTTGAGCAAAACTATTTGTCGCCTCTCTTCTTGGGTTACAATACAGGAATAAACCAAGGTACGGACGCTACGTTGATTACCTCGGCAGCTGCCTGCTTGTATCAAAAGGACTTGAAGGCTTTCTACTTCCGCGCACAGATATTAGGACAAAAGGGATTTAACTTCCCCATGAGTATGCAAGAGGCACTAGGCATTTTGGCTATTAAGCACCCCGAACTGCACATTATGGAACAATTTCCACAGATCGGACAATTCGTGCCTGGCAGTATAAATTCTTTCTTGATTGATGCTAAGCCATTCGCCAAAGATCGTTTGGCACTGCGCCATGAATTGCGTAAGGCTTGGTTAGGTACGTATATGTATTATTACTATACTGAGAACAACGATCCCGATCAAGTACGTAAGGAAGAGAAAAAGAGTACAGAAGTAAACTAAAAGAAGACAAAAGGACTCATGAAAAAGATGTCTATTATATACAAAGGTGTATGTGCGCTATTATTGAGCCTTTCACTCATCGGCCAAATGAGTTGCGGCAACACTGAAGCTACCATTCCGACTAACGCAGAAAGCGTGAGCGAGGTGGCACAGATCTATCCTGACTATCGCGATATTGTCATTCCGCCCAATATAGCTCCGCTAAATGTACAAGTGAAGTCAAAAGGCGATGCATTTGTGGGTAGCATTGAGGGCGGTGGTAAGCAAATTATTGCCGCTACAGACGAAGACGGCGTGTTGCAATTCGACTCACTGGAGTGGAAGGAATTGATCAATGCAGCACGAGGTAAGGATCTCAACGTAACACTTTATGCCGAACGCGAGGGAAAATGGGTAAAGTTTCCGAGCTATAAAATAACGGTGGCCAACGAAGGCATTGATCGCTACTTGTCATACCGTTTGATCGAGCCTTCTTACGAATTGTATCGACAAATGGGACTTTATCAGCGCGACCTTGAAAGTTTCAACGTGCAAACGATTTATGAAAACAATCGCACGTATGATAAAGACAACAACCACTGCGTCAACTGCCATAATTATCAAAATTATAGCACAAAATATATGTTGTTCCACCGTCGTGCGAAGGGCGGAGGTACGATCTTTATTGAGAACGGAAAGATAGAGAAGCGAACCATTAAGAGCGATTCTATCTTGGCAGGTGCAACTTATCCTACGTGGTACCCAACGCGCAACTGGGTAGTATTCTCGTCTAACCAAACGGGACAGTCGTTCCATATTCGCAATCACCAAAAGATTGAA
This sequence comes from uncultured Prevotella sp., assembly GCA_900540885.1. Lineage (GTDB taxonomy): Bacteria > Bacteroidota > Bacteroidia > Bacteroidales > Bacteroidaceae > Alloprevotella. Next base: position 24,505 of record UQHJ01000028.1, read on the forward strand.
GTGGTAGACTATGGTTCAGATCTCATCTTCTATGACGTTGACAAAGAAGAAGTGAAAAGCATTATGCGTACAGATGTTGACTTAGAGACGTTCCCTTGTTGGGCACCTAACGGCAAGAAATTATACTACACGTCGGCTCATGTGCCAGAGTTTGAAGGGAAGAATGACTCAATTCGTCGCGACCTGATTATCAACCTTTACGATAAGGTACACTACAACGTGATGAGCATGACATTCGACCCCATAACGCGCACTTTCGGTACGCCACAAGTGGAGGTAGACTGCGCAGCGCAAGGCAAGAGTGCTGCCGTAACGCGTGTGAGTCCCGATGGGCGTTATTTGCTTTTCTCATTGGCTGACTATGGCCAATTTCATATCTGGCACACCTCGGCTGACTTGTACGTGAAGGATTTGCAGACAGGACAAGTTTATCCGCTCACTGAGGCAAATAGTAAACAAGCCGACAGCTATCATGGTTGGAGTTCGAACGGACGCTGGATATTTATGGCTTCGCGTCGTGACGACGGCTCCTTCTCACGCGTTTACATGGCCTATTTCGACAAGCAAGGTAAGGCACACAAGGCCTTCCTTTTGCCACAACTCAATCCGATGCAAAATATTTTGTTGCCCAAGAGTTACAATGTGCCCGAACTTACTAAAGACGCTGTAAGCGTTTCGGCTAAGGAGATTAAAGAGGCAATTGAGAAATAATAGCGTTTTTGGTCTGGAGCTTATGAGGTTATAAAGTTACTCAAGTTTCGGATTTAGCAAGGGCGGGCTGAATCATCGTGCAAGGCGAATGCAATCAAGCTTGCTTGAATTGCTGAGCCGCAGCCGATGATGTCAATAAAATCATCGTGCAAGGCGAATGCAATCAAGCTTGCTTGAATTGCTGAGCCGCAGCCAGTGATTCAGTCCGTCCTTGCTGCAAGTGTTGAAATACAAAATTTAAGTCCTATTTAGTTGATAATCAACACGATGTGACTTTATAACCTCAAAACTAAAAACCAAATTATTAGAACTCCCTACTAACAAATATATGAAAATGACACATACACACAAATGCTTTTCAGCCTTGCTCTTGCTGGTATTGTCATTCACAATGTCACTGCCTACGCATGCTGTGTTGAAGGAAAAAGACCTTGCGGCTACGCTGAAAGTATTACGCGCTGAGTTGCAGTCAACCTACAACGAGCAGAAGCAGCACCTGGCTCGTTATAATACACTGACGCAAATGCAGCATAAGCAAATGATTTCGCTTATGCAACGCAGCGACCAAATAGGCTTAATGCTTTACTCTCAAAAGCAGGACTTTACGTTTGATATGACGTATGCTTGTCACGAAGCAACGCAACTTTACAATGAGTTTAACAAGCGCAGTGTACCCTATCAAAAGATATTGGATCGCATCAATATGGAGCTAAATCGTTACAATGCACTGATTAGTTCATTGCAAACGATACCACCCTCTGTGGCGGAAGACCTTGCTCATCCGCAAATCAACGTAAAGGGGGCATCCCCCGTGCCCATTTTGGTAGGTCCTGTGACGAAGAAGGGTGGACAGCTACCGCCTCCTAATGCCCAGTTACCTTTTATGCTAAGCGATGAAGGGCAAGAAGACCGTGCGGTTTGCCTCAAGTATGCGACAGCCTTGCGCAACAATTTAGAGAAGTTGAAGCAAAACATCATTCGTGACAAAGAGCATTATAAAATGACCTCAAGCAAGTTGGGCAAACTCAACAACTATGCTCTGCAACGCTATAATACAATTCAGCAAAACATATTTGTGAATGGCGATGCCAATTACTTTGAGATCTTAGGACAATTGTCACGCTATATGAAGCAAGCTAAGGCCGATGCTAGCGAAAAGTATGACACCGAACATATTGACACAGCAGGCAAACGACAAGAAGTAAATTCGCAGTGGCGCGGCCCTATCGTAATGGGGTTGACCTCCTTTGTGCTGTTCTACATCATCGTTGCCGCTTTGTTGAGCAATGTGATAGTGCGTTGGATTGTGCCGAAGCGTTTCCGTACGGAAGAGTTTATGAAGAAGAAGGTATGTCTCATATTGGCTGCCGCTATGGTTATATTCGCCATTTCGATTATGATCTGCCGCACGTTTATGTATCACAATTTCTTCTTAATGGCTTCTAAGCTGCTCATTGAGTACGCTTGGTTGTTGGGCGCTATATTCGTTTCGTTGCTCATTCGCTTAACGGGCGATCAAATCAAAAGTGGCTTTCGCATCTACACGCCCATTATGCTGATGTCGTTTCTCGTCATCACCTTTCGTATCATTTTCATTCCCAATAACTTAGTGCAGTTGGTGTTCCCGCCTATTCTATTACTTTTCACCTTGTGGCAATGGTATGGCGTAGCACGACACAATGATAACATTCCGCGGAGTGATATATTCTACACCTACATCTCGCTCTCGCTCATGGTGGTTTCAACTGCAGCCGCATGGTACGGATATACTTTGCTCTCAGTTCAAATACTGATTTGGTGGATGTTCCAATTGGCTTGCATTCAAACGGTTACGTGCGTTTACGACCTTCTGGCCGTGTACGAAGAGAAACGCTTGGTGAAGAAGATTGGTGAGAAGTTGGTGGTGAATAAAGGAAAGACGCAACATCTTAATTTATTAGAAGCTATTCGCGTGCGCCACGAGAAGCATATCAATCAGACGTGGTTTTACGACCTCGTGGCCATGGCCATTGTGCCTGTATTAGGCGTATTGTCAGTGTTGCTCTCTATTTGGTGGGCAGCCGACGTGTTCGATCTTACAGCAACGGTAGTTAACATCTTTATGTTCAACTTCTTAAGCGTTGACGGCGTTGTCGAACTCTCATTGTTTAAGATCGTATTAGTAGCATCGCTATACTTCATCTTCCGCTACTTAAACTACCTAATCAAAGCGCTCTATCACAAGTATCACAAGTCAAAGGTGGTCGTAAATGGTAAACCTAACTTTACGCTGGCCAATAATATTATTGCTATCTGCGTTTGGGGTATGTATGCTATCATTTCAGTACGACTCTTAAAGATACCTTCAACGGCCGTTTCTGTTATCTCAGCAGGTTTGGCAACGGGTGTCGGTTTTGCCATGAAGGACTTACTCGAAAACTTCTTCTACGGCATTTCGCTCATGACGGGACGCGTGCGTGTTGGCGACTTTATTGAGTGTGACGGCATTCGTGGTAAGGTAGATAGTATCACCTATCAGAGCACGCAGGTAGTTACAGCCGACGGCTGTGTGATAGCTTTCTTAAATAGTTCGCTCTTTAGCAAGAACTTTAAGAATATCACCAAAAATCACTCTTACGAAATGGTATCTGTACCCGTAGGTGTAGCCTATGGTGCAAATATAGACCAAGTGCGTACGCTCCTAACAGACGCTGTGAAGAATCTTATGACCCAAACTGACGACGGACGTGAAGTGATTAGTAGTAAGAATCCTATCAGCGTAGTGTTTGACGAATTTGGCGACAATAGTGTCAACTTATTCGTGACCTATTGGGTGCTCGTAGAGCAAAAGTTCATTATGACAGGACGCGTAAAGGAAGCTATTTACAACACGCTCAATGCACACAATATTGAAATTCCTTTTCCACAGCGCGACTTACACATCCGCTCCGTAGAAGTCCCCCTGCCGATTAATAAAGCAGACTAAATCTAAAAGATATTACGTACTCAAGTTTCGGATTCAGCCCGTCGTTGCTAAATCCGAAACTTCAATTACGTAGTTGTTCTATTTGACAAATTGTTGTAGTTTGAAAGTCTCTACAGAATTCTCTACAAAATGTTTCAGAACGCCCTAAATATACATTTTGCTTACGTGTATTTACCCACGGCATTTTTTGCTTTCATGTTTCATTTTTTAGTTTCAATACGTTGATAATCAATGTGTTCAAAAGATGAAACATAGTATATTTATGTTTCATTTTTAGTTTCAATGTTTTCTCTAAAAAAGGAAATAGGAATAGCCAAAGTAATATGCAAACCTCTAGTATTAGTCTCCAAAACCGCAC